>CAIWJG010000797.1 GCA_903912925.1 uncultured Verrucomicrobia subdivision 3 bacterium | reverse complement strand
TCGCCTCCAGGCTGGAATGGTTAAAACCCTTGGCGTTGGCCAGGGCCAGATGCGCCGCCAACTGCACGTCATAAAGCGAGTGCGCCGGCGAGGCAAAGAGCCAGGTCGTAAAGCTCGCGCTCTCCCCCCGCTCCAAGTGCTGCCAGCCGTCAAATGAAGCCCGGTAAACCGTGGTCGCATCAAGCTCCCGGGGAATCGTGATAATCCGCTTGGCCGAACCGTCCCCGGTGGTCAGCGAAACCATGCGCTGCTCCACGTCGAGCCGCATAAAGCTGCGATTCTCCCAAAGCCCGGGCGTGTCACCGAGCAAACCATAAAACCGGTTTGCGTCGAGGCAGCCCAGCAGAGGAAACGTCTGTAATGCTTTCGAATGCCCGGCGAACTCGGGTCCGCCGCAACTCAGGCTGAACCCCTGAGTGGTCGTTTCTTTTCCCATGAACGAATAGAAATCCCCAGCCTCCGGAGCCCGCCAGCCCAGTTCCAGAAAGAACCGCTGATCCGAATTCGCGGTCACCCGCACTACCCGCTCGATCAGATCAGCCTGAATCGGACGAAACGTTTCCGTGATCGAAAGCCCCGAGGCTGACCCGCCGCTCAGCGTCACCGCACCATTCTCGCGTTTCACCTCTGCATAATGCACGGGCGTCCGCCCCTCCGGTGACATCACCACCAGCCCGGCATTCGAGGAGATGGGCGAGAACACCGTCTTCTGCCCGTCAAGAATCCGCACCGTCACCCCGTTCACGCTCTTGACGACATCAAGTTCCAGCGCTCGCGCGGCAGGAGGAAACCACCCCGCGACGACAATCCAAAGCATCGGCAAGCAACGATTCGATAGTTTCATAAAGGCTTATTCATTCCGCCTACCTGACAGGCTGCACTGCGAAAACAGATCCAAAAGACTACCTCTGTCTATTACTTCGTTGAAGCCTCAAAACGCCCAACGGGAAATCCTGCGGCGTAGGAAATAACATACACCCCGTCGCTCGTGACATATCTTACGTCTTCACGGCGCTCGAAGTCGGTGGGCGTTTTGCGTTCGAGCGATTCTGGACCGTCGCCGCGCAGCCACTTTCCGGCGACGTGTTGCGGGATGAGTGTGCGATCACCCAGCGCATGACCCGTCGTGGTGAACACCTTGCCATCCACCAGTTCCTTTGTGACCCAAACGGGTACGATGTCCAGTCCGGCACGCTGCATGTTTGCGACCATTTCCTCGCCGTCACCCAGGCAGGTCTTGTCATCTACGCCGTGTACCGAAACGATCCTGGTCGTTGTTCCGAGACGTTTCATCTCGGCGAGGTGGGTGGGGTGGCCGACGAAGCGGATTTCCTGCGCGCCCGCCGAAAGGAAGTTGGGGCTGGCGGCGTCTCGGCTATAGCGCGCATTGAGACCGTCGGCGGCCGGAAGATTGTAGGCCAGCGCGTCGCTGAGCTTCTTCATGCCGCACATGTCCACGATACAGGTGAAGGTGCGTGGCGCGAGCTTGTTCGCCATCAGCGTCACATTGCCGCCACCCGAGCCGCCAGTGGCAAAGAGCCGCCCCCGGGCGAAGGGCTGCTTTGCCGAGTCGAGTTCATGGAAGACGAGCCACAGCGCCCGCAGGGCATCCAGCCCCTGCAACCAGCCGAAGTCGTAGGGCTCCGGCCCTTTGATGGCATCTTCCGGTCCGCTCTGAAGATAATTAACGCCGAGGGCGACGACGTTGAACTCCTTGGCCAGCACTTGTGGACTCGCCGTCCCGGCACAGTCGGTGCCGCCCCAGTTGTGGAGCGTGAGGAAAATGCCCGTGCGCGGACCGACGCTGGAGCGCGTGCCGTCAGGGTAATGCACGAGCACCCGCACCTGGCGCGGTCCGGGGCGCAGAGGCCACTCTTGAGCGGGAATCATCACCGCGCCGTCGCGTTCGGGGAGTTTGGGCCAGACTGATTCAACGGCGTGGAGCCGTGAGTCAGAGAGCGCCAGTCTCGCTGCGAGGACCACAATAGCGGTAAAACGCACAAGCAGAGCTTGGCTGAAGGGCCCCGCCCTGGTCAATAGGCTGGACGCCAACCCCAGCAATTCTCATTATAGCCATGTCACCCCCCGCCGGGTGCCCTCACCCGGCGTTCCCATCTCATCAATAATGAGCACAGTTCCCCCTCACCCCGGCCCTCTCCCCAGAGAGAGGGAGATGCCAAGCCCGGCTTTCGCATATCGTGCGCACCCGCAGGCTCGTAGCGCGGCCAGCGTGGCTCCCTCT
>CAIWJG010000796.1 GCA_903912925.1 uncultured Verrucomicrobia subdivision 3 bacterium | reverse complement strand
CCCCCTCTGTCAGCTCCCAAACGGCATAACCCCGACCCACCACGGACTACACTTTAGAATCTTTACCCGCCTCCTCGCCCCCTCCACCAAGCAAATCCCAACCGCACCAGCTATCGAGCACTGCCAAAATGAGAACTGCTGCGGGAGGGGAGTCGTCGGAAACTTCTTCTGGGCTGGGCGACGAAGGGGAACCTGGCCGGTTGAGGAAGGAAACGGCGAGGTAAATCAAGGCGATCAAGAACAGAGCGGTCAGCAGCATCCGGTGAGATCGGCGGAGCCGCAGTCCCCTGTGGCGGCGGTGTCTCTGTTCGCCCGTTTGGGTCATGATCTCAGGCACGGCCAATTCATAAGACCTGGCCGGGTGTCTGACAACAACGAACTATTGGACTAAGGGACTAAGCCCAGTTCAAATAAGGGCAAGCGGAAGCCCAATGAAGTAAGGGAAAGACTTCACGGGGCAAGCCTCGACGACTACTCAATCATCGTCTAGACTCGGCCGCTCATGCAAAGAGAAGACAGAGCCTCGCTACGGGCCGGATTGACGAAGGTGCTGCGAACGGTCGTTTACCTGGCCGTGCTTCCGGTGCTGCTGCTGGTGGCGGGGCCGGGCAGGGCAGGGGAGGCCTGGCCCCAGTTCCGCGGCCCGCACGGCGACGGCACCGCCGCCGCCCGCAAGCTGCCGCTGGTCTGGAGCGAGACGAACAACATCGCCTGGAAAGTCCAGGTGCCTGGACGCGGCCGGTCCTCGCCGGTGGTGCTGGGCAATCGCATCTGGCTGACCACTGCACTGGGGCAAGGTTTGGGCAAAGCGCGGATGGGGCCGGATGACGTGCAGACCGCCGAGCACATCACCTTCGAAGCGGTCTGCCTGGACCGCACCGACGGCAAGATCCTTTGGGAGACCCCGTTGTTCGACGTGGACAAGCCCGCGCCGGTCCACCGGCTGAACAGTTGGGCCACGCCGACCCCCGTCGTCGAACCGGGACAGCTCTATTGCGACTTCGGCACGTTTGGCACGGCCTGCGTGGATGCGAAGACCGGCAAGGTCCTGTGGCGGCAACGCCTGGCGTTGGACCATCAGGTCGGACCAGGCAGTTCACCGGTGCTTTGGCAGAACCTGCTCCTGCTCGTGCGCGATGGCTGCGACGCTCAGTACATTGCGGCGCTCGACAAGAAGACCGGCCAGACCATTTGGAAGACCGACCGGCCGCCGATCAGCACGCCCACAGCCGATCTCCGCAAAGCGTTTGCGACGCCGCTGATGGTCCGCAGCGGCGGGCGCGAGCAGATGATTGCCGCCGGGCCGCATTGGATCGTTTCGTACAATCCGGCCACGGGGAAGGAGATTTGGCGGGCGCGGCATGGTCAGGGTTTTTCGTTCGGTTCGAGCCCCGTGTTCGGGCACGGGATGACGCTTTTCAGCACGGGGTGTTTCAAGGCCGAGCTCTGGGCGATCCGCGTGGACGGCGAGGGGGACGTGACGTCCACCCATGTTGCCTGGAAATGTCTGCGCCAGATTCCGGTCATGTCGTCCCCGGTCCTGGCCGGCGACGAGCTCTACTGGATTTCCGACGAGGGCATCGCCTGTTGCGCCGACGTGCGGAGCGGGGGGGTGCATTGGCAGAAGCGGTTGGGCGGCACTTACCTCGCCTCGCCACTGTCGGCGGACGGCCGCGTTTATTTCTTCGGACACGATGGGAAGACCACTGTGGTCAAGGCGGGGAGGCAATTCGAGCAGCTTGCGCAGAATTTCCTCGAAGGGCCGCTGGCGGCGACGCCGGCCCTGCTCGATGGGGCCATCTTCCTGCGGACCGACAGCTACCTCTACCAAATCCGGAAGCAGTAGCGCTCGTCCAGAGTTGTTCAGTTTATCGCTGATCGAGACTCGTGTAGGCCGGGTGCCCTCACCCGGTGCCCCCGATCGAGGCGTTGACAGAGACTGGTATTGCCCGCCACTCTCACCGAAACGATGCGCTTAATGATAACGAACTTCCTGCGGCGTAAGTGGCCTATCATGCGTCGCGAGTGCGAGCGTGGCCACAGCTTGATACTCGCAGCGATGCTCATGGGGGCTCCGGCGCTGATCTGCGCCGCCAGCATCCCCAACCCGGGCGAGCGGATTTCCTTCAATGCCAATTGGCTATTTGCGAAAGGCGATCCGGCGGGGGCCGGAACCAACTTGAGCTACGGGATGTTAAAGCCCTGGCTGCTTGCTAACAGTGCCGACCTCAGCACAGGCTCCCCTCCAGCCTCGCGGCCCAAAGGCACTCCGGGCGGCGACGTCGCCTATACTCAGCCGGGCTGCGACGATAGCGGCTGGCGCAAATTAAATCTGCCGCACGACTGGGGTATCGAAGGCCCCTTCAAGCAGGAATACCCCGGCGAGACCGGCAAGCTGCCCTGGTGGGGCGTCTCCTGGTATCGCAAGCACTTCAATGTGCCGGCCAGCGACAGCGGCAAGCAGTTCTACCTGGATGTGGACGGGGCGATGGCCTATGCCGCCGTTTGGTTGAATGGCCAGTTGGTTGGCGGTTGGCCATACGGTTATTCGTCCTGGCGGGTGGATCTGACCCCGTATCTCAAGCCCGGCGCGGAAAACGTTCTCGCCATCCGCCTCGACAACCCGCCGTCTTCATCGCGCTGGTATCCGGGGGGCGGCATTTATCGCAACGTCTGGCTCGTGAAGACCTTGCCGGTCCACGTCGGCCATTGGGGCACCTACCTCACGACGCCTGAGATCAGTAGGGAGAGTGCGACGTTGAACCTCAAGGTCAGCGTGGAGAATTGTTCCAAGTCCGAGGCGAAGGTAAAGGTCATGACCGACATTTACGCCTTGAATCCCGATGGCAAGAGGGCGGGCCGCCCGATTGCTTCAGCCGCTCCGGCCAGCCTGGCCATGGCCCCTGCTTCCACCGCGACGGCCGCGATGACAGCGACCATTCGCAACCCCAAACTGTGGAGCCTGAAGCAGCCCAACCGCTACGTGGCGCTCAATACAATCGAGCAGAATGGCAAAGTTATCGATATCCAGGAAACGCCCTTTGGGCTGCGCACGATCAAGTTCACCGCGGATAATGGTTTTCTCCTGAACGGCGAGCGCGTGCCGCTCAACGGCGTGTGCGATCACCACGACCTCGGGGCGCTGGGCACGGCACTCAACGTGCGCGCCCTGGAGCGGCAGCTAGAATTACTGAAGGAAATGGGTTGCAACGCCATTCGCACCAGCCACAACCCGCCGGCGCCTGAACTGCTCGACCTGTGCGACCGCATGGGATTCGTCGTGATGGACGAGGCGTTCGATTGCTGGGTGCGGGGCAAAACGCTGAACGATTACCACCTGCTGTTCCCGGATTGGCACGAGCGAGACTTGCGCGCCCTGGTTCGGCGGGACCGGAATCACCCGTGCGTGATTCTTTGGAGCATCGGCAACGAGATTCCCGAGCAGGGATCGTCTGCGGGGCACAAGGTCGCCGGCGAGCTGGCGGCAATCGTGCGCTCCGAAGATCCGACCCGGCCCGTCACGGCTGGCTGCAACCTCACCGCGGCCGGTTACAATGGCTTTCAAAAGGAGGTGGACGTCTTCGGCTACAATTACAAACCGGGCGAGTACGGCAAGTTCCGCAAGGCCAACCCGGAGCTGCCGTTGTTCGGCAGCGAGACCTCTTCCTGCGTCAGTTCGCGCGGTGAGTATTTCTTCCCCGTCAGCAACAGTCAGAGCCAGGGGCATGTGAATTTCCAGGTGAGCTCCTACGACCTTACCTCCCCTCCCTGGGCGACGACGCCCGATGCCGAGTTTCGCGGGCAGGACGAGTTTCCGTTTGTGGCCGGCGAATTTGTCTGGACGGGGTGGGATTATCTAGGCGAGCCGACGCCCTACAACTCAGATAGCACCCTCTTACTCAATTTCACGGATCCGGCTG
>CAIWJG010000795.1 GCA_903912925.1 uncultured Verrucomicrobia subdivision 3 bacterium | reverse complement strand
CCGGTCTGGCGCGCCACCGCCCTGCCCGTTGGCTTGCCAATCCTGGCCCTCGCCGGCTAAAGCCGGGACTCCGTACCAGGAACTCGCGAATGCGCCTGACACGGTCCCACAGCCGTGTAACGCAGTGGACAAGGCGGCTCGGCGGCCTTGTCCGAGGCAGCTTGTCTGCTGCTTACTTCTCTGTAGCCCTCGCAGTGGTTGTTCCCGCGGACTAAGGCAAATCCACTATCCTGGGCGGCTTAGACACCCCGGCAGACGGGTCCGCCTGGGGCAGGTTGAGAAGTTCGAAGAAGCGAGCCCGGTAGAAAGGCTGGAAGAAGGAAAGCCGCACCAAGGGCAGGAACAAGGCCAGCGTTGGAACAAAAGCCAGCAGGCTGAACCCCGCTAATACGGGTAACGCACCTCCCATCCCCGGTTGCCGGTGCCAAGCCTTGCGCCCTTTGCTGCCCTTGCAGGCTTTGCCGCGATGCTCGAAAGGGCAGCGACACAGGAAGCCATTGGTCTAAACGGGCCGCGCCCCCGCTCCACTCAACCAGTAGCCGCTGGGAACACTCAGTTCCATCGAGGCTTTAATCCTCGTACGCGAAATCCTTTGCTCCAGTGGCCCGGATGAGATAGCCGCTGAGAACTCCGGAGCCAAGGGCCAGCACGACGGTAACCACAATGCCCGTGATTTGCGCCCGAGCGATGCCCGGAACGACGAGGATGGCGACCATCCCGCCAAATAATCCCGGCATTCCGTGGAGATTATGGACCCCACAGGTGTCCACGATGCGCAGGACCCGCTGCAATTTGGGCTGGATCACGGCGTAGCCCACCACGCAGATGGCTCCCGCCGCCGCCCCAATGCCAAACGCGGCCAGCGGACTGACCACGTTGCAAGTCGCGCCAATGGCAACACCCCCCGCCAGGGCGGCATTCGCCATATCGCTGGAGGCCAGCCGGCCTTGGCGAAATAGACGGCTGACAAGATACGTCGCGATCGTGGCGGCGCATAAGGCCATGAGGGTGTTGATTACCGTCCTGGGCATCTGCTCCGGGGGCACGACCGCGCTGCAAAAGCTGGGCCAGAAAATCCACAGCACCATCGATCCCAACATCGAAAACTGATCCGAGACTTGGTCGCTTTCGATGGCAAGGTTCCGTTGCGTGGGCCTCGTCAAAGCCACGGCCAAGCCCAATCCGAAGTAGGCCCCAAAGGCATGGATCACAATCGAGCCGGCAGAATCGACGAAGCCTTTGGTGACCCCCAACCCGCCATCCAGAACCAGCCATTCGTTTAGCATATAGGCCGGGACGGCCAGCAGACCGAGGATGGCGTATTGATACAGCCGGACCCGGCCCAGCACTGCCCCCATGGAAATCAGCGCCGCTGCGCCGGCAAACTCAGCCAGCAAAAGGGCCTTGATGGATTCCGGCGCGATCGCCTCGGCGGAAATCTTGCCGGACGATCGCAACAGCAGATACAGAGGCAGGCTGATCGCAACGACGAGGTAGGTGCCGGTAGTGGCGCTGTAGCCATAGTTCCGCACAAACACCATCAGGAATCCGAAACCCACCAGCAACATGGCCAAAATATGAATGGAGAAATTGTACTGCTCCACCTGTCTCAAAGGGCCTTCCGCCACTCTCGTCACCCCCTCCGCAGCGAAGGCAGCCCCTGGCGCCAACAGGAAGACCAGAGCCAGCAGCGCTAGCAGGTTGATTCTTGATACAGTCTGGCTTGGGAGAACACTTCCACCTTTCGGTCTTTGGGGCTCATTGGTCATAAAAGGATACTTGTTCGTGAGCTTGAAACAGGAATTCCCCCCTCAGACCACACCAACCCTGGCGGGGCCTGGAAAGGCATTCCGATTTATGCGCGTGCAAGCGCAAAGAGTTTCACAGTAATCCTCGAGGTCAAGCCTCATAACGGAACTCATAACGGAACTGAGGCTGTCGCCGGAACGACTCGAAGCCCTTAGTCTAAACCGGTTGCGCCCCCACTCCACTCGACCAGTTCAGCCGGATGTCAGCGAAGAAACTTCATTGCTCTTGTTCCCAGTTTTCGTTTAATCCCGAGGCATGAAGCAACTCCTCGCTCTCGGGTTGGTTTGGATGGCCGCCGGCTTGTATTGTCACGCGGCGGCGGCTCGCGCCGAAGTCGCCGCCTACTACTTCCCGAACTACCACCCCAACCCGCATAACAGCGCCCGCTACGGCACGAACTGGACGGAGTGGGAGCTGCTGCGCGCTGCGAAGCCGCGTTTCCCTGGCCACGCGCAGCCCAAGGTGCCGGCCTGGGGCTACGAAGACGAATCACGGCCGGAAGTCATGGCCCGCAAGATCGCCTCCGCTGCCGAGCACGGCATCACGGCGTTCATCTTCGACTGGTATTCGTACGGCACGAACCGCTTTCTCGAGCGCGGATTGGAGCAGGGTTTTCTGAAAGCGACTAACTCCGCTCGGCTCAAGTTCGCGCTGCTGTGGGCGAATCACGAATGGATGGAATTGTTTCCCGCCAAGGCCGATGGCCGGCGCGACCTGATCTATCCGACCGCGACCACCGCCGAATCGTTTGACCGGATGAGCGAATACGTTGTCAAAACCTACTTCTCGCAGCCGAACCATTGGAAGCTGGACGGCAAGCCTTACTTTTCGATCTACAAGATGATGACGCTCGTGAAGGAGCTGGGCGGCATCCAGCAAACCCGCGCCGCGCTGGATCGCTTCCGTGCGCGCACGAAGGCGGCGGGTTTTCCCGACCTGCATCTGAACGCGGTGGTGTGGGGACTGAAACCGCCGACGAATAATCCGACGGTGAAATCCGCCGCCGACATGGCCCGCGCGCTGGGCGTGGACAGCGTCACGTCGTATTGCTGGCTGCACCACGTCTATCCGGACAAGTTTCCGACGACCGACTACGCCGAGGTGGCGGCCAAGTCGGCGGTCGTTTGGGAGAACTTCCGGCGCGAGCTGCCGGTGCCGTATTTCCCGAATGTGAGCATGGGCTGGGACTCGACGCCGCGCACGGAGCAGAGCGCGCAGTTCGAGAACCGCGGCTACCCCTACACGCCCGTGCTGATTGGCAATACACCGGAACAGTTCCGCCAGGCGCTGGAAAAGGCGCGAGCCTTCATGACTGCGCGAAAGGCCGGCCCGCCAGTACTGACGCTCAACGCGTGGAACGAGTGGACCGAAGGCAGCTACCTGGAGCCGGACACGACAAATGGAATGCGATATCTGGAAGCCATTCGTGAGGTGTTCCCGCCACCGAGGCCCTGACAAGATTTGTCTTTTGAGCGACGGGGCTCAAGCACACACTCAGAAGGATGAAAGCAGCCTCTGCCCTCTTCGTTGCGCTTGAACTTATTGTCTCCGCCACGTTCATCGGCTCGTTTTGCAGCCAGGCGATGGCCGCCCAGTCCGGCCACATCTCACTGGCTGGTCAGTGGCGGTTCCAATTGGACCGCGGTAATGCCGGCCTCCAGGAACAGTGGTTCGAGCGGTCCCTGCCGGACAAGATCAGGCTGCCGGGCTTGTTGCCGGCGCAGGGCATCGGCGATGATGTGGCGGTCGAGACCAAGTGGACGGGGGACATCGTGGATAAGTCCTGGTTCACCGCGCCGGAGTATGCGGAGTATCGAAAGCCGGGTAACCTCAAAGTGCCGTTCTGGCTTCAGCCTGAGAAGCATTACGTCGGCGTCGCCTGGTATCAGCGGGATATAGAGATTCCGCCAGATTGGCGGGGTAAACGGGTCGTGCTGACGTTGGAGCGGCCGCATTGGGAAACCCGCGTATGGGTCGATGGCAGGCAAGCCGGCTCGAATAACAGCCTCTCGACGCCGCATGAATACGACCTGGGCACTGCGCTGGCTCCGGGCAAACACCGGCTCACTATCCGCGTGGACAATGGCCTGGTGGTGGATGTCGGCGTAAACTCACATTGCGTCACCGACCACACGCAGGGGAATTGGAACGGGATAGTAGGCGACATCAGCCTGCGGGCGACTGGGCCGGTCTGGATTGAGGACGTGCAGGTGTATCCGAACCTTGCAACGCGGAAGGTCAGGATTGTGGTGAAGCTTGGCAATCGGTCGGAGCGGGCTGGTACCGGCAATCTGCTGGTCAGCGTGAACCGTCAATCGCAAGCCGGCAAAGCGCTGGCCAATCCCATGCCTGTTTTCGTGAGTTGGGGCGAAAGCGGAGGGAAAGCAGAGTTCGAGATTACCCCACCGGTCTGTCAGGCCTGGGATGAGTTTACTCCGGATCTGCAGAAGCTGGGAATCAACCTCATGGACCTTACGGATTCCAAGCACTGGCTGGACAGCCGATCCGTAATGTTTGGTTTCCGCGAAGTCTCGACGCAAGGCACGCAGTTCCTGATCAACGGCCGCAAGACGTTCTTCCGCGGCACGCTGGAGTGCTGCATCTTTCCGCTCACCGGCCATCCGCCCACCGATGTGGAATCGTGGAAGCGCATCATCCGCATCGCCAAGGCCTACGGGCTGAACCTGTTTCGCTTTCATTCCTACTGCCCGCCGGAGGCGGCGTTCGTCGCAGCGGATGAGCTCGGGTTCTATTACCAGGTCGAGACGTGCTGGGCCAATCAGTCCACCAGCCTCGGTGACGGCAAACCGGTGGACCAGTGGGTGTATGACGAGACCGACCGCATCCTCAAGGCCTACGGCAATCACCCCTCTTTCCTGCTGATGCCCCACGGCAACGAGCCCGGCGGTAAGAAAGCCGGCGCCTACCTGGCTAAGTGGGTGGATCATTTCAAAGCGCAGGATCCGCGCCGCCTATGGACGAGCGGCTCCGGTTGGCCGGCGATCGCAGAGAACCAATTCCACGTCACACCCAACCCGCGCATCCAATCCTGGGGCGCCGGACTCAAATCGCGTATCAACGCCCGGCCGCCGGAGACGCGCACCGATTACCGCGACTTCATCCAAGCCCAAAGAGTGCCCATTATCAGCCACGAGATCGGCGAGTGGTGCGTCTATCCCAACTTCGATGAAATGCGGAAATACAAAGGCTACCTCAAGCCGAGGAACTTCGAGATCTTTCGTGACACGCTGCGCGCGCATTGGATGAGCGATTTGGCGCACCGGTTTCTGCTTGCGTCGGGCAAGCTTCAGACCCTCTGCTACAAGGAAGAAATCGAGTCGGCATTACGCACGCCGGGAATGGGTGGGTTCGAGTTGCTCGATCTGCATGACTTCCCCGGTCAGGGCACCGCGCTGGTGGGGGTGCTTGATCCGTTTTGGGAGGATAAGGGCTATGTCACGGCCGGAGAATATAGTCGCTTTTGCAAAAGCACGGTGCCCCTGGCGCGGTTGAGTAAACGCGTGTTCACGACCGAGGAGCTACTTGAGGCGGACATCGAGGTGGCGCATTTCGGATCAGCGCCTCTCGACGCCGCAGCTACGACGTGGAAGCTGGTGGATGACCACCATAAGGCGGTCGCCAGCGGCAAGCTGCCTCCTTGCGACGTCCCGGTTGACAACGGCACAGCGCTGGGCCGTGTGCGGATTGACCTGAAAGATGTGCCGTCGCCCGCGCGATATAAATTCGTGGTCACCCTGGGACCGGCGCCCGACGGGGCTCAGGGAGTCTCCCGAGGCAAGCGGGGTGCCAGCCCTGCTTTCGAGAATGACTGGGACGTGTGGGTCTATCCGCCCGCCGTGAACACTAAGGCTCCGCCAGGTGTGGTGATTGTAGAGGATTTGAACGACGAGGCTTTGGCCGCGCTCAACGCCGGCGGAAGAGTTCTCCTTTTGATCCCGCCCAACCGGGTGAAGAACGACAAGTCCGCCAAGGTCGAGTTGGGTTTCTCCAGCATCTTTTGGAACACGGCCTGGACCCATCGCCAGGCGCCGACGACGCTCGGCATCCTGTGCGACCCCAAGCATCCGGCGCTGGCGTTATTCCCGACGGAATATCACAGTAATTGGCAATGGTGGTATCTCATCAGCCAGGCCAGGGCCATGATTCTTGATGGCCTGCCAAAGGAGCTAAGACCGACCGTGCAAGTCATTGACGACTGGGTCACGAGCCGTAAGCTCGGCCTGGTGGTTGAGGCCAGGATGGGTGGCGGCAAGTTACTCGTGTGCAGCATCGACTTGCGCAAAGACCAGGAGCATAACCCGGTCGCGAGGCAGATGCTCCACAGCCTGTTGCATTACGTGAACAGCTCGAGCTTCAAACCCGCGGTCGCGCTGTCACCCGCCGCGGTGCGGAGTTTGATGGTGCCGGCGCATTGAGCTCAGAAGCAGCCTGTTCGATTTGAGCCTTCTGACGCACGCCCAGTGACAAAGTCGGTGATAAGGGCTCCAATCTGAAGCTGTAGGAGACGACGTAAGGAGTCTCTAATCAGCACGTTCCGAGAAAGCGCGGGTTTGTGGAACAGGCCGCGAGATCAGCGACTCCTTACGTCGTCTCCTACAATGACTCAAGAAGACTTTGTCACTGGCCCTGCTTCTGACGTCGGCCGCTACCAAAAGAACTGTTCACGCTAGCGCGAGATGAGTTAAGCTTGGCCGCATGAACAGAATCCTCTTCGCACTGATGGTTGTGGCGGCGGGAATGACCGCTGCTGCTGAAAACGCTAAGATCGTATTCCTCGCCGGCCCGCCCAGCCACGGCCCGGGCGATCATGAACACCGCGCAGGCTGTCTGTTGTTCAAGTCCTGCCTGGACAAGGTTCCCGGTGTTACGTCGGAGGTCTATAGCGACGGCTGGCCACAGAATCCCGAGGCGGCTTTTGCCGGTGCCGCGACCGTGGTCATCTATAGCGACGGCGGTGGCGGCCATCCGTTTCTGCGCGGTGATCGCCTGAAGACAATCGGAGAACTGATGAAGCAGGGCGTGGGGCTGGCCTGCCTGCATTACGCAGTGGAAGCTACGAAACAGAAGGGTGAGAAGGAATTCCTGGACTGGATCGGCGGGTGCTTTGAAACGGACTGGTCGGTGAACCCGACCTGGCGCGCGGAGTATAAGACGCTGCCGACGCACGCCATCACGCGCGGAGTGCATCCGTTCACAATGAATGACGAGTGGTACTTCTACATGCGCTTTCGCGAGGGGATGAAGGGCATCCAGCCAATTCTCCAGGCGGTGGCACCCGCCAGCACGATGAACCGGCCAGACGGCCCGCACGAAGGCAACCCGGCGGTGCGCGAGTCCGTGAAGAGCGGCGAACCGCAAATCCTCGCCTGGGCCTGCGAACGCCCGGACGGCGGACGCGGGTTCGGCTTTACCGGCGGCCACTTCCAAAGCAATTGGGGCAACGACGATTGCCGCAAGCTGGTGCTCAACGCCATTCTGTGGACCGCCAAGGTCGAGGTTCCTCCCGGTGGCGTGGAGTGCAAGGTGACGGCGGAGGATTTGCGACGGAACCTGGATAAGAAGTGACGGTGCAATAAACAGGCTCCCGCTCTCGATCTCCAACCCCCAACCAATGCCTGCGCTCGAAGCCAGGAAGGTTTGGCTTCGCGGGCTGGCGGTGTTTCTTGGCAGGTTTGCCCTGCTCAACATTTCCAGCATCCAACAGCCTCCGCTCCCCTATCCCCCTACAAGCCCTGCATCCCGTTTCACGTTTCACGTTTCACGTTTCACGCCTCAAGCACCCCGTTCCACGCATCTCTCCACTACTCCGCTACCGATTCAGACTTGGTTGAGCACGTCAACCAACTGCCGCAGCCGGCCATAATCGCGCCGGTTGAACTTGAAGGCGATGCGCGGCAGTTCGAGATGCTCGTTGTCCTCCCGCTCTTCCGGCGTCGGCTCGATGCGCCGGATGGGAGGGCCGGTGTTGATGTCGGCGAAGTCCTCGTTCATCGCCTTGAGCGCCGAATCGCTGGGCGCGTGCTGGAGCCGGATGACGAAGAGGTCCTTCACAAAGCGGGTGGAGTGGAAGTTCCGGTAGAACCGCGTGATGATCTTCACCGCCTGGTCGGTGTTATCGGTGATCTGGTAGAGGTTAAGATCGTCGGGCGAGATCAATTCATCGCGCAGCAGGTGCTCGCGCACCTGTTTGTCCCAGGTCTTCCAGTAGGTGCCGCCGGGCCGATCAATTAGGACCAGCGGCATCAACTGGCTCTTCCCGGTCTGCATCAAGGTCAGCGCCTCGTAGCCCTCATCCATCGTGCCGAACCCGCCCGGGAACAGCGCAATGGCGTCCGAGTGCCGGATGAAGATCAGCTTGCGGGTAAAGAATTACTTGAACGTGACCAGCTTCTTGTCTTCGCGAATGACCGGGTTGGCGCTCTGTTCCCAAGGCAGGCGAATGCTGGCGCCGAAGCTCATTTCCGGGCCAGCGCCCTCGTGCCCGGCCTGCATGATGCCCGGGCCTGCGCCGGTGATGACCATGAAGCCCGCCGCGGCAACCTTCCGGCCGAACTCGAACGCCTGCTGGTACTCCTGCCGGGCAGGCTGGGTCCGGGCGGAACCGAACATGGCCACCTTGCGCACGTGAGCGTAAGGCGCAAAGAGCTTGAACGCGTACCGCAACTCCCGCAGCGCCGTCTGGATGACGCTCACATCGCCGCTGTCCTCCACGTCCTTCAGCAGCTTGAGCGCGTTCTCAATGATGTTCGCAACACTCTCCTCGTTGTGCCCTCCGCCCCGGGAAGCAATTAACTCCTGAATCTGCCGCTTCAGCCTGGAGTTCGCCTGCGGCCTTTCTGCTTTCTTCATCTAATTCCTGGCACTCAGTACGCCAGCCGGCGCAAACCACGCACGCGGTCAAAACCCTCATCCCGGCTCACCAGCGGTTGGCCATAGTAGCGGCAAAAGCCGGCGATCCAGTTGTCATTTTCACCCAGCCGGTTTCCGGTGGTGCCGATCAACTCCCGATCCAAAGCCGCGGCCACATAAGCAACCTCCGGCGTCAAACGCAGGATTCGGTAAGGTGCCAGGAAAGCACGGACATCGGCCAGCGAGTCGAAGATGACCGCAATTTCACCCGCGCTGATCACGGTGGTAAACAGCGGTTCCCGGCGGTGACGGGACAAGAACGATCTGGCCGGCCCGATGATGCTCCGCTCGCGCTCCCGGCGGAAGTCCGACAGAAACGTCGTGTCCGCGATCATAACTTGCCGCGCCTGGAGCGGCGGCCGCGGCCGGATAGCATGGCCTGCTCCAATTCCGGATTGGCTTTGGGAACGCCATGTTTCGCAAAATAGTCTTCCAGCTCACCGCAGGTTGCGAGCCGCTCGGGCAGCTCCCGCAGGACCATCTGCGAGAAGCTCTCCCCAGGCTCTTTCAATTTTCGCAACCGATCATAGGCCGGCTGGGTCAAGGTAATGTTGACGCTCATAGTGCAATGCACATTACACGAAGCCGTCTTCGATCTCAAGCGCTGCTATTCTCCGTCTGGACTGAAATCAAACCAATTCAGCGCCCGGCGCTGTGTCCAGGCGTCTCGGACCACGGCACTACCCACAGGCCCCTGGCTCAGCGCCGTTCATTGTCCCCGCCCCCTGGATCCAATCAACTCCTGAATCCGCCGTGTCAGCTCAGAGTTCGCCGACGGCTTTACTGCCTTCTTCATGCGGGCGAGGATAACCGAGCACCACCCGAAAGCAACCGCCAGCCCGGAACACCGATGGCCGGGTCAAGCCAGAGGCGGCGATCCCTAGTGCTCAAGACGACGTGGAGAATGACTCGGCTAAGGGACTGAGGCTTAAACCCAAAAACGGCAGTTAACGCAAAGACGCCAAGAGGCAAAGGCGCAAGGGACAGGGAGATGATGCGGGGAATGCAGAAGGCAGAATGTAGAATGTAGAAAGCCAACGGGTGATCGCCCCCAGCAGCCGAAACCCTTGTGTCTTTGCACCTTTGCGCCTTTACGTTAGTTCAACTGCTTTCTTTAGGACAAACACTGATGCAGGGGCAAATACTGAAAAGCTGAAATGGGAATGGGTGGGGGCATGGGGCGGGTTTCAGCTTTTACCTTCAAAACAGGCTGCAAATCCGTGTCCATCTGTGTTCATCTGTGGTTGAACTTCATGCCAGCGCCAGATGCTGGGTCTTGAGCCTGAGGGATTCAGCCGCAAATTCCAGGCAGGCCAGCAGATCCTCAATGGTGTCGCCTCCCGCCAGGTAAGGACAAAGCAGAAAGCAGAAAGCAGCAGCCACTCGTTTTGCACTGCGCCCCTATTTATTTCTGCTTTCTGCTTTCCCAATTTCTGCTTTTCCGCTGAGCATGGACTCGACCGGGTACCGCAGGTTGCGGATGACGGGTTTGCCGTGGCAGATGCCCGAGCTAATCGTGATGCGCGCCAGCAGTGAACTCATGCTCAGACTGTGCCCCCAAAAGCTCCGCCATTCAAGCGCGCTTTTGAAGCCTTCTGAAAACGGCAGGGCTGCATCGAGCTCGGATTAGCGCGTGCCAGCTCGGGCGCACATGAGGTCTTCCCATGCCTTTCTGCTGGCCAGCCCAACCCGGAGGGTTGGCAGATGGTAGCCGGTGGTCGTTTAGGGGCGGCAGGGGAAACGACCACCGGACACGCGGCCCAGAGAGGATTGCATCCCGGAGGGATGCCAGAACCGTGGCTACGCGAATCAAGCCAGTCTTTTTCCAAGTACAACCAAAGACAGGCTGACCAGAGCTCTGGCACCCATTCTGGGTGCAGGGTCGGGAGTGCGTCTGCCCAGTGGTCGGCCCCCTTCCCCCTAGCCGACCACCGGCTACCATCTGCCAACCCTCCGGGTTGCTCCTGTTGGGTTTTTGGGTTCAGTCACCTTTCAGCATTCAGCATTCAGCATTCAGCCTTTAGCCTTTACCGAACCCCGGCTGCGCGAAGCGGGCGGCCGCAAATTGAATCCAAATCCGTGTCCATCTGTGTTCATCTGTGGTTGAACTGCTCTTCTTAGGCTAAAGCTCGATTGGCCCTTGGTCCAGCAGTTCTCATTTTGGCAGTGCTCGATAGCTGGTGCGGTTGGGATTTGCTTGGTGGAGGGGGCGAGGAGGCGGGTAAAGATTCTAAAGTGTAGT
>CAIWJG010000794.1 GCA_903912925.1 uncultured Verrucomicrobia subdivision 3 bacterium | reverse complement strand
AGTTGTCGGTTACTTCGGGGGACGCCGGGGCAGGGGACCCGGCCTACAAAAGGGCTGTTTTGTGGGCGATGTAGGCCGGGTGCCCTCACCCGGCGGGGGGGTGGCAGGCCCATAATGAGAATTGCTGAACAAGCTGAGACTCGGCTTTAGAGAGACTCGGCTTTACTTTGCTTTCGACTCCGCTAGAAGTTTACGGCATGCAATCTGCCACGCAGCCAGACTTGGAGGAGACCAATGGCAGTTCGAGCTTCGGCAAAGACCTTTCGGTGGCGGGTTTCAACCGTGCGCTGGTCTTGCTCATCCTCGTGGGACTGATCGTGCGGATCGGCTTCTATGTCGAACACGCCCAAACGCCATCGTTCGGGGTGCCGACGCTGGACCAAAAGTATTACGACACCGTGGCTAGAATGCTGCTGGCGGGGGAGGACTTGCACGAGCTTCACGCTTACCGCCCGCTGCTTTACCCGATGTTCCTCGCCTTCTTTTACAAGCTCGGCGGCGACTGGGGCGTGGACCTGGCCCTGCTGGCACAACATCTCCTTGGAATTGCGACCGGCCTGCTCGTGGCGTTGCTGGGCGCGCGATTGTTCCGTCATCGGCTGGCCGGACTGGCAGGCGGGGCGTTGTTTCTGCTGGCCCCGCTGCCGCTCTGCTTCGAGGGGGAGTTGTTGATTGAGCCCAGCTACACGTTTTTGATTTGCCTGGGTCTGCTGCTCCATCTGCACACGGCGACGATTCGAGGTTGGCGCAGTGCGCTGCTCTGGCTGCTGTGCGGAGGCGTCATCGTCCTTGCTTCGCAAGCGCGGGCAAATATCCTCGTCTTCCTCGCGATTTACCCCCTGTTTGCTGGATGGCGGTGGTGGCTCACGCGGGAACGCGCCGCTAGTACGGCGCCAATTAAGTCTCGAAATATGTTCGAGGCCCAGCTCATTCCCCCTCACCCTACCCTCTCCCCAGGGAGAGGGAACGAGCCCGGACGCGCTGCAGTGGGCTCGGACGCCCCGCAAACTCGGAAACATCCAACACCCAACATCGAACGCCCAACATCCAATCCCAAGGCCATGCTGCCCCTGCTGGGACTGGTCGGCGCGCTGGTGATGATGATTCCGTGGGGAATCATTAACCTGCGGCAGGTGGACCGTTTCCACCTTGTGACCAACGCCGGCGGCGTGAATTTCTACTTCGGCAACCGGCGCGGCGCCGATGGAATGTTCGGCCATGATGTCGTCACGGCGCTCTCCGAATTGTCGCAGAGCAATGCAATTATCGCCACGACCACCGCCAACGAACGCTATGAGGATCTGGTGGAGGTCTGGGCCCGGCAACAATACGCCGCCTCGATGCGAGCGCAGAATCGCCCGGTTGAAAGTGATCCCAAGGCCATCTCCGAATATTGGACGCAGCGAGCCGTGGACGAGATCAAAGCCGACCCGGGGGCTTGGCTGCAACTGGTGGCCAGGAAGTGCTGGCTCACGCTTTGGAACAAGGAAGTGCCGAACAACAAGGACTTCGCTTTTCTCCAGCAGGAATATTTCTGGCTGCGCGTGCTGCCGGTGCGCTGGGTGGTGCTGCTGATGCTGGCGCCCGCCGGGTTGTGGGCGGCGGTCAGATTCGGAAATCGCGGCAGCCTTTTCATCCTGCTCGTTTACGCCGGCATCTACTCGGCGGGCAACATCGCTTTCTTCATCTGCGACCGTTACCGATATCCCGTCTGGCCCGCAATGGCGGTGCTGGCTGGCGGCGGCCTGCTGGCCGGCCTGGAAATGATTCGCGAGCGTTGGTGGCGCGGGTTGCTGTGCGTTCTGGCGAGCGCGGGCCTGATGGCGGCAATTTCCCTGCCCAATTGGTTCGGGGTAAAGCTCCCGAACTTCGCGCAGGACTATTATTTCCGTTCCAGCGCGTGGTATGAGAAGGGGAGGGGCGTCGAGGCGCTCGAAGACATCAACCGTAGTGTCGAACTCGATCCCCTCAATGGTGGGGCCCAGCAGCATCGCGGCAATGTGCTCTTCGCCCTGAATCGCCTGGAAGAGGCGTGTCGGGCTTATGAGGCGGCCCTGAAACTCATCCCCGGCAACTCCGGTGTATGGAATAACCTTGGCGCCACGCTTGAGTTGCAGGGCAAAACGGACGCCGCGCTGGGCGGCTATCGCCGGGCCACCCAATGCCAGCCGCCGAGCCCGCTGGCCTTTCTCGGAATCGCGTTCATTCAAATCCGCGCCGGGCAATTGGATGACGCCGCCGCGACGCTGGATCAGCTTCAGAAGCTGCAAGGAAATCCTCGGGCCGCGACCCTCGCCGCCCGGTCAGCGATCGTGCGCCGGCGTGGTGACACCCGGCAAGCGGATGCGCTAGAAGCACAAGCCCGCCAATTGGACCCGGAGGCGACGGTGTGGGCCATTGAGCGCGCTACTAAATCACCCGCCGCTAGCCCGGTTATTTCACACCCTTGAACGCCGCGTGAGGGCACTCGGCCTACAATCCCGGAAGAACCAAGAACGAGAATGAAAAGCCCGCTCAAGCCGCAAATGCTGGGACTGGCTCTAGTGGCGGTCACTGTGGGGTTGTACTGGCAAACCACGTACCAAGACTTCGCCGTCATCGATGACGACGACTACGTGTCCGGCAATCCCCGGGTCAAGGAGGGGCTATCCTGGGAAGCGGCTCGATGGGCTTTCACCACGTACCACGCTGCGAACTGGCACCCGCTGACCTGGCTTTCCCACCAGGCCGACTGGTCTATTTACGGGTCCTTCGCCGGGGGCCACCATTTGACGAACCTGCTGTTGCACGCGGTCAACACGCTGTTCGTGTTCTTGCTGCTGCGCAGCCTCACGGGCCACACCGGACCAAGCTGGGTCGTGGCGGCGCTCTTCGGCTGGCATCCGCTCCATGTCGAGTCGGTTGCCTGGATTGCCGAACGAAAAGACCTGTTAAGTACGTTGTGCCTGCTGGGCAGCCTGTGGGCGTACTGCCGGTACGCCAAGGCCCATCAGATTGACACACACCACCCAAGGCATGAAGGACACAATCCGGCGTGGCGATATTACGGGTTGGCTCTGGGGGCGTTCGCCGCCGGGCTCATGTGCAAGCCGATGCTCGTTACTTTGCCCGGTCTGCTCCTGTTGCTCGACTATTGGCCGCTCCAACGCATAGCCGATTCTCCGGCCAACCGGGCGGGCCAGAACTGGGTAGGGTTGTTCATAGAAAAGCTCCCGTTCTTCGCGCTCTCCGCTACGGCTTGCCTTCTGACGCTCGCCGCCCAGAGCGCGGGGGGAGCCATTAAAGACCTCCAGCAAGTGCCATTGATCCTGAGGGGGCTCAATGCATTAAGCGCCTACGCGACATACCTCTGGCAAACGTTTTGGCCGGAGCCGCTGTGCATCTTCTATCCGCTGCCTGAGAAGTTGCCTCTGGCGGGCGCTGTTTTCGGAGCACTCTTGTTGAGCGGACTGACGCTGGCGGCGGTGCACACCCGGCGACTCTGCCCCTGGTTCATCACCGGCTGGCTTTGGTTTCTGGGGAGTCTTGTGCCGGTCATTGGCCTGGTGCAAGTGGGCATGCAGGCCCATGCCGATCGGTACACCTACATCCCTTCAATTGGCCTCTTCATCGGGTTGGTCTGGGGCACCCGATACCTGCTCAACCGTTGGCGCCAAGACGAGAAAATCTCAGTCGCGCTGGCGGGAGCCAGTCTGACCGGGTGCCTGATACTCAGCCATGTCCAACTGGGGTACTGGCGGGACGGGGTCAAGCTGTTGACGCACTCTCTGGCTCATACCCGAAACAATGCCCCGGCCCAAAACAATCTTGGGGTAGCCCTCTCAAACCAGGGAAACCCAACCGAGGCAATGATCCACTATCGCGAGGCCATTCGGCTCCAGCCCAATTCCCCTAACGCCCGCTATAATCTGGGAATCAAGTTGGCCGAGACCGGCCAATTGGACGAGGCCTTGCAGCAGTTTACCCAAGCTTTGCGGTACAGCCCACACAGCGAGGCGCTACTTAACAACCTTGGGGTCGTGTTAGCCCAACAGGGCAAATATGAGGAAGCCTTGAGTCAATTCGGCCAAGCCATGCGCTGGAATCCGATGTACCCCAACTCTTACATCAACGCTGGCGCTGCCTTTCAAGCCCTTGGCCAGGCCGGGGCAGCCTTCACAAACTTCACCACGGCCCTGCGCCTGTACCCCAACTCGCTCCAGACCCTGCAGCACCTGGCCTTCATGCTCGCCGCGTACCCCATCGAACCCTACCACCAACCCCAAGTGGCGATCGAGTTGGCCAAACGCGCCAGCGAGATCACCCAAAACCAAGTTGCAGACTACCTTGACACTCTGGCCACTGCCTACGCTGCGGCGGGTCAATACAGCAACGCCATCGCGGCGGGCGAGAAAGGCCTGCGGATTGCTCAGGAACACACCGCATCGAGGCTGGCCGCCAAACTCCAAAGCGACCTCGAGGCCTATCGCGCCGGACGCAACCCGGAACGTGACTGGAAGCAGGCCCGTTAGGCACCACAGAACAAGCGCTTCGGCACTTTGAATGACGGCCAAGTAGCAGCGGGCGGGCGAGCATCAAGCTTCTGTTTGAGTTCCTCAATTTGCTTCTGCAGCGCGTCGGGATGCGGGGAAGCCTTCGAGGCGAGTTCGCGAGCTTTCTGGACATGGAGCAGGGCTTCCTGCGGCTTGTCCTGGCGCACCAGGGCGAGGGCCAAATGGTAATGCGTGGCTGCGGAGTCCGGGTTGAGGCGGAGAGCCTGGGAGAACTGGTCGGCGGCTTCGCGCGGGCGGTTCAACTCGAGGAGGGCGAGGCCGAGGTTGCAGTGGAGCTGGGGATCGTCCGGTTTGAGCTTCACGGCGGCGGCGAGGTGAGCAGCGCCTGGATCAGGTTTGCCCTGACGCATGAGGGTGACGCCGAGGTTGCCGTGAGCATCGCCATAGTCGGGGTTGAGGCGCAGGGCTTCCGAGAAACAAGCGATGGCCGCGTCCGGTTTGGCTTGCATCACCAACACGGTGCCCAGGTTGTATTGCGCTTCCGGGTCGTCGGGGGTGAGGCGGACCGCTTGGGCAAGATGAACAGCGGCTTCATCCGGTTTGCCCTGTTCCAGCAAAGCTTTCCCAAGATTGATGCAGGCGTGGGCGAAGGCCGGATTATTCTTTACCGCAGCAGCGAGGTGCTCAACCGCCTCGTCAAGCCTGCCCCGCTTCAGCAAGGTGGTACCGAGGTCATATTGTCCTTCGGAGTAGCGAGGCTGCAAGCGCACTGATTCGGAGAACATTCGCAGGGCTTCGTCATGTCTCCCCTGCCGAGCCAAGGCGCTGCCCAGGCAGTCGTAGGCAACATAATTGCCGGTGGTCACTTTGATGGTGTGCTGGAACAGGGCTTCGCTGTTCCGCCAGTAGCGCAGTTGATCGCGCGACCGCAACGCCAATGCCAGCAACACCAACGCCGCGGCAGAGGCGACCGCTGATTTCGGCAATCGCCACCGTCCCAGAACATCCCCCAAACCCCAAGCCAGCGCGACGAACAAGCCGACGGAAGGCACATAAAGGAAACGATCCGCCATAGCCTGGTTGCCCCATTGGATCAGGCCGATCACAGGAACCAGCGTTCCCAAGAACCAAAACCACCCCACAGGCAGATACGGTCGCCGACGTCCCAGCCACAAGGAAATGGCGCTGAGACCTACCACCAGAGCCACCCCCAAACACACCGGCCCCAAAGGCCAATGCCTGGGATGCAGATATGGAATCGCGAGGTCCGTCGGCCAGAACGTTTGTCCCAGGTAGCGGGCGTAGGACACAAAGGCATTCGCAAACCTGGCCGACATTGAAACGCTTGCGAGCGGCGCGATGGCACCCTCCTGCTTATGGACGACAACGGTAACAGCGCTTACGATCATCGCCAGGAGCAGGAAAGGAACCTTCTCAAGGAACAGGGGGAGCGGAACGTGAAACGGGAGGCGT
>CAIWJG010000793.1 GCA_903912925.1 uncultured Verrucomicrobia subdivision 3 bacterium | reverse complement strand
CGTGAAACGTGATGCGTGAAACGTGACGCGTGCTTGTAGGCCGCGTGCCCTCACGCGGCGCTCGCCTTGGCGTGGCATAAAGAAAAAGGGGGGGGGCCGCGCGCGCCCCATGCGCACCACGTTTCACGTTTTGGCACGCCGGATGCGTTGCTCATGGGCAGGCGCTCATGCGCCATTGCAATCGATGAGAATACTTTACGTTCATGAGCGGTTTGGAGCGCTGGCCGGCGCCGAGGCGAACGCGCATATTACCGCTACCGAGCTAGGTTTACGGGGCCACACGCTGGGGATCCTGCACGGAGCGGGCACGGGAAAGAACGAGGCGGGCTGGAACGCGACCTTTCCCAGCCGCTACCAATTGCAATGCAAGAGCAATGCGCGGATTGTATTGGAAGCCCTCCACAACTTTAAGCCAGGTGTCATTTACGTGCATAAGATGGCGGACCTGGAAGTGATCGCGACGCTGGTGAATTGCGGGGTGCCGCTGGTGCGCATGGTGCATGACCACGACATCTATTGTATGCGCAGCTACAAGTATCGATTCTTCAGCCGCGAAATCTGCACGCGGAGCGTGGGCCCGCACTGCGTTTATTCGTGCCTGGCCTGTGTGGCGCGCAATCGTGAGGGCGGGTTCCCGCTCAAGTGGGTGAGCTATTCCGACAAGAAGCGCGAGGTGACCTTGAACCAGCGCTTCCACCGCATGGTCGTGGTCACCACTTACATGCGCGACGAATTGTTGAACAACGGCTTCGAGCGCGACCGCATCGAGATTCACGCCCCCGTGCCGCGCATGGGCGACCCGAAATTGCGCAGCGATTTCAGCGATCGCAACCTGATCCTATACGCCGGCCAAATCATTCGCGGCAAAGGCGTGGACGCCCTACTGGAGGCGCTGGCGCTGGTGCCGACGCGGTTCGAGTGCGTCATACTCGGGGACGGCAACCACCGGGCCTATTGCGAAGCCCTGAGCCAGCGGTTGGGCCTGTCCGATCGGGTCACTTTCAAGGGCTTTGTGCCGCAGGAGGAGCTGACCCGTTACTACCGAGAGTGCACCGCCGTGGCGCTCAGTTCACTGTGGCCGGAGCCCATTGCCACGATCGGCCTGGAAGTCATGCGCTACGCGCTGCCGGTGGTGGCCTTCGACGCCGGCGGCATCAAAGACTGGCTCATTGACGGCCAGAACGGCTTTCTCGTGCCCTGGCGGGACCGCAAGGAATACGCGGCGCGCCTGAACCAACTGCTGACCGACAAGGCGCTGGCCCGCCGCCTCGGCGAAAACGGCCATCAGCTTGTCAGCGAGCGGTATGATTTCAACGGCTACATTCGCGACCTCGAAACCATGTTCGGACGGGTGATTGCCGAACAGCAGGCCCGGCGCAACTAGACTATTACTGATCGGTTAAATAAGTTACATGAGTTACATGGGTTGCATGAGTTACATCGTTACAAAGACCGGGGGCGTTGGTGGGTCAGGCAACTCAGGTAACGTTTTGTAACTGTAATAGAATGAACGTTCACCTCATCGCCATCGTCGGCGGCAGCGGCTCGGGCAAGACCTGGCTGGGCGCGCGCTTGCAGGAGCAGTTTGGCGAGGATGCCGCCGGCCTTTCCCTTGACCATTTCTACCGCGACCTTTCCCACTTGCCGGAAGCCGAGCGGAATGCGGTGAATTTCGACGATCCCGCGGCCATTGACTGGCCGTTGTTTCGCCACAGCGTATCGCGCATTCGCTGCGGCCAGCCCATCGAACTGCCCGACTACGACTATGGCACACACACCCGGCGGCCCGCCGCGAACACCTGGCATCCCCGCCGCCTGGTGCTGTTGGACGGGCTGTGGCTGCTCCGGGAATCTGACCTCCGCGCGCTCTACAGTCTGAGCGTGTTCGTTGAGTGTCCGGAGGAAGTGCGCCTGGCCCGGCGGCTGAAACGCGACCAGCACGAGCGCTGCCGCTCCGCCCAGGCGGTGCGCGCGCAATTCCGGCGGCACGTGGCGCCGATGCATGATCGGTTCGTCGCCCCGCAAGTGCAGCACGCCGACCTCGTGGTGTACTCCCGCGAGGGCAGCGCGATGCTTTCGGAACTCCGGGCGGTCCTGGGCCGGCTGCTGCAACCAGAGGAAAGAACTGTATGACATCCAAGCAACTGACCGACAAATCCGCAGACCGTTTGCTGGCCGCGCAGCGGCCCTGGCGGCGCGCCCTGCTCAATGCCCAGGTAGGCTTTCGGCGCACGAGCTGGCGTGTCGTCATCCAGGCGACTTTCTTCTTCAAGCGCACGCTCGACCTGGTCGGCAGCGTCGTCGCGCTGCTGCTGTTCGCCCCGGTGTTTTGCCTCCTGGCGGTGCTGGTAAAAACCGATGGCGGCCCGGTGTTCTTTCGCCAAACGCGCGTCGGCCTCAACGGTCGGGAGTTCAAGATGCTCAAATTCCGCTCGATGTGCGTGGACGCCGAGCGGCGGCTCAAGGACCTGCTGAACCTGAACGAAAAAGCCTCCGGGGTGACCTTCAAGATGAAGAACGACCCGCGCATCACGCGCGTCGGGAGATGGCTGCGCAAGTCGTCGCTCGATGAGCTGCCGCAGTTCTGGAATGTCCTGCGGGGCGACATGTCGCTCGTGGGGCCCCGGCCGCCCATTCCCCGGGAGGTGGCGCTCTATTCGCCGGCCGACCGCCGGCGGTTGCTCGCCAAGCCGGGCATCACCTGCCTGTGGCAGGTGGGCGAGCGGAGCGGCGGGCTGCTCGAAATCGGCGACCGCAATGTCATTGATTTCCCCGAGCAGGTGGCGCTCGATCTACGCTATATCGAAGGCCAGAGCGTCGGCAAAGACCTGTGGCTGCTCGCCAAGACGGTGCCCGCCATCCTGTTCGGCAAAGGAGTGTAAATTCATGAACGTCATTCTCCAATTAGCAGCGGATGGTTCCGCGGTGCCGGCGTTGCTGCGCAAAGGCCCGCTGGCGCTCGTGCCCTTTCTCGGGCAGACCGTGCTGGAACACGCCCTGGCCGGGCTGGCCGCCGAGGGGGTCAAGCGCGTCCGACTCGAAGCGGGCGGCCACGCCGATCAAATTCGGGCGGTAGTGGGCCGGGGCGAGGCCTGGGGCCTGGCGCTCGAAATCTCGCCGACCGCCGCAACGCCCGATGATTTCCTCCCGGCGCGCTCCGTGACCCTCGATCAGCTTCCGCAACTGCCGCAGCAGCCGCTTTGGCGCAGCTACCGGGACTGGTATGCCGCCCAGCAGAGCCTGCTGCCCGACCTGGCCCGGCAGCGCGTGGGCACGCGCGAGGTTTCTCCCGGCGTGTTTGTCGGCCTGCGCTCTCAAATTGCCCCGGACGCGATCCTGTCCGCCCCGTGCTGGGTTGGGGCCAATGTCTTCGTCGGCTCGCGCGCCGCCATTGGCCCGGGCACCGTGATCGAGGACGGGAGTTACATTGACACCGGAGCGGAAATTGTCGGCAGCATCATCGGCCCGCATACCTATGTGGGGGCGTACACCGAAGTACGCGAGTCGTTTGCCCGGGGCAACGAGCTGTTGAAACTGGACACGGGGACGTTGACGGAGGTGACCGACCGATTTTTGCTGGGGGAATTGCGCGGCCAGAAGCGGTGGCTCGGCGGAATGCCAGCGGCCCTCCGGAATTTGTGGCGCCGACTCCCGCGGCCCGTGGCAACCTGACGAATCAGGCTGCGAGCGCCGTTCGCACGGTGTAGCATGAGCGGCGAAACAAGAATTGCCAAACTATGAAAACACAATCCCAAGCCAAGACGCTCACGCTGAGCGACATCACTGAACTTAACGCCGCCAACAGCGCCACCCTCCGCGACGAGGCCCGTGCCGCCCTCCAGAAGGACCTGACCACCATTGACGTGAACCTCTCCCAAACCCGCTTTGTGGACAGCAGCGGCCTGGGCATGCTCATCGCTTTGCACAAGACTATGGTCGGACGGGGCGGCAGCGTCCGCATCCTCAATCCCACTCCCTCGGTGCAGCAAATCCTGGAGCTGACCCGCCTGCACCGCGTTTTCGAAATCGTCAAAACCACCTGATCCTATGCGCACTTACGACCGGGGCGATACGCTCCTGATCACCGACATCTCGACGCTGACATCGGAAACCAGCCGGCCTTTCAAGGAATACGCCCACGGGGCCTTGCGGGCCGAACATAAGTTCGTGGAAGTTGACTTGAGCCGCGCCCGCACCGTGGACAGCGAGGGCATGGGCGCCTTGATCTCGATCCACAAGGCGATTTGCGCTCGCGGCGGCCGGGTGCGCCTCTTGCAGCCGGCACCGTTAATTGCGGGAATGTTCACTATTCTCCAGCTCGACCAACTGTTCGAAATCATTCCGCGCTGACATGGCCTCCATCCCCACCCATTTCGGTCAGACTTGCACCCAGGAACTGCCCTGCGATGTCGTCGCGGCGTCCGAGCTTAGCCGGGGGGCCCGCGAGTTCTTTGCCCAGGCGGGCTTTACCGCGACCGAGTCTGATGCCTGGGAGCTCGCGCTGGCCGAAGCGGCGAACAACGCGGTCAAACACTGCCGGCCGGACGCCAGACATCTGGCCATCCGCGTGGATCTGCTGGTGACCCCCGAATGGACCGAAGCGCGCGTGACCGACCACACGCCCGGCTTCACGATGCCCGAGAAGGCCGAGCTGCCACCGCCCGACAGCGAGTCGGGCCGGGGACTCTTCCTGATCCAAAACCTCACTGACGAGGCGCATTACCTGCGCGGGCGCGGCGAGAACTGCCTGGTCCTTCGCAAGCAGCGCTCCCCCACGCAGGAGCCCCCTGCCCTGCCCCCACCCAGCGCGACCGACGAACTGCGCGAGGCGCAGCGCACGCTGGACTTGATGACCGAGGAACTGGCCTCCTCCTACGAAAGTCTGTCCGCCATTTTCCGTTTCTGCGCTGAGCTGCAAGGCAGCGTCGTTTCCGATGAGTTCATTCATCGCTGGCTGGATCAGTTGCTCACCCTCACAGAGTCGGACTGGCTGGTCTTGCGCCTGTGCGACCGCTCGCCCCAGCAACTTCGGCTGGTGGCGACCTCCGCCCAGGCCGGGCGCTGCGAGGTGGTCTGCCGGGAAATTGCCGCCACGGCGGCGGACTCGATCGAAGCCCAAGCCGCGTCGCAGCGCCGCGATGTCTGGTTCGACGCCAGTTCGCCGCTGGCGCCTAAGGACCCGCTCCGCCAACTGGGGGAACCGGGCTGCGGCTTCGCTCGCCCCCTCTGTGTGAACGACACGCTGCTGGGGGTGCTCAGCATCGGCCGCCGCGACGGCGGGCGGGCCTTCAATGCGGGAGAGGTGAGCGTCGTTCAGACCTTCGGCGATTTCTTCGGCCTCCAGATTCGCAGCACGCAAATGCAGGAGGAGCAATTCCGGTCGCGGCTGAACCTGCGCGACTTGGAAATTGCCGCCAACCTGCAGCGGACACTGCTCCCCGAGCAATTGCCTTCCGTGCCCTGCCTGACCCTGGCCGGCTTTTACCGCAGCGCGCGCGAAATCGGCGGTGATTACTACGAGGCGCTGCCCACGGCGGATGGCAACGTGCTGCTCGTTATGGCCGACGTGATGGGCAAGGGGCTGCCCGCGGCCCTCTTTGCGTTCATGTTCCGCAGTCTGGTGCGCGCCCGTCCCGAACTGGCCTCGCGCCCGGGCGAATTTCTGGCCTGGCTCAATGAGCATCTCTTTCCGGAACTCGACCGCGCCGAAATGTTCCTCACCGCGCAACTGGCTTACTTCGACTGCCAGCGCGGCGAGATTCGTGTGGCCGGGGCCGGTCATTTGCCCATGCTGGTCGCGCGCTCGACGAGCGAGGTTCAGGAGATCGCCGCCGGCGGCCCGCCGCTGGGCATCTTCGCCGCAGCGTCGTTTCCGGAAGAACGCTTCCTCTGGACCGGCGGCCGCGCACTGATGTTTACCGACGGTTTGATTGAAGCGCGCAATCCCGGGGGCGAACTGCTGGGGCTGGACACCGTGAGAGCCGCGCTGGCCGAGGCCGCGCGCGGCGACGAGTCGTGCGACACGATCAGGCACCGGCTCGCCCGCCTCCTGCAGGAATTCGAGCAAGGCACGCCCCCCGCGGACGACACCGCGTTCGTCGTCATCACCCGAACGAGCGCCAACTGAAATGAACCAGAAACTGAAATGAACAAGAAGATCCTTATCGTGGATGACGAGCCGCACATGCTGCGCGTCACCGAACTCAGCTTGAAGAAGGTCGGGTACGAAATCCTCACCGCGCGCAACGGACGCGAAGCCGTCGAGGCCGCCACGCGCGAACTGCCCGTCCTCATCGTGATGGATGTGAACATGCCGGAGATGGATGGGATCACGGCGCTCAAGCAACTGAAGGCGACGCCGGCCACGGCCGGCATCCCGGTGATCATGCTCACCTCGCGCGGCGAAGCCGTCGCCCGCGGCGAAGCCGAGACTTCCGGCGTGGCGCTCTACCTGACCAAGCCCTTCAGCCCGAGCGCCCTCGCCGCCGAAGCCCGCCGCCTCATCGGCATTTCATAATCCGCTCCTGCCCCCCCTCTCCTGTCGGCCGCGTGGCGGGCCGTCCCACCACGAATTCCAACCGATTGCGCCTGCCCGCCAAGCGCTGGCACGCTGCCTGCGTTGTGGGGGGGTGCAATGTTCGACCGACGACCTGGAACAGAACGCTCCAGCGGCGGCCAACCTGGCAATAAACACATGAAAACAGAGCAATTATCAATTCACAGCCGTGAGTCGGCGGTCTCTGGGGCTGCGGTTGAGCCCACCCTTCCACATTGCGAACGCAACGCACGTGCAACTGACAGCAATGGCCTGCCGGCCAAAGTGAAGCCAGCCCTGGCTCTATTCATAATGGTGGATGCGATGGGGTGGGAGATCCTGCGCCACGACTCGTTCGGCCAGGATTTTGCCCCGCTGCGCAAGCGGCTCGACTCGGTCTTCGGCTACAGCTCCACTTGCGTGCCCTCGATTCTCTCGGGCCGGTGGCCGGTGGAGCACCGCAACTGGTGCTACTTCGTCCACGACCCGAAGAACTCGCCGTTCCGCTCGCTGCGCCCGCTGCGCTGGCTGCCCCGGGCGCTAACCAGCCGGCGCATCTTCCGGCGCTGGCTCACCAAGCTGGTGCGGGTGCAACTCAAATTCCGCGGCTACTTCGACCTCTACAACATCCCCTTCCGCCATATCCATCAATACGACTTCACGGAAAAGCGCAGCCCGCTCCAACCCGGCGGCATGAATCGCGGCGAGAACATCTTTGACTTCCTGGTCGCCCAGCACACGCCTTACTTCGTGAGCGACCCGGCCCGGTCCGAAGAACAAAACCGCGACGCGCTGCTGGCCCAGTTAGGCGAGGGCCAGGTGGAATTCGCGTTCCTGTATTGGCCGGGCCTCGACGGCTTGCTCCACCGCGTCGGCAATGACTCCCCGGAGATTCCGGCGAAACTGCGGGTGTACGAGCAGTGGATTCAACAATTGCTGACCGCGGCGCGCGGCCCATACGAAGAGGTTCAGCTTTACGTCTTCAGCGACCACGGCATGGCCAACTGCGACGAGCATGTGGACCTGATGCAGCGCATTGAGGCGCTGCCCCTCCGGATGGAGCGCGACTACGCGGTGGTGTATGACTCCACGATGGCGCGGTTCTGGTTCTTCAACGACCGCGCACGCGACCTCATCACCGCCGAGCTCAAATGTGTGCCACAGGGCCGCATCGTGCCCGACGCCGAACTCGAACAGCACCACACTCTTTTTACGGACCGGTATTTCGGCGAGCTGATCTTCCTCATGCGCGAAGGGGTGCTCATCGTGCCAAGCCACATGGGCGAGCGCCCGATTCGCGCCATGCACGGCTACCACCCATTCGACAAGCACAGCTACGCCGCGCTGCTCACGAACCAGCCGGACATCCCCGCCACCGTCACCGCCATCCCGCACATCTGCGACCTGATGAAGCGCGCCGTGTTGCTCGCCCGGAAATCCAAAGCCGTCCCGGCGGAACCCGCTCCCGTATGACCACGACGGCCGCCCCACCCCGCCCCAGGCTCTTCGAGCGCACCTTGCTCTTTCAGTTGTGGGAGGATTTTCGCACGCGCTGGAAGTTCAAGTTCACCCTGCCGCGCGTCCGCACCGTCACGCTCGAAGGCGTGCAGCTCGACGTCTCGGCCCTCTCGCCGGTGATGAAAAACAATCTGCTGCTGGGTCGCTACGAAGTGCAGGAGCGCACGCTCGCCCAGCAATTCCTGACCCGCGACGATACAGTCCTCGAAGTCGGCGGGGCGATCGGCTTCATCGGTTTGTTTTGCCAGACCCGCCTCGGCATCACGCGCTACACCACCGTCGAGGCCAACCCTAACACGGTTGAGTTGCTGAAACGGAATTACGCCCTCAACGGCCGCGAGGCCGTGGTCTGGAATCTAGCCCTGGCCGGGCAAGACGGCGAGGTCACTTTGAACATCGGCAACGAGTTCTGGGAGAACTCCCTCGTGACGGGCGCGAGCGGCGGGCGCTCGGTGCGCGTGCCGGCCGCCAGTTTGGCCAGCCTCGTGCGCCGCCTCGACTACGCCCCGACCGCGCTCATCATCGACATCGAAGGCGCCGAGCAGTTTGTGGATTTCCGCCAGGTGCCGGCGAGTGTCCATAAGATCATCATCGAACTGCACCCGCTGTTCATCGGCCACGCCCGGACCTACCAGATTGTCGCCAGCCTCGTGAACCTGGGTTTCCAGGTCGAGCGCGAAGAGGGCGGCACGTTTCTGTTTCTGCGCTCATGACTCGCGCTCGACCCAACGGCATTGTCCACGTCCCGCGCCGCTTCGTGGCTGAGGAATGGGGCGGTACCGAGACGGTAATTCTCGAACTCGCGCGCCAGCAGCAGCGCGCCGGGTCCCAGCCGCTGATTCTCACCTCGATGGCGCTGGCGAGTTGTCACGCGGAAAAGATCGGCGGCGTGCCCGTGCGGCGCTTCTCCTACTCCTATCCTTTCCTCGGGCTCAGCCGGGCCGACCGCGCGGCGCTGGACCGGAAGGGCGGCAACTTGCTTTCGCTCTCCCTCTTCTGCTCCCTGCTCACCACGTCCAACGTCCGGCTGTTCCACGCCCACACCCTTAAGCGGGTGGGCGGAGCCGTGCGCACGGCCGCTCGCCTGCGCCGCAAACCGTTCGTCGTGTCGCTGCACGGCGGCGTCTTCGACGTGCCCGCGGCGGAAAGCGAGGAACTGCTCAAGCCCATCGCGAACAAGCCCGAATGGGGCCGGCTCTTTGGCGCGCTGCTGGGTTCGCGCCGCGTGCTGGAGGATGCCGACCAGGTGATTTGCGTGGGGCAGAGCGAGCTGGACAAGGCGAAGGCGCAGCTCCCGCATGATCGGGTCGCCTATCTGCCCAACGGCGTGGATTGCGCGAAGTTCGCCACCGGCGATGGCGCGGCCTTCCGCCACCAGCACCAGATTCCTTCCGCGGCTTTCCTGGTGCTCAATATCAGCCGCCTTGACCGGCAAAAGAACCAGTTATTGCTGCTCGAAGCGTTCGCCCGCTTTCGCGCCCAAAATCCGCTGGCGTTCCTCCTGCTGATCGGCCCAGAGACCCAGCCCGACTACGCCACGCAGCTCCGCGAATTCATCAGCGCGAATCAGCTTGGCGGTTGCGTTCGCATCCTCCCGGGCCTGCGCAACGATGACCCCAACCTGGTCAATGCCTTCCATGCTTGCGACGTGTTTGTGCTGCCCTCGAGGCACGAGCCGTTCGGCATTGTAGTCCTCGAAGCCTGGAGCGCGGGCCGGCCGGTCATCGTCAACCGCGTGGGCGGCCTGCAGACCCTGGTGCGCCACGGCGAAAACGGCCTGTTCATTCATCCCACCGGCGACGCCAGCGCGGACGCTCTGGCCGCCCAACTGGGGTGCGTGGCCGCCTCCCCTTCGCTGGGGCAGCGGCTCGGCGCGGCCGGGCGCACGGAGGCAGAGTCGCGCTACGATTGGAGCCGGATCGCCCGCCAGTTGGAACAGCTCTACCAGGCCGCGGAGGCGCACGCCGCCCAGCGCTGCGGGAGAAACGGCGCATGAGCTACGAAGAGGTCAAACGCAACATCTGGAGCAATGCCGTCTCCAATTACCTCCGCACGGTCGTCGGGATGGTGGTCGGCCTCGTGACCTTCCGCCTGCTCTACCAGGGGCTCGACCGGGAGCAGTTCGGTTTCTGGTCGCTGCTCTGGAGCGTTTTCGGCTATGGCATCCTGCTCGACTTCGGCTTCGGCTTTGCCGCGCAGAAGCGCGTCGCCGAACTCTCGGTCAAAGGGGACTGGGACAAACTCAGCCGCGTGCTCAGTAGCATCCTCTTCTGCTATATCGGCGTGGCGGGGCTCGTGGTCGTCGCCGTGCTGGCGGGCTCGTCGCACCTGGTTGCCTTGTTCGGGGTGTCGCCGAAAAACTCCGAGCCCTTCCGCCACGTGCTCGTCCTCTTCTTCCTCGGCATCGGGCTGGCGTTCCCCCTGGGCATCTTCCCGGAAATCCTGCGCGGCCAGCAGCGCATCCGCCTCGCGAACAACCTCATTACCGGGGCCATGATCCTGCGGCTCGGTTTCATTGTCCTCGCCATCGAGCGGCATTGGAGCTTCATGGCCATCATGGTCATCGCCCTCGTGTTCGCCCTCGCGCCGGACCTGTTGTCGGCCTTCTTCGCCTTGCGGCGCATGCCACACGTCCGTCTCCGCCCGCGGCTGGTCTCCACCGCGATGCTGGGGGACACCATGAAGTTCTCCATCTTCGCCTACCTCGCCACGGCCACCAACATCATCCTCGGCAAGACCGACCAGCTCGTCCTCGGTGCCACGCTCTCGGTTACCGCGGTGGCCGTTTATCAGGCCGGCGCCAAAGTCGCCGAGGTGTTCGCCCAGTTCACCCGCCAGTTGCAGGACACGCTTTCCCCGGCCGCCGCCCATCTCCACGCGACCGGCGACCGCGCGGCGTTGCGCGACTTGTTGGTGCAGAGCACGCGCTGGAGCGCCCTGCTCGCCACGCCGCTGTATCTGCTCTGCGCGTTTTACCTCACCGAGTTGCTCCGCGTTCTGACCGGCGAGCGCGTCATCCCGCGCGAAACCTGGCTCGTCGGGCAAGTGCTGCTGGCGTGGTATTACACCAGCATCCTGACCCACAGCGTCTCCAAGCGCATCTTCATGATGACCGGGCACGAGCGCCCGCTCATGTGGCTGGGCGTCGGCGAAGCGGCGGCCAATCTCGCCCTGAGCGTCGCGCTCGTGCTCAGCTTCAAGAGCGTGGTGTGCGTGGCGATTGGCTCCCTGATCCCCACGCTCTATTTCGGCTGGGTGCGCCTCTGGCCGTGGGTGGCGCGGGACGTCGGGCTGTCCGGCCGGCGATTGTTCCAGGACACCGTGCTGCCCTCGTGGCTCGCTAGCCTGCCCATGCTCCTCTTGTTGCTGGGGCTCGCGGCCGTTCCCGGCCTGCGCCCGGCCAATCATTGGGTCACCTTGTTCACGCACGGTCCGGCCGCCGCGCTGGCCGCCGCGCTCGGGGCCTGGGCCTGGGCGCTTACAAACCAGGATCGAATCGGCCTTCGCCGGAAATGGAACGGCGCGGTTGCGTGGGGGGCGAAACGGGGTGCGTGGAGGGCCGTTTGAAGTTTGAACCATCCAACGGTTCGCGGCTGATAATGATCGAACTCACGTTCGATGCTACGAGCTCGCTTAGGGCGAGCAGGACATGAGCGACCCCCGCGTCAGCATTATCATGCGCTCCTTCAACGAGGCGTGGGCCTTGCAGGAAACGCTGCCGGCGCTGCGCGCGCAGGATTTCAAGAACTGGGAGCTCATCGTCATTGACAGCGGCTCGACCGATGGCTCGCCGGCGCTCATTCGCGAGGCCCGGCCGGCGCACTTCCTCCAAATCACGCCGCAGCAATACAATCCCAGCCGCGTGATGAACCAGGGCCTGCGCCTCGCGCAATCCCAGTACTGCATTTTCCTCAATGCCGACGCCACGCCGCAGGGGACGAACTGGCTCCGCCCGCTGGTGGCGGCGCTCCAGCAACCGAACGTGGCGGCCTGCTTCGGACGGCAGATTCCGCGCCCCGATTGCCAGGCGGTTTTCGCCAGCGATTACGAGCGCTGCTTCGGTCCCCGACGCGAGTCCGCGAAGTGGCAGCACTTCTTCAGCATGGTCAGCAGCGGCCTGCTCAAAGAGGTCTGGGCCCGCCGCGGCTTCCGCGAGGATCTCCAATACGCCGAGGACGACGAATACACGCGCTGGTGCCGGGCGCAAGGCCACACGGTCGCCTACGTGCCCGAGTCCGTCGCGATGCACTCCCACAACTACACGCCCGCGCAGGCCCGCCGGCGCAGCTTCGGCGACGCCCGCGCCATCGGACAGGCGTGGCAGAGCTCGCCCGGCGAATTCAACTGGCTGAAAACCGTGGCGCTCGGCTGGCTGAGCGACCTGCGGCACGACGCGCAGTATTGCGCGCGCTCGCGGCGCCTGGCCGAGTTGCCGCACGCGGCCCGTGTCCGCTGGCAACAACGTCTCGGCAAGCTGGCCGGTTTTCGCCAGGGTTGGAAGGAGCAGGCGCCGCCGCTATGAGAATTCTTGTCCTGTCGAACCTCTTTCCGCCCCATTACATCGGCGGATACGAATTGCGCTGCCAGACCGTGGTCAACGCCCTGCGCGCGCGTGGACACGTCGTCCAGGTGCTGACATCAAACCACGGGGTCGCCGCCACACCGGCCAACTCGGCCGAAACCGGCGTGTCGCCCACCCTGCCGGCTGAAGCCAGCGTTCCGACGCTGGCGGTCCCGGCCAACGGCG
>CAIWJG010000792.1 GCA_903912925.1 uncultured Verrucomicrobia subdivision 3 bacterium | reverse complement strand
TCGGCAAAGCGGTAGAAGGCGCGCAGGGCGGCAATCTCCAGGTAAACGCTTTCACTGCTGAGGCGGCGGGCCGATTCCTTGGGCTGGTTTGCCAGGGCCCGCGCACGCTCGTGCTCGAGGAAGGACATCAAGTGGCGAAACTCAATCGCTTTCCAGTCTGCGAGCCCCTGCGCTTTGGCCCAGGCGACGAACTTGTTCAGTAGCGCGGCGTAGGTTCGTTGCGTGTGCTCCGCTTGCCCGCGTTCGTGGCGGAGGTATTGGAGGAAGTCTTCGACCAGGGTTTGCATCGGCTGCCGTCACACGGCACGGTTTTGCCTCCGGGTAGAGATGGCGCCGGCTAAGCGCGGCAGCTACAGTTTCGTGCCCGTCAGCCTTTCGTAGGCGTCGAGGTACTTGGCTTGGGTCCGGGCAACCACTTCCGGGGGTAGTGCGGGCGCGGGCGGGGTCTTGTCCCAATCCAGGGTCTCCAGGTAATCCCGCACGAACTGCTTGTCAAAGCTCGGCTGCGCTTTGCCAGGCTGATACTGGTCGGCCGGCCAGAACCGCGATGAATCCGGCGTCAGCACCTCGTCAATCAGCATGAGCTTGCCGTCCAACAGGCCGAACTCGAACTTGGTATCGGCGATAATGATCCCCCGCCGGCGGGCGTATTCGCTTGCGAAGCGATACAGCTTTAAGCTGGCCGCCCGCACCTGCTCGGCAACGTCAGCGCCGACGATCTGCGCCGCCTGCGCGAAGGGAATATTCTCGTCGTGGCCAGACTCCGCCTTAGTGGCAGGCGTGAAAATGGGCGCGGACAGTTCCGACGATTCCACGAGGCCGGGCGGGAGCTTGATGCCGCAAACGGTCTGGTGTTCGCGGTATTCCTTCCAGCCCGACCCGGCCAGGTAGCCGCGGACAACGCACTCAATGGCGAGCGGCTGGGCCTTCTTGACGATCATGCTTCGCCGCGCCAGTTGGGCGGCATAGGGCTGCAAGGTGGCCGGCAAAGGATCGTCGCCGCGCGAGAGCAGGTGATTAGGCTGGAAGGCTTCCATTTGAGCGAACCAGAAATACGAGATCTGGGTCAGCACTTCGCCCTTGCGCGGGATGCCGTTGGGCATGATGCAATCAAAGGCGGAAATACGGTCCGTAGCAACAAAGAGTAAGCGGTCGTTCAGGTCGAAGACCTCGCGGACTTTGCCGCTCTTGAGCTTGCGGACGCCAGGCAGATCGAGCTGGAGCAAGGGTTGGTTTGCCATGCCCGAAAGTATGCGAGGATAAATACCGGGAGCAAAGTGTAAAGTGCGCAAGGTGCAACCGGGGCTTGACGCGAGGGCCGGCGTTCACTAGATTAGGCTCGATGTTACTGAATATTCGACAAGTCGTGCTCTTGGTCGTCGTCGTAGGCGACGCCGCCGTTGGCGCTTGTCGAAGGTAAGTTGAGTTTCGACAAGAACCCACGGCTGGCAAACGGTCGTGGGTTTTTTTGTGCATCCGCGGCCGCCAGTCAACACCGCAAATACGTATGAGCAAGACAATTGGAACAAAGAAGAAAACGCCCGCCAGCAAGAGCGTGGAGCTCGGCCCCACGATGTCCGGCAGCGAAATCCTCGTTGCCTGCCTGGAGCGTGAAGGCGTGGATACGATCTTCGCCTATCCCGGCGGCGCGAGCATGGAAATCCACCAGGCGCTGACGCGTTCAAAGCAGATCCGCACCGTCCTGCCGCGGCACGAGCAGGGGGGTGCGTTTGCCGCCGGCGGCTACGGGCGCGTGACCGGGCGGGCGGGGGTGTGCATGGCTACCAGCGGTCCGGGGGCGACAAACCTGGTCTCAGGCATCGCTGACGCCTACATGGATTCCGTGCCGCTCATTGCCATTACCGGCCAGGTGCCGCAGGCGATGATCGGCAAGGGCGCCTTTCAGGAAACGGATATTTACGGCATGACGCTGCCGGTGGTGAAGCACAGCTACCTGATTACGGACATCAGCGACATTCCGCGCATCGTCAAAGAGGCGTTTTACCTCGCGCAGAGCGGCCGGCCCGGCCCGGTGCTGATTGATTTGCCCAAGAATGTGCAGCAGGCCCGCTCGCAGCCGGTCTTTCCGAAGGAAGTTCACCTGCGCGGCTACCAGCCGGACCAGCGCGCGAGCGATCTGGAGCTGAACGAGATCATCGGGCTGATCGAGAAGTCCGAAAGGCCGGTGCTTTACTGCGGCGGGGGCATCATCACGGGCAATGCGAGTGAGGAGTTGCGCCGATTTGCCGAGGCCACGCAGATTCCGGTGACGACGACGCTAATGGGGTGCGGGGCGTTCCCGGAAACGAATCCGCTGTCCTTGCGCTGGCTCGGAATGCACGGGGCGGCCTACGCGAATTGGGCGGTGAGCGGCGAGTTCGAACCACGCAAGAGCCCGACCGACCCGCTGATACCAATCGCCCCCGGAGCCGATTTGCTGCTGGCCTTTGGCGTGCGGTTTGACGACCGCGTGACCGGCAAAGTGGACAAGTTCTGCGAGCAGGGCACCATCGTCCACCTGGACATTGACCCATCCGAGATCAATAAGAACAAGCCGGCCAACCTGCCCATCGTCAGCGACGTGAAGTTCGCCCTGGGTCGCCTGGCCGAGATGGTCAAAGCGCGGCCGATCCAGCAGAAGTTCACCGCCTGGCACAAGCAGCTCGAGGCTTGGAAAGCCAAGGCGCCCTTCGGCTACCTGGTGACCGAGGAGGTCATGAAGTCACAGCACATGCGCGACCACCTCAAAGGCCGGGAAAACGAAGTCATCCTGCCCCAGATGGCCATTGAGATGCTCTACGAGCTGTCCAAGGGCGAGGCCATCATCACCACGGGGGTGGGCCAGCATCAGATGTGGACGGGCCAGTTCTACAAGTTTAAGTATCCGCGCCAGTTTGTAACCAGCGCCGGGCTGGGGGCGATGGGCTACGGCTATCCAGCCGCGCTCGGGGCCAAGGTGGCGTTTCCCGACCGTCAGGTAGTGGATATTGACGGCGACGGCTCGTTCCTGATGAACATTCAGGAGCTGGCCACGGCGCACATCGAGAAGATCGCCGCCAAGGTGATCATCCTGAACAACCAGCATCTGGGCATGGTGATGCAGTGGGAAGACCGGTTCTTCGCGGGCAACCGCGGCAATACCTACCTGGGCGATCCGGGAAACCGGCAGCAGATCTACCCCGATTACACTGCTGTGTGCAACAGCTTCAACGTGAAGTGCGAGCGGGTTATCTATAAGAAGGACCTGCGGGCGGCGGTGCAGCGGATGCTGGATGCCGACGAGCCCTACGTGCTGGACATCATCGTGCCCTACACCGAGCACGTGCTGCCCTTCATCCCGGCCGGCCGCACGGTCGCGGATATGATCTGGAAGGCGTAAGCGGGCTTAAGCCTGGGTTGGTCCCTCGCCGGTCGGAGCAGGAGCGGCGGGTTGCCCTTTCGCTTCGAGCTGCCTTTCCAGTTGTTTGACGCGGCGGAATAGCTCGGGCAATTGCTGCAAGGCGATCATCTGCCGTTTGGCGATACGGTCAGGCTGCGCGGGTGACCAGAGCCATTTCTCGCCGTCGGGGATGTTGTGCATGACGCCGGACTGGGCGGCAACGGAGACGCGGTTGCCGATCTTCAGGTGGCCCGCCAGCCCAACCTGGCCGCCCAGGACCACGTAATTGCCCAGCTTGGTGCTCCCGGCGATGCCGCATTGCGACACAAGGATGCAATGTTCTCCCACCGTCACGTTGTGCGCGATCTGGACGAGGTTATCAACCTTGGTCCCTTTGCCCACAAGGGTCGGCCCGAGCGCGCCGCGATCCACGGTCACATTCGCGCCCAGTTCCACGTCGTCGCAGAGGATCACGTAGCCGATCTGGGGCACCTTGCGATGGGTGCCGTTATCCAGCACGTAACCGAAGCCATCGGCGCCGACGACGGTGCCGGAGTGGATGCGCACGCGGTTGCCGACCTCGGTGCGCGCGTAGAGGGTGACGTTGGGGAAGAGGTTGACGTCCTCGCCGAGCAGGCAGTCGGCCCCGACGGAGTTCAGCCCCTGCAACACCGACCGTGCGCCGATGCGCGCCTTCTCGCCCACGATACAATGCGGTCCGATGTGGGCAGTCGGGTCAATCCGCGCGCTGGCAGGAATGATCGCCGTCGGATGCACGCCCGCGGGGAAGGCGGGCTCGGGGAAGAACAGTGGCAGGACCTTGGCGAACGCAATGCGGGCGCTGGGAACGCGGATGAGGGTCTTCCGGCTCGAGGCGACTGGCGTGTCGATGATGATGGCGGACGCGGCGCTCTGCTCGGCCCGGGCGATGTAATTCTCGTTCTCGGCAAACGTCAGGTCGCCTGGCTGGGCGCGGTCGGCGGGCGCGAAGCCCTTGAGCACCAGCGAGGGATTGCCAGCGACTTCGCCTCCAAGCAGTTTGGCGATTTCAGCAGCGGTGTATGGCATAAGCGATTGACTCAGATAAGCCCGGCCACTATAGCCGCGGCGGCCGCTAATTCAATCTCTACTTTGTGGGCGGGGGCCGATTCAAGAAGCCGTAGCCGCCAACGTCAGTTGGCTCTAATCTTTGTCGCGAAGGTGAAGTGCGCCAACTGCCGTTGGCGGCTACAATTAGCGCAATGACGATCTGGCCTTGAACTCAGCCCGGCCGCCCTCTAATACAAGCCCGGCCACTATAGCCGCGGCGGCCGATTCAAGAAGCCGTAGCCGCCAACGTCAGTTGGCGCTAATCTTTGCCGCGAGGGTGAAGTGCGCCAACTGCCGTTGGCGG
>CAIWJG010000791.1 GCA_903912925.1 uncultured Verrucomicrobia subdivision 3 bacterium | reverse complement strand
TGAACCTCTGGTACATCTCAGAAAAATAGCCCTCGGCCAGCAAGCGCTTGTCGAGTCCGCGAATGAGGTCCTGCTCCTCGTTTGTCAACGCGCGCCCAAGTTTATCTGAGGCCAGGAGGATAAGCTCTGCACACGCTCGCTCTGGGTTTTCACTCCCTCCGGGGCCGGCTCGCTTCTGAATGTTTTTCATGGTCTGCGGGTTCCTGAGAACGGTATAAGCTCGATGGCGTTCTGGGGCAAGGCTGAATTCTCTCCGTGCCGCTGAATTCTCTCCGGGGTGGCGGTCGGCAAGTGGCGCCTCGCCCAGGCCCTCTCCCCATCGGATGGGGAGAGGGGCGCGAGTCGAAGAACGAACGCGCTTCGCGAATGTGAGAATGGCATCGGATCACTACCGTCCGGTTAAAAACCCCGGTAAACAGGGCTGATTGTGCGTGTCCAGAGATTCTGTGGGATCGGATTGTTGAGCAAGCACCTGTAAAATGGGCCTTTTCTCGAAAAGGCTCAGGCTCAGGATCTGTAAAATGGTGTAGAGGCTTGCAGACAAATGCAAACGCTTCTTGATTATGGCGACCAGGATGTAGATGGCCAGGGCGACCCAGACCTGGATGCGTACCGCATTGTCCGAAGTGCCGTAAAACGCTTTGATCCGCAGATGCTGTTTGATCCATTTGAAGAAGAGTTCGACCTGCCAGCGACAACGGTAGAGTTGAGCGATGGTCCAGGCCGGTTCCGTAAAATTGTTGCTCAGGAACACAAACCGTTTGCCGGTTTTGGGGTCGCGGAACCCAATGCGACGCAGCGGTTCGGGATAATCTTGGCACGAATGAGCGCCGCTGAGGACCACCGTTTGATCGAAGAGCAGTCCGGTGGCCTTGTCCACAGGACGGGAATAGCGGCGTTGCAAGCGGGTGTTCTTTTTGGCTCGCGTGACAAAGAAGGCCGAACGGCGATGAATCTGGTGCAGACGTTGAAAATCCAGATAGCCCCGGTCCATGATATAAAAGGACCCAGGATCGAACCCCAACTGGTCGAGGATGTTGACGTCGTGAACTTTGCCTGTGGTCATGATGACCACGGTGGGGAAGTTGCCCCGCAAAGCCAGCAGGGTGTGCAGTTTGATGGCCGCCTTGTGCCGCCGGAATTTGGCCCAGGGGAACAGCGACAAACACAAATCGATCGTGGTCGAATCCAGGGCATAAGCCGCCTGCTTCAACTCCGCTCCGAAGGCGTCTCCCGCATAGAGATGCGAGGCTTGCGCGATCAGGATCTGAGCAAAGTCGGAGAAGATTCTCCAGTCGCGAGTCTCGTTGGCATCGGCCAAAGTACTGCGGGCCGCCGAGGTGCGGATTCCGCTGTGATACAGCTTGGAACCGAGGGTTCGCAGGCAGGTTTCGATATCGCGCAAACTCTCCCGATAGGTCAACTGGGCAAAGCCCAGAATCAAGAAATGCTCGTAGGCTCGGAGCGAGCGCACGTGGTAGTTGCCGCGATACCGAGCCACACACTTGTCGAAGTGGGGCTTGGGCAACCAGTCCATCAGTTGGGAAAAAACGGTTCGGCCTTCGTTCATAATGGTTCTCTCCCCCGCACTGGGGGAAGACAACCCTGGCCAGAACCGCGCTAAAATTGAAATCGAAATTGATCACAACACTAATCTCAGCCCCATTTTATGGCCCTCCACCCGCAATTGCCCCAAAAATAGTCGGACGGTCATGATAACGCATATCGGTCGTGAGCATGGGTTGAATATACACGGCGGTCCATGGGTCTGTCATTAGCAAAGCGCGCCAATTTACTAACCAATCACGCCAGAAGGGGGCATTCATATCCAGGGTCTTGAACTGGAGAGAGAATTCCACGAACCAGTGCGCGCTTTGAACCCGTGAACCACCCTACCCTCCGAGGGGATTCGAGCCGCCTCTTCACTTGCACGGTGTAAGCGGAAAGCGTACCAAATGGTTTTAAATATTGACACCTGCGTGATACTGCG
>CAIWJG010000790.1 GCA_903912925.1 uncultured Verrucomicrobia subdivision 3 bacterium | reverse complement strand
ATGATTTCATCCACCCATTCCCGCTTGACCTGCGGCATGATGACTTTAACCCCGTCAATCTCGTTCAACGTCGGAATAAATAGCGTAGTCTTCACCAAGTAGAACGATGCCCTATCCCCAGCCGCGACACAAGGCAGCATAGTGGCCACCCAACGCGCCGCAGCAAGGATGGCAGACAACCACAGGCAGGAGAAAACCACTTTGCCTCCCGGGAAGCGGAAAGAACGATGGCTGATTCAGCTCGCCTCTCTTCCTTTTCATCCGTTCCCTGCTTGGCGCGTAGAATTACCAAATGACTCATCGGTTGGTGGAGGGGCCAGGCGGCCGCGGAGATCCGGTCTTCATGGCAAGCACAAGGTCCAGGTTCTTGCGGGCGTCGGCATAGTCCGGCTTGAGTCTCAAGGCTTTCTGGAACTGCCGGATGGCCTCGTCCGTTTGGCCTTGCATACCGAAGGCGGTACCCAGGTTGTTGTAGGCCTCCGCTCGATCCGGTTGCAGGCGGATGGTTTCCCGAAACTGGCTAATCGCCTCGCCAATCCGGCCTTGCTGGTAAAAGGCGGTGCCCAGGTTGTGGTGAGCGTCGGCGTCATCCGGTTCCAGGCTGATAGTTTCCTGGAGTTGTTGGATGGCTTCATCCAGTTGGCCTTTCTTGTAGAGGGCGATGCCGAGGTTATAGTGCGAATTGCCAAGCTCCGGCCGCAAACGGACGAATTCCCGAAAATGGATGATCGCCTCGTCGATTTGGCCTTTATCGAGAAGGGCACAGGCGAGGTTTCTCTGGATCATCCCGTTGTTGTCCGAGACTGCGAGTGTATGGCGGAGCAGGGTTTCACTCTCCTGCCAATACCCAATCTGGTGCCGCGTCAACGCCAGGCAGAGGACGATCGCCGTTCCACCCGTCACCGACAACGCCAGCGCCCGGTATCGCCAGCCTTGGATCAACTCGCGCGCGCCCCAGACGACCAGGATCAGCACCCCAAGGCACGGCAAGTAAGTCCACCGATCTGCCATCGCGTGGGCGCCGGTCTGGATTACCTGGCTCACGGGCACCAGCGTCCCGCAATACCACAACCACCCCATCAGCAAATAGGGATACCGCCGCCGCGACACCCAAACCAGCACCGAAATGCCCAGGATCAAACCGCCCGCCAGCAGCACCTTCCCCAGTGGCCAATGCCCGGGGTGCGGATAGTAAACCGCCAGATTCACGGGCCAAAACAACTTCCCCAAATAGCGGCCATACGAAATCAGCGCGTTCCCAAGGCGAGCGCTCAGGGGCAGGCCTTCACCCACCGCCAAAATGCCCTCGCTCTTCTGCACCACGAAGGTCACGACACTCGTCAACACCACGAGGACAAAGAACGGGATCTTTTCCACAAGCAGGGACAGGAGCGTGAAACGTGAAACGTGAAACGTGAAACGTGAAACGTGAAACGTGAAACGTGAAACGTAAGGCGTGTTGCGTCCACCCTCCGCATTACTGCTACGGAGGGTGGACGTATCGCTGGCTGCTGCATTCTGCATTCTCTTTAGCGGCCAGTAATCCAGCAGTAACATCACCAACGGCCACGTCACCAGCATCGGCTTGCTCATCAAGCCCAGGGCCAGGAAGAACAGGGAGAGGAGGTAGAAGCGTGAAACGTGAAACGTGAAACGGGTTGCGGGTTGCGGGTTGCGGGTTGCTGCCTTCTGCCTTCTGCCTTCTGCATTCTGCATTCGCCCTTGCGCGTAGCGCGCGTAAGCGATCAGCGCCAGCAACCCGAAGAAGGCGCTGAGCACATCCCGGCGTTCTGTCACCCAGGCGACCGCTTCGACGCGCAGCGGGTGTGCGGCGAACAACGCCGCCACCAGTAAACTCCGCCACGTCGCGCCCGTCATCTGTCGCAGCAACGCGAAGACCAGCCCCGCGTTAAAGGCGTGCAGCAGCACATTGGCCAGATGATGTCCCCAGGGGTTCAGACCGCACACCTGATAGATCGCCATGTGGGACAACATCGTTAGGGGCTGCCAAAGGGTGGCCATCGGGTTCATGAAAGCCCATTTTATACTCTCCCAAGTCAGTCCCTTTTGGATGTGAACATTATCGGTGACGTTGACATTGTCATCCAGGTTGACGAAGCCACAGCGCGTCGCCGGCCAGTACAGAGCAATTATCCCCAGCACGAGCAGCATGGCCATCAGCCACACCGAGGGAGGGGGGATTTGCGATTTGCGATTCGCGACTACACCCTGGTGCGTGGTGCATGCCGTCTTCTGCATTCTGCATTCTTCATTCTTCATTCTGACTAGCGGTTGGTCGCGGCGCCTGGCGACGGCGGGGAATGGGGTCCGGCCGCGAGCAGCAGGTCCAGGTTCTTGCGGGCGTCGGCATAGTCCGGCTTGAGTCTCAGCGCTTCTCGAAACTGGCGAATCGCCTGGTCGGTCTGGCCTTTGAGACCCAAGGTGACACCCAGGTTGTGGTGAGCCTCCGCGTGATCCGGTTTCAGGCGGATCGCTTCCTGAAATCGGCGGATCGCCTCGTCGGTCCGGCCTTGCAGGTAGAAGGCCACGCCGAGGTTATAGTGGGCATCGGCGTAAGACGGATCGAGACGGAGGGCTTCTTGAAATTGGCGGATTGCCTCGTCCAGTTGGCCTTTATTGTTGAAAGTGATGCCGAGGTGGTCGTAGGCCTCGGGGGCATCTGGTTCCAGGAGAACGGCTTTCTGGAATTGGCTGAGCGCTTCGTCCATTTGGCCTTTCATGTAAAAGGCGAAGCCGAGGTTCCTGTGGGCGAGGTAATTGTTCTCCGTGACTTCAAGCGCATGCCAGAGAAGCGTTTCACTGTTCCGCCAATATCCAAGTTGGTGCCGCGTCAGCGGCAGGCACGCAACGATCACCGCACCCACCGCCACCGACCGCGCCAGCACCCGATATCGCCAGCCTTGGGTCAGTTCGTACGCGCCCCAGACGGCGAGGATCAGCACTCCCAGGGAGGGTATGTAGGCCCACCGATCCGCCATCGCGTGGTTGCCGGTCTGGATTATCTGGCTCATGGGCACCAGCGTCCCGCAATACCAAAACCACCCCACCAGCAAATAGGGGTAGCGCTGCCGCTGCGCCCATACCAGCACCGAAACGCCGAGGATCAACCCTCCCGCGAGCAACACCTCAGCCAGCGGCCAGTGCCCGGGATGTGGATACGCAACGGCGAGATTCGCGGGCCAGAACATCTTCCCCAGATAACGGCAGTAGGAAATCAGGGCGTTCCCGATGTGCGCGCTCATGGGCAGGCCTTTACCTGGCCCCAAACCGCCTCCGCGCTCCTGCACTACTAAGAGCACAATGCTCTCTGCGACCACGAGGACAAAAAAGGGGATCTTCTCCACGAGCAGGGACAGGAGAGTGGTACGTGAGACGTGAAACGTGAAACGTGAAACGTGAGGGGGGGTGCGGGTCGCGGGGTGCGGGTCGCTGACTTCTGCATTCGGCATTCTTCGTAGCGGCCAATAATCCAGCAGCAACATCACGAACGGCCACGTCACCAGCGTCGGCTTGCTCATCAACCCCAGGGCCAAGAAGAACAGAGATAGGAGATAGAAGATAGAAGATGGGAGATGGGAGAAAGCCGCGTATGGACGAACATCGAACGCCGAACCTGGCAGTGCAGTCCGCGCCGCGCCTTCCGGCTTCGGGCTTCGGGTTTCGGTCTTCGGATTTCCTTCGGTCCTCGGGTTTCGGTCTTCGGATTTCTGCCCCCTGCCTTGCGCGTAGCGGAAGTAGGCCATCAGCGCGAGCAGACCAAAGCAGGCGCAGAGCAACTCTCGGCGTTCCGTCACCCAGGCCACGGGTTCGACCCGCAGCGGGTGAACGGCGAACAAGGCCGCCACCAAGAGACTCCGCCATGTCGCGCCAGTCATCTGCCGCAGCCACGCGAAGACCAGCGCCGCGTTGAGGGCGTGCAGCAGCACGTTGGTCAAATGGTGCCCCCAGGGGTTCAAGCCGAACACTTGACAGGCCAACATGTGGGACCACACCGTTACCGGAAGCCACCCATTGTTCACCGGGTTGAACAGTGACCATTTTATGCCTTGCCAGGTCAGTCCTTTTTGGACGTGAACATTCCCGCTGACGTTGATCCCGTCATCCAGGATGACGAAGTCACAGCGCGTCGCCGGCCAGTATAGGGCAATTGTCCCCAGCACCAGCAATGCGGCCATCAGCCACCAGAGGCTTTGCGATTTGCGATTTGCGATTTGCGATTGAGCGGCAAGGGGCGCGGCTTGCGGGGGGGGCGGCGCTTCTGGCTTCTGCTTTCTGCTTTCTGCTTTCTGCTTTCTGCTTTCTGCCATCTTCATTCTGCCTTCTGCCTTCTGCCTTCGCTGGGTCGCTGGGTCGCTAGTCGGCACATAGGACCCGCCCAAACTATTGCTCAACCGCAGGAAGTCCAGAATATCAGGAGGTCCATTTCGGTAACGGTGTCCACTCAGCGGTTGGTGGAGGCGCCGGGCGGCGGCGAGGAAGGGGTCCTGGCGGCATGCACAGCGTCCAGGTTCTGGTGGGCGGCGACATAGTCAGGCTTGAGTCGCAGGGCCTCTTGAAACTGGCGGATCGCCTCGTCCGTTTGGCCTTTCCGGACGAGGGCCAGGCCCAGGTGGTTGTGGGCCTCGGGGTAGTTGGACTTCACTTTCAGGGTCCCTTCAAAGCGGCGGATGGCTTCTTCGGTTTGGCCTTTGCTGGCCAGAGCCAGGCCGAGGTTATAGTGGGCGTCGGCGTTTCCGGGGTTCAGTCGGATGGCCTCCTGGTATTGGGTGATCGCCTCGTCGGTTTGGCCTTTACTACCGAGGGCGGTGCCGAGGTTGTAGTGGCCCTCGGCGTGGTTTGGGTTGAGGCGGAGGGCTTCCAGGTATTGGCGGATGGCCTCGTCCATTTGGCCTTTCAGGAGCCGGGCGTTGCCCAGGTTGTAGTGCGCGAGGGGGTGATCCGGTTTCAGGCGGATGGCTTCCTGGAATTGGCGGATGGCCTCGTCGGTTTGGCCTTTACTGCCGAGGACGTTACCGAGGTTGTAGTGGGCCTCGGCGTGATCGGGTTTGAGGCGGAGGACTTCCTGGAATTGGCGGATGGCCTCGTCGGTTTGGCCTTTCAGCAGGAGGGCGGTGCCGAGGTTATAGTAGGCCTCGGCGTGATCGGGGTTGAGACGGATGGCTTCCTGGTATTGGCCGATGGCTTCGTCGATTTGGCCTTTCAAGAGGAGGGCGTTGGCCAGGTTGTTGCAGGCGGGGGCGAAATGCGGCTGCAGGCGGAGGGCCTCCTGTAATTGTCGGATGGCTTCGTCGATTTGGCCTTTCTTGGCGAGGGCGGCGCCGAGATTGTTGTGAGCGAGGCAATTGTTCTCCGTGACTTCGAGTGCCTGCCGGAATAGGGCTTCACTATCCTTCCAATGCCCGAGTTGTTGGTGCGTCAACGCCATACACAAGACGATCGCCGCACCCCCCGCCACGTATGAAATCCGAAGCCCGAAACCCGAAACCCGAAGGAAATCCGAAACCCGAAATCCGAACCCTGAAATTACTGAGGAGTCCGGAGCATACACTACACCCAAAGCTGCCGAGGCTTCTCCCTCTCCCCTTCCGAAGGGGAGAGGGCTGGGGTGAGGGGTTGCTCCGTGTCGTCTATCCCGCGGTCTTGGCAGTAGGCCTGCGGGACCGCCCTTCGGATTTCGGACTTCGGACTTCCCCTGCATCAGTTCGCACGCGCCCCACACGGCGAGGACCAGCACCCCGAGCGATGGAAGATAAGTATACCGATCCGCCATCGCTTGGCCGCCTGCTTGCACCAGTCCAATCACCGGGACTAGCGTCCCCAAGAACCACAGCCACCCCATCAGCGCATAGGGCTGCCGCCGCCGCCGCACCCAAACCAGCACCGAAAGGCCCAGGATCAACCCAGCCGCCAGCAGCACCTTGCCCATCGGCCATTGCCCCGGGCGCGGATAGTAAACCGCCAGATCCACGGGCCAGAATAGCTTCCCCAGATAGCGGCCATACGAAATCAGCGCGTTCTCCACCCGAGCGCTCAGGGGCAGGCTTTCAGCCTCCATCACCGCGCCCACGCGTTTCTGCACCAGGAAGGTCACAACGCTCACCGCCGCCGCAAGGGCGAAGAAAGGGAGCTTTTCGAGGAGAAGGGAAAGGTGAAACGTGAAACGTGAAACGTTAGGCGCGTTGCGGGGTGCGTGGTGCGTGTCTCCGGTTGCTACATTCTGCATTCTGCATTCTGCATTCTGCATTCTCTTTAGCGGCCAGTAATCCAGCAGCAGCATCACGAATGGCCATGTCACTAGCATCGGCTTGCTCATCAACCCGAGGGCGAAGAAGCAGAGAGAGAGGAGGTAGAAGTTGCAGGCGTGAAACGTGTTGCGTGTTGCGTGTTGCGTGTTGGGGGTCGCTGGATTCTGCATTCTGCATTCTGCATTCTGCATTCTCCGTTGCGCGTAGCAGGCGTAGGTCAGCAGGGCGAGCAAACCGAAAAAGCCGCTGAGCACATCCTTGCGCTCGGACACCCAGGCCACCGACTCAACGCGCAGCGGGTGAACCGCGAACAACGCCGCCACCAATAGACTCCGCCACACCGCGCCGGTCATTCGTTGGAGCAACCAAAAGACGAACCCCGCGTTAAGTGCATGCAGCAGCACGTTAGTCAGGTGATGCGCCCCGGGGTTCAAGCCGAACAGTTGGCAGTCCAACATGTGGGACAACACCGTCACGGGATGCCAATTGCCGGCCACAGGGTTTGCCCACGCCCACTTTATACCCGCCCAGGTCAACCCGTTTTGGACGTGAACGTTCGAGGTGACATAGAAATCGTCATCGTAGTTGATGAAGCCAAAGCCGCTTGCCGGCCAATACAGGGCCAGCGTCACCAGCACCAGCGATACGGGTAGCAGCCACCAGAGGATTCTGGTGAAGGCTGAAGGCTGAAGGCTGAAGGCTGAAGCTGGGCAGCTTGTCGCTCCTTGATGCTTCGGCCCTCGGACTTCGGACTTCGGTCTTCTGTCTTCTGCCTTCTTCATTCTGCCTTCTGCCTTCTGCCTTCTGTTTCAGCGTGATGTGCTTTCGCGGCAAGCACAAGGTCCAGGTTTCTACGAGCATCGGCGTAGTCAGGCTTGAGTCTCAGGGCTTCTTGGAATTGGCGAATGGCCTCGTCGGTTAGGCCGCTCCTGCCGTAGGCGCTGCCTAAGCTATTGTAGGCCTCGGCGTGATCCGGTTTGAGGTGGACAACTTCCTGAAATTGGCGGATCGCCTCGCCGGTGTGGCCTTGCTGGTAGAAGGCGACGCCGAGGTTGTAATGAGCGTCGGTATAATCAGGTTTCAGGCGAATCGCTTCCTCGTATTGTCTGATCGCCTCGTCGGTTTGGCCCTGCTTGGCGAGGGCAGCGCCGAGGTTATTGCATTCGATACTCCGCAACACCTGAGTCTCGGGATTCCCGCTTCGAGCCCAAAACGCGGTGTAAACGGTCATGGACCAAACCAGCAAAAGCACCCCAACGGCAACTCCCACGACGCGGTGTCGCTGCCGCAGCCAATCGCAACCGACCGCAACCAAGGTGCCGAACGGTAATAGTGCCGGGAATGCGAAAAACGCTTTGACAGAACAGCAATAGGGCGCTTGTAGCGTGTTCCAAATCAGCCCCAATCCGAAGAGAAACACCATGCCTGGAATGAGCACCCATTCCGCGCGGATTTGACCTGCCAGGGGCTGCCGATCTTCCACCCGCTGCCACGTTAGAGCCGACTGACGTCGGCTGCTACGAAGACCTGCCAGTTGTGCGAGCGTGAGCGTAATTCCGACGATCAGCAGCAGGGAAACTCCCAAACTGATCCAATACCCGGCGCCCATTAAGTCATAGTTCCAGGGAGGTTGGAGGCCCCGGTCGGACACGCCGCTGGCCAGGCCGTCTCCCCAAAGCGTAGAATACATGCCGTCGGCGAAACTATGGAATGCGCTGAACGATGGCGTGCTTAGAGCTCGACCAAAACTCGAGTAGAAGGCACTCGTCCGGAAACCTGGATCCTGCCACCAGGTTTGCCCCAGCCCGCTGTCCCCCTGGTTCATCACGATCGGCTTGCCGAATCGCGCCCAAACACGCCCGTAATGCCAGCCGCAGACGATCAGGCACACTACGACGATCGCGCCCACGCTGCGCAGCCAGTCCCGACCCGCGTGCTCTTTTCGGGCAGCCAATCGAAGGCTCAACGCCGCCGGGAAGAACGGCAGCGCCAGCAACACTGAAAACTTGGTCAGCATCGCCGCCCCCAGCACCGCCCCGATGCCGAGGGGCATCCAGAGACCTTCCTTTTCCGCCCGCAGCAGGCGCAGGCACAAATAGATCGCGACGGTCACGAGAAAACCGGCCAGTGGCTCATTGGTGACGTATTGTGAGAGATACAAATGCGGCGGCAGGAAAGCGGCGACTAGCAAGCCTGCTGCTTGCGCTGGGAGATTCCCCCGAAACAGGAGGCGCAGGCACAGAAACACCAGCCAGCAGTGGAGCAAACCGACAACCCCATTGACCGCCCGCAGAAAATACACCGCATCCCCGTCCCCTACGGACCGTCCGCAGATGTCCAGTAGCAGAGCAGAGGCCAGGTAATAGAGCGGCGGTTGATGCATCTCAAGGCCTTCATTCGCCGACGGCAAAGCATGCTTTTGTTGAATGAACGCGATGTACTTCTCATGCTCCGCGGCATCAAAACCCATTGAGCGGGGGAGCTGCGGGATGTTGTTGATGAACAGAGCGGCTCGCGCAATCAGCACAAGCGCAAGCAGACCGTAGATCAGCTTCGTCGAGGTCGTCGTCGGGAGACTTCCGTCTGGCAGGCGTTTGTGGCGCAGCCAGCGGTTCAGGCCCCAAATCAACGCCAGAGAGACGGCGCAAAAAACCGCCTCCACGGGCCACACACGCTTCAGCCGTTCCATCATCCGCGTGCTTCCAGGTAGTGAACCATCCGGTTCCAACTCGATCGGCTGATTAGCCCGGCGGGCGCTTTGCCATTCAGTTCCATTGAGCGACGCTTGCCAGCGCTCACTCGTGCCCAGCGAGAGCCGGTCACCCCTCAGCAGTAGCCAAAGGGCAGGCGGGCCGGCGGCATTGGTCACCCAGGCGGTGATGACATTCGTCCCCGGCTGCAGCAGGCCAGCCACCTCGGTGCTGAAGGGTATCTTCCAATTTCGGCGGGTGGCGGGAGTATTGCCAACCTGCCGGCTGTTAATGGCCACGGTAGCACCCTTGAACGCACGGATCTCCAGAGTCGCATTGGCGGGCTTAGTGTCTAAAGTGAAGGAATGCCGGAATTCAACTGTGACTGATATAGTGTCACGGGTGGTGGCCTCGGCTGGTCTCGGAAAGACAATCCACTCCGCTCCAGCTCGCGCCGACAGGAAAGCGATCGCCTCGTTGCGAGCGCACATCCACCAGAAACCGCCCGCTGCCGTTAAGAGCGCCATTACGAGCGCTAAAACCATGGCACGGCTAATACGGGACGGACCCGCTAAAGGAGCAGATGCCATCGCCGGGGCGTGGTTACCTTTCGTCGCTTGCCTGCCTATAGGACAGCTCAAAATACTACTCCACCGATCGAGGTCGGGAACTTTAGCACGGCCATTGTGTAGCTGGAATGACGGGACATTGACAAGTCTGGGCAACCTGCCAGCGGCACGTTGGCTTACCGCTCACTGTGCTTACGTCACCAGGAACTAAGCCGTCTTCCGCCGATTGAGCGCGGTCACGATGACCCAGAGCACGACGAAGCCCAGCACGGCCAGGCCGATGCGCGTGGTCCAGCTTGGGACCTTGGCGTTCTCGGCCAACAGGCGGATCGTCATCGGTTTGCGCAACTCGGTTTGCAGGACCTGGCTGAAGCTGTAGCGCACGCCGCGAGTCGGAAGGTTCACGTGTAGCGGCGCGACCTTGGCCACCGCCACCTGCTGCGCCTTCTCCAGCTTGTCCCACTGCAAGCTGGCGACGTTCTCATCGTAGTTCAGGTAGAGGTTCCTGGCCTGGAGACCTTGCGGCATAACCTGTTGCTGTTGGGCCGGCCCGTTGAGGATCGTCTGTCCGGCCTGGACTTGGAGCGCCTGCTGGTCTCCGAGTCTTCCGGCGTTCTGCAGGAAGTAGTTATTCTGCGCCATGATCAGGTTGCTGCTTTGCGCGCGGCGAACGTCCTGCTCCAGTTCCTTGAGTTCGCGGCCTTCTGCCGGTTCGGCCTGCCCTTTGGCGCTCTTGAACTTGGCCCGGCCATAACTGCTGACCGCCTTCTGCAGGTTGCCGCCTTGCAGGTCTTTGCGCGCCGACTCCAGCCCGTAGCGCCATTCGGATTTGGTCTGCTCCGCCTGCGCCCGCTGCTGCACGTTGTATTCCGAGAGCGAATAGACCTGCTCCAGCGGCAGCGTCGCATCGCTGGTGCGGGCCATCGAGCCCTCGAACCGGCTGTAGTCGTAATCCGGCGGCAGGTAAAGGTCCCACCGCGCGTTCTTCATTGGCAGGTCGAACTTTGGCGAAACCAGCGACAGCGTCCCGCTCCGCTTCGGGAACTTGTCCTGGCCGATGAACGTCAACTCGACGGTGACAGGCGCGTCGGAAGCCGTGTCGCGTTCCAATGGCAACAGCAGCTTGCCCTCGCGCACGCTGGGCCGGACTGGCTCCCCGGCGACGAACGCCGACCAGACCTTCGTCTTCTCCGGCAGCTCGATTTCCAGATGCTGCCGGCCGTTGTTGCGGATGCTCAGCGAGAGTTCCGTCATCACCTGGCCATCATCGGCCACCACGGTCGAGAGCCGGGCATTGTCAATCAGGGCTTGCAGCACTTCGGCCTCGTCGTAGCGCCGTGCGTCCAGCGCCAGCTTGTAGCCGGGGCGCAAGTAGCGGTAGGCCAACACCGTCGCCGGGTCCGCGCGGCCCGTCCACGGCGGCAGTTCACGCACGTCAATCTTGCTGAGCAACCCGCCGCCGGACGGGTCGCTGACCTGCAAGGGCGGCCGGGCAATGATGGCGACATGCCCGGCCTCGCGCTCGACGCCCAGCGCCTGGATGCCCGCCAGCTCGACCAGGTTCGATTGCCCGGTGCGCGGCAGCTCCCACGTCACGGTCAGCACGTAATCCCCGCGCACCTTGCTTTGCAGCTCGACGCGCCACTCGCCGTTGGTCTCGTCCCGCCGCCGAATCTGCGCGCCGGTGACCTCGACATTCTTGAACCCCACCGGCACCTGCAGCCGAAACTCCTTCACGGGGGCATTGGCGATGTCGTATTTCACCAGCGTCCGGCCGCTGACCAGCGTCTCGGTGAGGGTGATGGTGTTCATGATCTCGGCGCGCAGCCACGGCTCGACGGCTTCGGTCGCAACGCTGAGGTTCCAGGAGGGTGCGGCCTTGGGTGCCGCCGCAATGAACTTGTAAGCCAGGGCGCTGCCGCCGCTCGCCGCCCGCTCGCCCGGCACGCTCGCGAAGGGGACTTCGGTGAGGCCCTCGAACGCATCGGTCTTGGCGGCGATGCCGTGATCGGTGGCGACGGTGATATAGCCGCTCAGCTTCTCCGTGCCGAGCGGATGCACTCCCGCGATGGCCAGCGTCTTCGGCGGCTGCCGGTAGTTCTGCACCAGCACCAGGCTCAGGGCGTAGGCGCCGATCGTGCGCTCCTTGAGAGTGACCTCGACCAATGGCGTGCCTTCTTCATTACGTTCCACCCACTGGGAGACCTTTTCCCCAGTAACGTTTTCCAGCCGGTAGCCCGCGGGCAGCGCCAGCCGCAACGCGAACACGCCCGCGCGCTTGAGAGTGTAGTCCACCTGCGCGGCAACCTGCACCGACTCGGCGCCGATCCGCACGCTGTTGCGCGCCACAGCCTCGATTTGCGGCTGCACCGTTTCCGCGCGCACGCTGAGGCCGAAGTCGCGCTTGAGGAAACGGAATGCACTCAGGATGCCGTCCTGCTTGTCCGGTGCCGTGCGGGAGAACTCCTCGGCGTCCACGCGCTGCAGTTCCTGGGCGTTCTCGACGGTCAGGGACACCTCCTCGCTGGCGCGCAACGCCACCAGGCCCGTCTCGCGTTTCACGTCCAGCGCATGCGGGAGCTCCACCTTGACGGTGGCGGGCAGCTTCTCCAGCACCTTCTCGGTTTCGACGGTGAGCTTCCAGGCCGGAGAAACGCCCTTGACGAGGTCCACCACCAGCGTGTCGTTTTTGATCTCCCAACTGCGAATCGCATCGCCTTCCACGCGCAACAGCCGCTGGCCGGCGGGCACCTGCACGCGCACCTGCTTCAGCTCGCCCTGGCTGATCTGGTAGTCGAGCGTCGCACGGGTGTTCATCACCCCGCCGCCGATGGTCACCAGCGCGGTGTTCTGAACAAAGACCGTCGCCACAATCTCCGCGGCCCGCTTCACGCGCGGCGTCCAATTCAGCTCCAGCCGTTCGGCCGGCCCAATGACGGCCTCCACCCGCGTCTGCTGGTTGGCGCTGGTGCGCTCGAAGGACACTGCGGTCGGGAACTCGACGTCCGCCTCGGCTTCGTCAATGACCACACTGACCCGGCTGGAGAGCGCCGGGGGAATGGCGAACGCAAGCTGTCGGCGCGTCACGTCGCCACCCAGCTTCGCGATCAGCTTGAGTTGCACGGAAGCGTTCCCGCGCCCCGGCAAGAGCACGCCCACCATGCCGCCTTCCCGCACCAGCCGGGCTTCGCCTTTCGCAGTGAAGGACTCCAGCGCCACGTCTTCGCCGAATAACGGCACGATCTGGTTGGTGGCCGCGGTCGCGATCTGGATGGTAGCGTCGAACTGCGCGACCTTGTCCCGCACCGTGCCACTGTAGGTAGCGGACACAATGGAGACCGTGTTGGATAAGCCACCTGGGGCGGCATCATCTGCGAGCGCGGGGAGCGACGAAGCGCCCCACGCCAGGAGCAGCAGCAGGGCGGCGGCCGAGCCGCTGCCCGCAGGCGGAACGATGGGCGGAGGAGCGGACGGGTAAGATGACGGGCCGGCCTTCCGGCGGCGCTGGTATTTCCAAACCGCCCAGGCGACGAGCAGGAACAGCAACAACGGCACGGCGGCGATGAGGCCCACGTGCAGGACGCGCCACATGGTAAAGAGCCGGGCCACCGACCAGACAAGCAGCACGACTCCGATGGTCAGCCACAAGCTGCTGCGCTCGCGCCGCAGCCACTGCCACCAGAGCATCAGCAGGCCGAGCACGAAGCCGCACACCTGCAGCACCATCTGCTCGCCGCGGTAAACCTTGAGACGCTTGGTAGCAAAGCTGGCGGTCAGCGGTTCCTGGCCGGCATTGAGGACTTTCGTGAAGGTGAAGGACTGGCCGGTGCGCGGCACCTCGATCCGAATGGGGCGAACGCCGCTGGCCGTGGGTTTGGCCTGGGGCGCAGCGGCAGCCGGAGCTGCGCCTGCCAACCCGGCGCCACCCATAGCGCCGCCATGCGTCGGTGCGAACCGCGGCGCAGGAGCTGCGGGCGGCGGCTGAGCCGGGGCTTCGGTCGCAACCATTGTTTGGCTTAGCGTTGCTGCTGCTGCCCCGGAAGCCACTTGCCCGCTTACTTGGGTCGCCACGCGCGGCAGGGCGGCGTCACGCTGGAGCGCTTCCTGGAACTTCTCCGCCGACATGGTTTGCACGCTCCCGTCGGCAAAGACGACCGCGCGGCCGTTCATGTCGGAAGGTGAATAGGCGACGATAGCTTCCGGGTTGTCGGCGCTCTTGCCTGCCCCGACGTACACATACCGTTGGCCGGTGTTGGGGTCGTAGGTGATCTTGTCCGTGCTCAGCTCATTCATCATCGCCTCGAAGCTCGGCGGCAGGGCATTGGAGTTATCCCCCGCCCAAATCCTCGCCGAAAGGCCGATCTGCTTCAGATTGTTGACGCCGCTGATGCGTTGGGCCTTGGACTTGGCCCGGCTGAGCGCCGGCAGCAACATTGCCGCCAGAATCGCCACGATGCCCAGCACGCATATCGCCGTCACCACGCCCTGGGCGCCCTGCTTTGCGGCGGCGGTGATCAGCACCAGTATCAGCCCACACAGCAGGCCGAACAGGATCATGCCGAAGTGATGCTCGATGAGGTTGCCATAGAACTCGATGAATCGCTCCCATGCATCCCGCAGTTCGTAAGTCGCCCCGCGGGCCACGGACATATTGCCATCGAAACCGCTCAGGCGCTGCGACACGGGCGCGAACAGTTGCCACTCGGCATAGGTGTTCGGAATGTCGGTCAGCGGCGCGGCCAGTTCAACGCGGCGTGCGAACAGTGACGTCTTCAGGTCAATCTTCTGGGCATAGACAATGTCCACCGCGAACGCCTGGTCGCGGTTCGCGTCGCGCGGCAGCGGCACCAGCAGCCAGTCGCCGTCGCGCTCGGGCTTGGCCGGCTGGCCGTTGACGTAGCTGGACCAAAACTCCGCCCCTTTCGGCAGCTTGAACTTCTGGAACTGTTTCTCGTTGTTCTTCACCATGAAGGAGGACTGCGTCAGCAACTGGCCTTCCTCGGTCAGCACGGTGGTCAGCTCGATGCGGTCGGCCACGGCGTCGAGCACCGGCAGTTCCTCGAAGCGCGTCACCTGCGCCAAGTGGCGGTAATCGCCGCCGGTGTACTTGTAAGCCAGCAGCAGCGGGCGCGTGCAGAGCGCGCGGTCGCTGTCGGAAAGCTCCGCCTCGTCCACGCGGCGCAGCGGTTCGGCGGGCGCGGCCGGGGTGAGCTTCAGGCTCGCCGCCGTCATCAGACCGAGCGAGCCCGTCTCGCGCTCGACGCCCGGGGCGTGTGCGCCGGCCAGGTCGAGCGTGCTGCCCTTTGGGTCAAACTGGTAATCGTAGGTCAGCACCAGCGTGTAACCGCCCCAAGCCTTGTCCTGCAGTGTGATGGTCCACACGTTGGTCTGCTGCTCCTTGCGCCGGATGTTTGCGCCGGTGAATTCCAGGTTCTTCCAGTGCGCCGGCACCGCAATGCGGAATTCCTGCACGCCCTGGTTGAAGATGCCGTAACGAATCGTCGCGCTGCCCCCCACCACGCCGTCCCCGACGGTGACGAGGTTGAACACTTCCGCCACCACGCGCGGCGCGAGCTTCTCGGCCGCGAGGGTCAGCTTCCAGTCCGGCTGCTCGCTCACGAAGGCCAGCAGCTCGTCCGAGCGGTTCGGCAGCGAGGCAATTGGCACTTCGCGCAGGCCGGCTAGTTCGGCAGTCTTCAGCCGGATGCCCGGGGACGACGCCGCGCCGAGCTGGGTGGTCACGTTGGTCGCGCCCGTCGCCGCCAGCGGCAGCACAGTGATCCGCTCAGGGAATTCCTTGTTCGCCTGTTCGAGCTGGATGTCCAGCTTGCGCGCGCCAAGGACGCGGCTGGCAAAGGAAATCTTCAGCTTGCCGTCGGTCGTCTTCCAATCGTCAATGCCCTCGCCCTTGACCTCGCTGACCACGAAGCCCGGCGGCACGGTAAGGTCGAGCGCATAGATGCCCGCTTTTTCGACGGTCAGGTTGAGCGCGTGTGAGACCACGAGCCGGGTCTCTTCGAGCCGCGCCGTCACGCGGTCGGCCAGTTTCAGGACCGGGGTAATGCGCTGGATCCGGGCCACGATGGACACGGGGCGCCCGTTGAAGCGGTAGGCTGCCAGCGAGCCGGACGGGGCGTTGACCTGCCGCAGGCCCGGGGCCGAGTCAATCTCGACGGTGGTGTCGTCGGCGCTCAGCGTGAAGGACCCTGCCTCGCGCTCCACTTCGAGCGGCTGGGGCGGTTCGAGCTTGGCAGTGAGCGGCGTGGTCTCGACGGTCTGCTCGGAGAACAGCGTCACGGCGCATGCTTTCTCGACCGGCTTGATGAACTCGATGGTGAGCACCTGGCGCTCGCCTTCCGACTTCACCTGCCAGTCGCGGATTTGCTCGCCCTGGATGCGGGTCAGTGCGTGGCTCGCGGGCAGCGCGACGGTGAGCCGCGGCACCGCGGCCTGGAGGATCTCGTAACGCAGGACGGTGTTAAACTTGATGACCGTTGGGGTGATCTGCGCGCTGGCGACGGTGTCCACCGTAACCAGCGACTTACGCGTCACCTCGGCCGCTTTGCTCTGCCAGCGCATGGAGAGCGTGCGGTCCGACCCCAGGAAGCCGCTCACCTTTGACGTCGCCTTCTTCTCCGGCTCAAGCTGGGTACCGCTGAGCAGTTGCATCTCGACGCCCGCCGTGCTCGCGCTGGCTGCCACGGACGCGATGGCCGCGGGTGGGCCGACAAAGCTGATCTGGTTCCACGGCTCCGCCTTGGTGATCTTGGCGATCAGGTCCAGCTTCACCGGGTAGGACCCCGGCGCCGTGCAGAACAGCCGCGTCTGCCGGCCCCGGCTGACGATCCGCAGCGCGTCCGGCAGCACTGGTGATACCAGCGCCACCTCGCCCTCAAACAGCGGCGCGGAAATCTCGTTCGTGGTCATCGACTCAACGTCCAGGGCCACTGCGAAGCGCGCTTCGGTGTCGGACACTTTGCCGTCATAGCGGATTTCCCGGAACAACAGGTTGGTGCTGGCCGGCACGGCTGGCGAAGGCCCGGCAACGAGAAGACGGGGTGGGCTGGTCCCGCGCGAAATGATTTGCAAGCCGTTTAGGACGGCCACGCCATTCGGCCCCGGGGCCACGTCGAGGACGACCGGCGCTCCATCCACCGGCACGTCGCGGAACACGACATACTGCGCCCGCTCCTGCCAGGGGCTGCCGATCTTCCACCCGCTGCCACCCATTTGCGTGATCGGCCCGAACGTGTTCGTGCCCGCCTTGAGCGTGAACCCCGAATTCTGCTCACCCGTCACATCGGCGTCGGCGTGTCCGTAGCAGAAGAATTGGTATCGCCCCGGCGCCAGGCCGGTGACGGCGACGGTGAGGTTGCTGCCGTTCTGCGCGAAGATGTAGGTGTCGTACATCGGGTCGCCGCTGGAGTTGCCCCACACGCCGGGAGCATTCTGGACAGCGACGGACACGCCAGACTCGGTGCCGTCCGCAAGCTTGACCTTGTCGAGCTTGCCATTGGCCACCAGCGGCATTCCCGGCGTGAACTTCGGGTCGTAATGCCGGTAGAGGTTCCAGTAGTCGTTCGTGCCCATGCCCGCCGCAGCCATCCCCGCCCTCAAGCTCGCCGTGCCGACACCGAAGTCCACGTTAACCAGCGTCTGCGCCTCCAGCGGCGTCACCAGCATTACCAGGGCAGCCAGCGCCCACCCTCGCGAACCGCGCGCCCCGCCCCGTCGTCCGGGAGGGCGAGCTTCCGCGCGAGCCCTGACATTTCGGTGCAACAGGACATGCGTGGACGCTTGCCCTCCTGAATCCTGGTTTTGAAGCCCGGTTTCTCTGTTGGTTGTGAGCATAATAGGTTTAGACGGTTTAGACATGGCAGTTACTCCTTCGTGTTGTTCCTGCAGAACCAAATTACCCAAGGCAGTCGCATGCCTGACCCATTAGCATAAGCCGTGCTGGCCTGGCAGCGAAAAGTTGTAAATGTTTTGTGCGGAGGGGCTAGCAGCCCGCGGTGGGGCTCTGTCAGGCTCGATAAGTCCCCCCTTGCGCGTTTCCAGATTTGGCCTGGTTGGGGTGCATTTTACCAATACAATCAGATAGTACCGCAAACCTCCGGCCTGCGTTTGTCCTGGCCAGCCTCTGGCTTTCCATGCCGGGACGGAACTACGGCCTTTGCCCGTGTTACATGCCTTTCGACCACACCCCCGATGGCGTAAAGTTCACGCAGGATGCGCGAAAACCACCCCCCAGCGGCTGTGCGGGGACCAAGACACCCCGCCACCAAGGCCCAGGCAACGCTCGATTCATGCACTATCCCCTTCGGATACCCTTCGGATGCCCTTCGGATGCCCTTCGGATGCCCTTCGGACTATCACGCCTCCGCCACGCTGGCCGTTGGCCGTCTGGTCCATGGCCGCAGGTTGGTCCGGAAAACGACTCGCAGGGTAATAGCTGTGGGGGCTGAGCAACAAAGTAACTGGCTAAACCCGTTCAAGATATCATCCTTTCGGATGGGCCGGGCTGGCAACCGGGCTCGTGGGCATGGTCCGGACAGCAGAAGGCGCAGCACCCGGGGCTGCGCCAACTCCTACTATGAAAAAACTACACTAACACCTACCTCACCCTCGCCCTTCCCCAAAGGATGTCAAATGGGGTATTCACCCCATAGGACCGAGCGACTGCGCTTTACTTGTGGCGGGTGAGGTCGTCCGCAGCATTGGTGTTGCAATGCCCTTCGAGATAAGTGCAGCCTATGCTTAAAGGAAACCACGAGATGAAGACGACCGCGCTGGCCATCCTACTGGAAAAATACGGCCCCCTGACTCAGGCCGACACTGAGCGATTGAAGGAACTGGAATCCGTCATCGAACGCGGAAGGAAGACCTTCATCGAGGTGGGTTATGCTCTGGCTGAAATCCGAGACCTGCGATTCTACCGCCAGACCCACGCCACCTTCGAGGCCTACTGTGCCGAGCAATGGGGATGGACGAGGCAGCGCTCCTACCAACTGATGAATGCGGCCACCGTCGTGAAACTGTTGCCGGCGGAAATGTCAACACGTGTTGACAATGAAGCCACCGCGCGGGAATTGGCCAAGCTCGAACCAAAAGAACGCGAGAACGTGCTCCGTGCTATTGAACGGCGTGGCGAGCGGGTCACGCCCGCAGCCATTCGGGCCGTCGTGAAGGAGGAGCAACCGGCTAAACCTGAGCCAGACAGCGAGGATAACCCCTCGCAGGCGCCTCACTACGGCGTGCAATCGGCAGCCTCATGGTGGACACGCACGACCCCAAAGAATCGGGGCCATTTCATCCGCTGGCTGATTACTCAGGAACCCTGGCCCGTCGATGTGCAACACAGCAAAGCAGACTTGGGGAAGTCCGTGCAGGCCTGGTTCGAGAAGGCGGTAATCGAGACCAAGGCCAGGCAATTCGCCAAGACAAAAGCAAGGCTGGACCGGCTCCGCACACGAGGAGAACCACCGAAGTGACCGAGAAGGACGGGGTGCGCCCGTCCCCGCTGTGCCTTATACGCATCTTGCACCCGGCGGCGAGGTAACTGCGACGAGGCAAAAAGCACCTTTTGGAGCGCCATGTTTATAGCCACAAATGCCACCGGGTCCGCCAAGCTCCAGCGGAGCTGAGCCCATCTCCTCAGCCCCGTAGCATCGAACGTCAGTTCGATCATTCTACGGCCCTCCCCGGGCGCAGCAACGTTAGTAGGCAGTGGGCTCTCGGGATTCTTCGTCCTGTGTGAGGAGACGGAGCCGCGCCCGGGGACGGGGCCGGGCGCTCCCAGTCCTGCGCGCGCCCGGCCCACCCGGCTGATCGCCGCACGACGAGCTTCCGGCTGAGAGCGTAGCGGTACCCTGCGCAATCGAGCAAATGCACCTCGCGCTGATTGATTGGGGCATTATAGTTGGTTACCTTGTCGGCTGATCAGCGGGACGGGGAGAACAGGAAGCAATAGCTATGAAGATTGGATTCGTCGGTGTCGGCCGGATGGGCGCCAACATGGCCCGCCGCCTCAAGGAATGCGGTTACGAGATCGCCGCGGTGTATGATGTGAACACCGCCACAGCTCAAGCACTGGCCCAGGAGCTTGGGTGCCAGGCTGCCGACCGGTTGCAACAGGTCACGAAGCTCTCCGACATCGTCCTTACCGTTGTGACCGACGACAAGGCGATGAAGGCGATCTACAACGGCGGACTGCTGATCCGAGCGCGGGGCAAGCTGTTCATCAATTGCGCTACCCTGACCCCGGACATGCACGTCTGGGTGGAAGCCAAGGCCGCCAAAGCGGGCGCACAGTCACTCGAAGCCTGCATGGCGTCCAGCATCACGCAGGCGCGCCTGGGCAGCCTGTATCTTATGTGCGGCGGGCAACCGGAGGTATTCGAGCGCGCTAAACCGCTGCTTGAGAAACTCGGTTCGTCCGTGCGTTACGTCGGCCCCGCCGGCAAAGCGGCCCAGGTCAAAGCCCTCGTCAACCTGGTCATGAACATCAATACCGCCGGTCTTGCCGAAGGGCTGGCACTGGGCGACGCCCTCGGGCTGGACCTGGCTATGCTGCGCGAAGTGTTCTTGCAGACCGGCGCCAATTCGCAGGTGCTCAAGACCGACGGCGAGGACATGCAAAACCGCGAGCACAGTTGCTTCTTCTCCGCGGCCCATGCGGCCAAAGACTCCGGCATCGCGCTCAAGCTCGGCAAGGCCCTGGGCCTTAACCTTCCCCTCGCTGCGGCCACGAAGAAGCAATACGACCGCATGGTAACCGAAGGCCTGGGCGAACTGGACAAATCGGGCATTGCGGAGCTGACATTCATGGCAAGGAGGGGGAAGTGAAAGTTAGGTGCCTGTTTGCCTGGTTGCCTGGTTGCAGGGTCAAAAGGTTACACGGGGTAAATCAATTGCCCCTAATCCTTTGCACGCCAAAGGGGTTGCCCCGCAGGACGCCTGGTGAGATCTCCGTCAGGAGCGCCATGTTGAGCCGGAGCACTCTGAGTTTGCACGAGCACGGGCGAGTGGACTCCCGCTCCTCGGGGGAGAGGGCCGGGGTGAGGGGGAACAGGCGGTACTCCAGCCCCATGTGCCGGACGATTGCTCGACCGGCCGAACCTCGGAGGATTGATTGAGCGAGGGATTGTTTCCATCCGGGCCGTGGACGGGGTTCTACAATTACCGCCCGGGCGATCGGCATCGGATGGACCTCCAGCTCACCTTCGCCAACGGCAACATGAGCGGCGACGGGATGGATGACGTTGGCCGGTTCCTCATCAAGGGCCGCTACGACGCCGCCAGCCACGAGTGTTACTGGACCAAAAGCTACCTGGGCGCCCACGACGTGTTCTATCGCGGCTTCCGGGAAGGCAAAGGCATCTGGGGCACATGGGAAATCACCATCCGGGACCATGGCGGCTTCCACATCTGGCCCCGACAGGCGGGCGAAGGCGAGGAGCGCGCCGAAACGGCTGCCGCAGCGGAACCCGTCGATGCCATTGCCACCCAGGAGATTGCTGCCGGCGCGGTCTGACCCCGCCGCCTGAGCCGGGTTAACCTTGATAGGGCACTTCACGGTTGACGCCCTTGGCCCGGTGTCGCAGGATGGGGCCGCAATGAATGAGAGCGATAAGCCATTCTCCTCCACCCGCGCAGGGACAAGAATAATGATCGAACTCACGTTCGATGCTACGACAATGCTCCTTCACCCGCGCAGGGACAAGTACGAGCGGCCGCGAACATCCAATGCTTATCCGTGACCCCAGAAACACAACCGAAAACGCCAGGAAGCATGATTGAGCAGTAAACCACTCAAGCGGAAGAAATGAACATGAATACAAAGCCAAAGAATAATAGAGAGGAAATCACCGGACTAAATTATGTAACGCGAAGATTCGCGAGCCCTTACCCAGCGTTCGTTGCGCTGGCGATCGCGGCGGCGCTTTTCCCCAACCCGGCGGTCGGGCAGCTCAAGCTCGAGTCTCTCAATGCGAATGGACGGCTAACTTGGAACGATCCCGGCGGGACGGGAACACACTACGCAGTACAATGGACCACCGCCGAGTTGACCAACTGGTATTCCTGGCAGGATGCCCAAGCCCGGCTGAGTGGCTTGGGCCCCACCGGCAGCGTTTACGTGCCCATGTTTTACCGGATGGTGTCGCCGGACCCGACCTACCACTCGAACGCCTACTACTCCTACTTCGAAGGGTTGCCGGCCTTTAATCCAATCACGCCGCTCGAGACCAACGAGATGCGGATCACGTTCATGGGCTCGATGATTCCATTGCCGGTCCGCCGGGCCCAGGCGGAGATGAGCGTCTTCGTGGAGGTAGGCTGGACCCCGGACCCGAAGGATACCTACTACCAGGGCCGGGCGGTGGACCAGTTCGTCTTCGATTGTGGTGCCGGAGTGTCGGCCAACTACGCGGCCTCGGTGGTCGGTTTTCGCCGGATGGACAAGGTGTTCATCAACCACCTGCACGGCGACCATATGAGCGATCTCACGCACATCTATACCTTCGGCCCTTCGGGAGACCGCAAGTCGCCCCTCTACGTCTTCGGTCAGGGACCTTCGGGCCTGGAGAGTCCCACCAACTCTACGATCTACTACGATGACGGGGTTAGCAATTTCTGCGCGCACCTGAGAGAGGCCTGCCGGTGGCACTCGGAGAGCTTCAGCTTCCAGCCGACGCGCTACACGAATTACGTGGCTCCCACCAGGCTAAGTTGGGGATTGCCGCATGATCCGGTCCCCGTCTCCAACGATACGAACGACGACGCCTATGCCATGGTCCCCATCACGCTGAATTGGCGTAACGTGGGCGTGGCCTACCACAACCCGGAAACCCGCGCGAAGGTCACGCACTACCCGGTCATCCACGCCCGCAAAGGCTCCATGGGCTACATGCTCGAATGGACACCCCCGGGCGCCACCAAACCTCTGACCATGATTTATAGCAGCGACACCAAGCCAGAAACCAACAGCGTCAATCTGGCCTGCAACGGGACCAATGGTGTGGACGTGTTCATCCACGAGATGGTGGTTCCGCCCACGGTGTGGGCTTACAAGCAGATGGGGCTCGACGCGCCGCCCGCCGACACCAATTCCGCCGCTTACGCGAGCTATCTAGCCGCCGTCAATCAGTTGAGCTTGGTCCAGGACAGTTCCCACACTCCGCAAGGCGCCTATGGCTACCTCTTAAGCCAGATCTCGCCCGCTCCGCGGCTCGCCGTCGCCACGCATTTCCCCGTGGCCGACGATACCGTCGCCAGCGCCTTCAACAGCGTGCAGGCGCACTGCACGAACATCGTGTTCGGCAAGGACATCGTCTGGTCCTTCGACCAGATGGTGCTCCGCGTGTTCCCGGGCCGGGTCGAACAGTACCGAGCCGTCGTTTCGGATTACGCCTGGAACCCGATCGTCCAGTTACCGACGAATGGCATGTACGCGCCCAAGTACAGCACCAATGGCGTAGGGGATCCCTACGCCCAGATTGACCTGTCAACGCAAATCCCGGCAACCAACAAAAATGGCACGATCAACTACCGCACGGACGGGTATTGAGTCGCGATGAGGCGAGGCGGGACTTGGAATAATTACAGAACGCCTGACCCGCTGCCTGGGTTTGGGGCGGCGTGGAATTTGACTAAGCCCATTTCCAGCTCGGGGCACCCCTTCCCCCTCACCCCAAGGGTGAATGCAGAAGGAAGAAGGAAGAATGCAGAAAGGGGAATGGCTCCCATTCAGCCGGCGGTTTTCATTCTGCATTCTACATTCTGCATTCTGCATTTCCACTCCTGGGGCCAGGCACCCTCTCCTCCGGGGAGAGGGTAGGGTGAGGGGGAATGGGTGCCCCGACATCCAACATCCAACAACATCCGAAAATGGCGGTGATGTTGCTATGGCCGTTCATGGGCACCGAGAGGGGGATGCTGGTGCCGGAAGCGTCGCCGCCCCAGCCCAGGAAGCCGTAACCGGCGCTGGGCACCGGCGTGAGTTGCACGATCTGGCCAAGGTTATACCAGACCTTGGGCGGGGTGGTAGTGGCATTGCCGGCCGGATTGGCATTGACGATGCCAAATTGGGCGCTTAGCAGCAACCGCGGTGGAACGAGAGCGGGTTGGTCGGGTCGGTGCCTTCGAGGTATTCGTCGAGGTTGCGCACGCCATCAACGTCCGGATCATCATTCGGCCCATAGGAATAAATGCTGGGCCAGTAGGTCAGCTCCCAGCAATCGGGCAAGCCATCGACATCGTAATCGTCGGTGGCGCAGTTGAGGCCATTGACGCCAAAGGCAAAGTTCTGGGCCGAGCCGATCGTATTGGTAACGAACAGGAGTTCCCATTCACGGGTGCATTCGTGGGAATCTGCACCCGATAGTACAGCCAATCGCCCGCCACCATTTGCTGGTGGGTGGCGCTGCCGCCGTTCAACCTAAAAACGGCACTTGCGATCAACCGCAAAGAACTCAAAGAGCACATAGAAAGGAACTTGTGATGATTCCGAGCCTAGTGAGTGACTCACCTGCCGGGTGAATGGAAGACCTGCGCAATCCATTCATAACTAGCCTTTTT
>CAIWJG010000789.1 GCA_903912925.1 uncultured Verrucomicrobia subdivision 3 bacterium | reverse complement strand
CGCGGCGCAGTGTTGGCGTTTCCATCGGAGTGTGAATTGTCCAGGCTAGCCGCGACCAGCCGCAGTTGCAGCTCGAGCGCCGAATGACTTGAGGCTGACCGATTCCACAATCTTGCGCATCTTCTTCACCGCCACGCCCAAATTGGGCCGGCTGAAGAGGGCCGTGCCGCTGACAAAAGCGTCGGCGCCGGCATGGGCGCACTCGGCCACGGTCTTGAAGTCCACCCCGCCATCCACGCTGATGTGGTAGCCCAAGCCTTGTTCCCGGCGCCAGGCATGTGCCTGTTGAATCTTGGGCAGCGCCTCATAAATGAACGACTGGCCGCCAAAACCCGGGTTCACGGTCATAATCAACAGCGTGTCAATCTGGTGCAAGTAAGGCTGGGCCAGGGAAATGGACGTGGGAGGATTGACGACCAGACCCACCTTCTTGCCCAGCGCCTTGATCTTCCAGAGCAGCGGAGTAACCGCCTCCCCCAGCTCGACGTGGATGCTGATTTGGTTTGACCCCGCCTGCGCGAACGGCTCGAGCAGAATCTCCGGCTTCGAGCACATCAGGTGCGCGTCGAAGAACAGCTTCGTGAGCGGGCGCAGCGTCCGCACCACGGCCGGACCAAACGAGATGTTCGGCACGAAATGCCCGTCCATGATGTCCAGATGCAGCCAGTCCGCACCGGCGGCGTCCACGCGGGCGACTTCCCGAGCGAGCCGGCCGAAATTCGCAGCCAGCAGTGAAGGCGCTATAATCATGCGCATACGCTAAAGAGCAGAAGGCGAAATGTCGATTGGGGAATTACTGCCCTGCAAGACGGGACCCCAACATCCAACATCCAACACCCACTGACTGCCAAGCGCACCGCCATTGGGTGTTGGATGTTCGATGTTCGATGTTCGGGTCGCGTCGATGTTCGATGTTGGGGTCCCGGTCCCAGCTCCAAGGCCAAACACCGCCGCCCAACTGCTAAGCGGTAGCCGGTGCTGGCGTGCCCAAGCCGGGCAAGGTTGGCGGCACGGGTTTAGCCGGTGTTTCCGGCAAAGGGGTGCCCGCGGGCGCGCCATGCGGCGGGCCAACGTCCGGTCGCGGGGGCGGCGCAGTAAACTTGCCCGTGGTCACAATCTCATCCACCTGCGGCCCGTCGAGCGTCTCGTATTCCAGCAGCGACGTGGCAATCAGTTCCAGCTTATCGATGTTGGTCGTCAGGATGTCTTTGGCGGTATTGAATGCGTGGTCGATGATCAGCTTCACCTCGCCATCAATCTCCTGTGCCGTAAATTCGCTATACACTTTGGCCCGGGAAACCTCGCGGCCTAGAAAGACGTACTCGTCATCATTGCCATATTGCACCATGCCCAACCGGTCGCTCATCCCCCATTGCGTGACCATCGCCCGCGCCATGTTGGTTGCCTGCTGAATGTCCCCAGCCGCACCGCTGGAGATATCGCCCGAAACAATTTCCTCGGCAATCCGGCCCGCCATCATCACCGCAATCATATCCAGCATCTCTTTGCGGCGCCGGTTGAGAATATCCGTCTTCGGTAGCGACATCGTCGAGCCCAGCGACTGCCCGCGGGGAATGATGGTTACCTTGTGCAGCGGATGCGTGTGCTTCAGCATCACATTGACCAACGCGTGGCCGGCCTCGTGCCAAGCGGTACACTTCTTATCCTCGTCGGTCATGGCGAGGCTGCGCCGCTCCCGGCCCCAGCGGACCTTGTCGCGCGCTTCCTCCAGCTCCTCCATGTTAACGGCCTTCTTGTTCGTGCTCGCCGCCAATAGCGCGGCCTCGTTCAAGAGATTGGCCAGCTCCGCGCCGGAATAACCCGGCGTGCCGCGCGCGATCACCGACAGGTCCACTGAAGGCGCCAGCTTTACGTTCTTGGCATGTACCTTCAGGATCGCCTCCCGGCCGCGCACGTCCGGCAGATTCACGGTGACCTGGCGATCAAAGCGGCCCGGGCGCAACAGCGCCGGGTCCAGCACATCCGGCCGGTTCGTGGCCGCGATGATGATGATCCCTTCCTGCGTGTCGAAACCGTCCATCTCGACCAGCAACGCATTGAGCGTCTGCTCGCGCTCGTCGTTGCCGCCGCCCAAACCGTGCCCCCGGCTGCGGCCGACGGCGTCAATTTCATCAATGAAGACCAGGCAAGGCGTATTGCGGCGAGCCTGCTCAAACATGTCGCGCACGCGGCTCGCGCCGACGCCCACGAACATCTCGACAAAGTCCGAGCCGCTGATGCTGAAGAACGCGGCATCCGCCTCACCCGCGATGGCCTTGGCCAGCAGCGTCTTGCCGGTGCCCGGCGGGCCGATCATCAAGATGCCTTTCGGGATGCGCCCGCCCAGGCGCTGGAACTTCTTCGGGTCCTTGAGGAACTCCACCAGTTCGGAAACCTCCTCGATGGCCTCCTCAATACCGGCGACGTCTTTGAAAGTGGTCTTGTTCCGATCTTTGGCCAGCAGCCGCGCCTTGCTCTTGCCGAAGCTCATCGCGCCCTTGCCCGCCATCTTGATCTGCCGAATGAAAAAGAACCAGATCAGGGCGGCGATGATGATGATCGGCAGCACGCTCAGCAAGAAGCTGAAGAGCATCGTGTTCGGCTCGTGCGGCTCAAATTCCTTCATGCTCAGCAGCTTCTGCTCCAGCTCGGGATACAGCCGCGCCTTGACGCGGAAAGCCACTTCGGCAGCGTGGCCATTCTCCACGCCCTTATACTTCCCGGCGATTTCCCTCAGGTCCGGGCTCTGCGGGTTGTAGCTGATAGTGGCGCGGACGATCAGGTTGGACTCGACCATCTGCTGGAATTGGTACTGGCTCAGGGCAGCACTCGGCGGCTCCATGCGGTCCTTGAACAGCATGAGCAGGACGATGCCGCCGAAAATGGCGATCCAGACTATCCACGTACGCGGCGGCACCTTGAACTCGCCAGCTTTCCTGGGGTTCTTGTCACCGCTGTTTTTATTATCATCAGACATCTTAAGCCGGCTGCGGCAAGTTTAGCACGGTCGGTCAACACCCGCAACCTATCCCATTAAAGCCGCTTCCAGCGCCATTGCAAGCGGCGAATCGTCTCTCGTGTAAGCTTAAACCGTTCCGAAATGCGCGTCCCCTCCACCCAAAACACCTCTCCTTGCGCCGTCGCCGCCACCAAAAGCTGCCGCCGCCGCTCTCGCGGGATCTTCTGATTGGTAAAAAAGTCCTGCAGTTTGACTGCGCACGCCATGCCGATTGGCTGAAACCGGTCCCCCGGCCGCCAATGCCGCAGCCGGATCGGCGACCCCACCTTATCGGCATCGAAAGACTCCTGCTGAACCCCGGCTCTGGCTGGCGCAACAGCCTTCCTCGCGTCTGCTCGCCACGATACCCTCACCCCATCAAACTCAATCTTCCCTCCCTTGCCATCCAGGTCCACCGCCTTAGAACTAGGGTTAAACTCCTCCCGCGTAGTGACTTGTAAATGCACTATGCCCGAGTTGTCACGAACAGCATAACGCATCCCGTGCCCCCGATCCCCTTGACGAGTCGCAGGCGCATCCGACGATTCGCCTGCCTCGCGGGCCTTAGCCTGCCCCTGAGCCTCGGAAACATCCAACCTCCAAGGATGGCGCAGACACGTGCCCTTGGATGTTGGATGTTGGATGTTGGATGTTGGATGTTCTCCTTCTTCGGTTAAGGGGGCCAAGGCGCGAAGAACTCCTTTCGGAGAGTTCTCTCCCGGAGTCTGCGTTCGGCTCAGCGCGACCGGCCGGTCCACCGAAACCCGAAGCTGTTCCACCAGCTCGTAGCCCGGTTCGATTCCTAAACCCAGCAACTGCATTTGCACGCACCGCCGCTGCACCGCCACCGGCAAGTCGTCGAACCGGACTTCGGCCTTCGGCCTTCCCCCAGCCCTGAGCCATTCCTCGGCCGCCCGCGCCGTGAACTCCGCCTCTGCTCCCACGATGTCTATCACGCGCGAGATCGTCCGGTCGAGTGCCGGCTGGTAGTTCTTTCGCAGCAACGGCAGCAACTCATGCCGGATTCGGTTCCGCTGAAAGTCCAGCCGCGCATTGCTCGCGTCCTCGCGAAACCGAATCCGCTGCTCGGCCGCGTACTCACCTAGCACGGCTTTCGGCTGATCCAGCAGCGGACGAACCAGTTGAACCTCCGCGTCACTTGGCGAGGCATTCCGCCACTTCATCCCGGCCAGCCCCTCGCCGCCGCTCCCCCGCAGCAGCCGCAGGAAGAAAAGCTCGAGCTGATCATCCGCGTGATGCGCCAATGCAACCGTGGGGATGTCCCGCCCCCTCGCGGTGCGAGCCAGGAAATCGTGGCGCAGCTTTCGCGCCGCCATTTCCAGGGAGAGTCTTTGGGCGCGGGCCAGTTCGCGCACCTCCGCCGCCTCGACCACTACCGGCAGCTTCAGCCTCCCCGCCGTGCGGCGAACCAGCCCCTCGTCGGCGTCGCTGCTCCGCCCGCGCAGCCGGTGGTTGAAGTGCGCCACCGTCAGCCGCCACTTATGCTTCTCAGCCAGCTCATGCAGCACATGCAATAGCACCATCGAATCCGCCCCCCCGGAGACCGCCGCCAGGATTCGCTGCCCCGGCCGGAAGAGCCGGCGGCCCAGGATACTTTGCTCGACATGGTGCAGCAGTTCACTCACGCCCGGATGCTATTTCAGCCGCCCGGCGACGCAAGGAGGATCAGGCGCTTCCTGACACCACCGACGGAACGCCGGATTCATCCGGCAGCCCCGAATGCGGCTCGCCGGCCTGCCGGATGAATCCGGCGTTCCGATTGGCATAGCCGCCCGCCTTGGTGGGGGTGTCGGGATGCACCCAGGAGGATCGAACCAGCGCCATCAGCGATTATTCCTTTGCCAAACCCGGTTACTGAAGCTAGCCTAGCCTCACCCGCGAGGGCGGCGCCTGTGGGCCGTTCAGCCGGATGCCATGAAGCCCAAAACCAAGCCGATGCCCAAACGATCGCGTCCTTCACGACCACCGAAAGCCGCGGAATTCCGGGAAACCCGGGTTCCGAAAGCCCCCGGTGCGTTGCGGCGCGCGGCCGAAGTGCGCCTGAGCGAGAAGTCCGCCACCCGCCCGCCCAAGACCCAAGCCGACCAAAGGCGGCTTCAGCACGAACTGGAAGTCCACCAGGTCGAGCTGGAGATACAGAACGAGGAGTTGCGGCGGACGCAGGTGGAACTCGAGACGGCGCTGGAGCATTACGCCGAATTCTATGAATTGTCTCCGGCGAGCTACCTGACCCTCAAGCCGGACGGCACCATCCTGCAGGCCAACCTTGCCGCAGCCAGTTTGGCGGGGATCGCACGCTCGCGGTTGTTGGGCCGGCGCTTTAGAGTATTCGTCGCCGACGAAGCTCGTGCCGCGTTCGCCGACCTGTTGACCAGGGCGTTCGACACCACGGCCCCGCAGACCGGCGAGGTGCCACTCTCGCTCGAAGGCAAACCGCCGCTCACGATCCACCTCCGGGCATGGGCGTCGAAGAATCAGTCGGAGTGCCGGTTGGTACTGACGGACCTCACCGAGCGCAAGCAGGCCGAAGAACGGTTGCGTGACTTGAACCTCATGCTGCGGGCTTCCGGAGCCATCAACGCGCTAATGGTGCAGGAGCGAGATCCCCAGCGTCTGCTGAGCGAGGCTTGCGCGATCCTGGTCGAGACGCGCGGCTGCCCGTTCGCGTGGATCGGCCTGGTCCAGCCTGACTCCAAACGGGTGGTGCCGATGGCTAGTGCGGGAAAGGAACTCAGCTACCTGGACCGGGTTACAGTAACCTGGGACGGGACTCCGACCGGGCGGGGACCCGTCGGAACCGCGATTCGCACCGGCCAGCCAGCAACCTGTCACGCCCCGGCCACGGATCCGCGATTTGCGCCCTGGGCGGAAGAGGCCAGGGCCATCGGTTTCACTTCGGTGGCCGCGATCCCGATGATTTACGGTTCACGAGTGCTGGGAGCGATAGCGGTCTATTCTGCTCGCACCGGCGCGTTCGGCGGGGAGGAACTCAAGCTATTGCAGGAGCTGGCGGGCAACCTGGCCTTTGCGCTGCGGAGCATCGAGCAGGATCAGGAGCGCAAGCGGGCGGAGGCAGCACTGCAACATCTGTCGGCCCGGCTGCTTCAGCTCCGCGATGAGGAGCGGCGGCATCTCGCGCGCGAGCTGCACGATTCCACCGTGCAGGACCTGGCGGCCGTCGTGGTGAACCTGGGCTTCTTGCGGACAGTCGCCCGCCGGCTTAGTCCTGAGGCCCGCAAAGCCCTGCGGGATTCGATCGGCCTGGCCAGTCGGGCCGCGACGGGGTTGCGGACCCTCACTTACCTGTTGCACCCGCCACTGCTGGAGGAGCTGGGGCTAATCGGGGCGCTGCGGGATTTCGTCGATGGCTTCGCCCGCCGCAGCGGCATCCGCGTGGACCTGGACTTGTCACCCGGCCTGGAGCGGATGCCGGAGGAGATCGAGCTGACACTCTTTCGAATCGTGCAGGAGAGCCTCGCGAACATCCACCGCCATTCCGGGAGCGACTCGGCCAGCGTCGGGTTGAGCCAGACGGCCGAGGAGATTCAATTAGAAGTGCGTGACGCTGGCCATGGCTTCGTCCTCGGGACTTCGGGCATCGCCGAGCCAGGACCCCTTCTGGGAGTCGGCATCACTGGGATGCGGGAGAGGCTGCGGGAACTGGGTGGACGGCTGAAGATAACCTCGAACAGCAGCGGCACCATCGTCCGGGCCACGCTGCCTCACGCCCAGCCAGCATCAGGCAACCCGCCATGAAACCACGTCCCGCCAAGCTGCGCATCCTCATCGCCGACGATCACGAGATGGTTCGGCAAGGACTCAAGCGCGTGCTGGGAATGCGTCCCGGCTGGGTGATCTGCGGCGAGGCCACCAATGGGATCGAGGCCGTGGAACTGGCCCGCCGGCTCAAACCGAATGTCGTCGTGCTTGATTTGAGCATGCCGCGGCTAGGCGGACTGGTGGCCACACGCCAGATACGGAAGGCCCTGCCTCAGACCGAGGTGCTCATCCTGACCATGCACGATTCAGAGCATCTGATCCGGGAGGTTCTGGCCGCCGGCGCGCGCGGTTACCTGCTCAAGTCTGACGCCGGCACACTCCTGCTGGCAGCGGTCGAGAGCGTCAGCCGGCGGCAGCACTTCTTCACCCCGAAAGTCGGAGACCTCGTCTTGCGCGGCTTCCTCAAACCGGCCTCGGGCGCGGATGCGTCCTCGGCCCACAGCGCACTGACGCCGCGAGAGGACCAGGTCCTCAACCTGGTGGCCGAGGGCCTGAGCAGCAAGGAGATTGCCCAAACCCTGAGTCTGAGCGTCAAGACCGTGGAGACGCATCGCTCCAACATGATGCGCAAGCTCGATCTTCACTCGGTGGCGGCGGTGGTACACTTTGCGCTCAGCCGGGGTAGAATCGGCCTCTGACTTTCGCCGCCGACCGCCGAGCGAGTTGCCCAGGCTTTGTAGGCGCATGAGGGTCGCATGAGGGTCGCATGAGGGTCGCTTGGGGGACGCATTGGGGTAGCCTTGGGGTGGCTACCGCCTGGCTACCAACACGCTTTGAGGTGGCTTTG
>CAIWJG010000788.1 GCA_903912925.1 uncultured Verrucomicrobia subdivision 3 bacterium | reverse complement strand
GATTCTCTGGAATTTCCCAAAGCTGCCGAGGCTTCTCCCTCTCCCCTTCCGAAGGGGAGAGGGCCGGGGTGAGGGGTGGCTTTCGTGTCGATCCGTGCAATCCGTGTCTCCCGCGGTCTTGGCAGTAAGCCTCGCCCTGCTCTCCAGCGCCGCCTCGCTGCCGTCCGCCTGCGCTGCCGATCAGAATTACGCGGTGAACCCGGTCCCGCTGAACCAGGTTCACCTGAACGATGTCTTTTGGAAGCCGCGCATAGATACCAATTGCCGCGTCACCGTGCCGGTCTGTTTCAAAAAGTGCGAGGAATCCCGCATCCCAAATTTCCGCCGCGCGGCCAAGCTGGAGGCCGGCTCCTTCCGGGGCGAGCCGTGGGAAGATTCGGACTTGTATAAGGTGATGGAAGGCGCGGCCTATTGCCTGGCCACAGATCCCGACCCCGCCTTGCGCAAATACCTCGACGGCCTGGCGGCGCTGTTCGCCCAGGCCCAGCAACCGGACGGGTATCTTTACACCTCGCGCATTATCCACGGGGACAAGGCTCCCGGCCGCGCCAGCCCGGTGCGCTGGCTCAACGAAATGGGCGGTGTCACGGGCGACGACAGCCACGAATTATACTGCGCCGGCCATTTGATCGAGGCCGCCGTGGCCCACTATCAAGTCACCACCAACCGGGCCTTCCTGGACGTCGCCATCCGGCTGGCCGATCTGATCAATAAAGACTGGGGTCCGGGGCCCGATCAGCTCAAGATTTCCCCCGGCCACCAGGAAATAGAACTCGCCCTGGTCAAGCTCGGCCGCGCCACCGGCGAGCGTAAGTATATTGATCTGGCTAAGTTCCTGTTGGACTGCCGAGGGCACTACCGCCGTCCGGCAAATGTCAAGTCGCCTTGGTCGGACCAATACTACTCCAACGAAATGCCGCTCACGAATCTGACCCAGGCGGTCGGGCACGCGGTGCGCACCGGCTACATGCTCTCCGGCATGACAGACATCGCCGCGATCCTCGGCGACCCGGGCTACACCAAAGCGGTGGATACCATTTGGGCCGACACCGTGGACAGCAAACTCTATCTCCACGGCGGCATCGGTTCCGGAGTCGGCATGTCGGAGGGTTTTGGCAATGCCTACGAATTGCCCAACAAGGGCTACTGCGAAACGTGCGCCGCAGTCGCGAATTGCCTCTGGAACGAGCGCATGTTCCTGCTCCACGGCGACGCCAAATACATTGATGTCCTCGAACGCACTCTCTATAACGGCTTCCTCTCCGGAGTCTCCCTTTCCGGCGACCATTTCTTCTACGAAAACCCGCTGGTTTCCAATGGTGGTTACGTCCGCAGTGAGTGGTTTGGCTGTGCCTGCTGCCCGGTAAACGTAAGCCGGTTCCTCCCTTCCGTGCCCGGGTTGCAATATGCCACCCATGCCGACCAACTTTACGTCAACCTCTTCGCCGGCGGCACAGCCGATATGTCCATCGCCGCCACCCGCGTGAAACTCACCCAGGAAACCCGCTATCCGTGGGACGGCGCGGTCAAGCTGACCGTGACACCTGAGAAGTTGGCCAAATTCACCGTGCTGGTGCGCATTCCCGGTTGGGCCCGCAATCAGCCTGTGCCCACCAGCCTCTACCGCTATGCGGACAACCTCCAGCCCGAGGTATTCCTAAGCGTCAACGGCAAGCCGCAACCGATCCAACTCCAAAAGGGTTATGTGGCGGTGAACCGGCGCTGGAAGAAGGGCGACGTGCTGACGCTGAAACTCGCCATGCCAGTGCGGCGCGTGATGGCCGATGCGCGGGTGACCGACGACGCCGGGCGCATGGCGCTCGAACGCGGTCCGCTCGTCTATTGCTTTGAAGGCGCCGACCATCAGGGCAAGGTGATGCATCTCACCCTTCCGGATGACGCCGCGTTCGAGCCGCAGTTCCGCCCCGACCTCCTCGGCGGCGTCACCGTCCTGCGCGGTTCCGGCCAAGCCGCCCGGCGTCGTGCCGATAGATCGGTTGCCACCGAAGCGGCGGCCCTGACGGCTATTCCGTATTACGCCTGGTGCAATCGCGGCGCCGGCCAGATGCAGGTTTGGATGCCGTACCAGCCCGACAAGGCCACCCCGTTACCTTTCCCCACCGTGGCCAGTCAAGCCAGGCCCAGCGCCTCGCATTGCAACGGCCAGGACACCGTCGGAGCCCTCAACGACGGCATCGTGCCCGGGAACTCCGCCGACCAGTCCCTGCCGCGCATGACCTGGTGGATGCACCTAGGCACACTGGAATGGGTGCAATACGACCTGGACAAACCCGCCACGCTGAGCACCGCCCGGGTCTATTGGTTTGACGACCACGGCGGCTGCCGCCTGCCCAAGTCCTGGCGGCTCCTCTACCGCGACGGCGGAACCTGGCGGCCCGTCGAAAACACCTCCGACTACACCACCAAGCCCGATGGATACAACCAGGTCACCTTCAAGCCCGTCTCAACCTCCGCCCTCCGTCTGGAAGTGCAACTGCGCCCCAACGTCTCGGGCGGCATTCTCGAATGGAAACTCGATTGATCCCAAAACAGCACAGAAACAATGATATGAATCGTAGAGAGTTTATGACCAGGAGCCTGGCGGGAGCCCTGGGCTCGTTGATGCTGTCGCGGTGGGCTGCGACCAGCCTGGCCGCAACAGAAACGCCCGCCTTCACCACCAAAGCGCTGTTTGAATCCAACGACCCGGCGCTCAATCGCCTGGCTGAGGATGTGTTCAACCAATGTGTCATGGGCAAAATCAAGCCCCCGGAAGGCACCTTGAAACACCACTGGGTGCAGGCCGGCACCGGCAATGCCTTCTATGGACAGTGGATCTGGGACGCCATGTTCGTGGTGGACCTGCTGGCGATCCTGCCCGGCCAGCAAGAGCTCATCCGCGAAGTCTTCCAGAACTACTGGGACTTCCAGGAACGTTGGAACTCGAAGCGCCCCGAGTACGCGCATGACATGATTCCCTGCATGATCGAGCCCAAAAACACCCAGACCTGGAATGAGTTTCCGGCCTATTCCCAGATTCCCATTCTCGGCTGGGGTCTGGAGCGGGTATATAAGCGCAACGGTGACAAGGAGCTATTGAGACAAAGCCTTGGGCCGCTGGAAAAGTTCCATGAATGGTACTGGCGCGAACGCGACGTGACCAATGTGGGCCTGGTCGCCGTCGGATCGTATAGCGGGGTCATTCAGCATGGGCGGTATGAGACCTTCGATAATGAGGTGAACCTCGATGATCTTAAGCTCACGCCGCACCCGACGCGCAAAGGCACCGGCGAAGGAAACTGGTATGGCGACATCTGCCTGCCGGGGATCACCGGCTATTTGATCAGCTCCGAGCGCAGCCTGGTGCGTCTGGCGCGAGCCCTGGGAGACACTGCAATGGCCAAACGTCGCCAGCAGCGAATCGAGAAATCCGTCGCGGCCGTTCGCAAGCACATGTGGGATGAACAGAGCGGAACCTTCCTGGCGGTGAAACGGGATACGTTGGAGAAGGTCCGCGTGGCGACCATCGGAAGCTGGATGCCGTTGATGGCGGAGATTCCCACCCGGGCAATGACCCGGCGGATGGCGAAGGCATTCATGACAGAGCATTGGCAAACGCCGCTGCCCATCCCCACCGTGGACCGCAAGGACCCGCGCTTTGATCCGCACAGTTATTGGCGCGGGGATGTCTGGCCCGCCCCCAATTACCAGGTGGCCTGCGGTTTCGCCCAGCACGGCTACCGCCAAATCGCCGCGGAGATCGCCGACAAGACCATCGCCAACGCCCTCAAGAACGGCATCAGCGAGCATTACGACTCAATTACGGGCAAACCGCTCGGGGTCCCCTATCTGGGCATGACCTGCACCGTCCTCACCCTGATGCTCGATGGGCTCTCGAGCCGGCACAAATTGAAGCTCAAGAGCGCTCGATAAGGCCCCGGGCTGCGCCAAGCTCGGCATCAGGATGGCGTGATGCCATCATCCGCGCGGGACAGGAGTCGCTGACAATGTCCACATCACCTACTGCCAAGACCGCGGGATAGACGACACGGAGCAACCCCCCACCTATGCCGGACAGCATGTGGCCGGCGGCTCCAGATCAGCCGGCTGACAAATGACCGACCGCTTGGCGGCAATTCGGGAGGGCCTCGGGCGCTCTTCGTTAACGCTGCGCGCTCACCGCCGCAGTCGCAATGCGGTAGAGATGGGTGCGGGTCCTCAGGAAGAACGATTTGCTGGAAATGGCCGGCGAGGCCATGAAGCCGCTGGCGAGGGTGTTCGTCGCCAGGACCTCAAAGGTGCGGCCCGGCTTCAGGACGGTGGTGGTGCCGCGCTGGCTGCAAAGGTAGATCCGGCCATCGGCATAGACCGGTGAAGCCGACGCCCGGCCGGGAACCCGATCCGTCCAGACGACCTGACCGGTGGCGGGTTCGAAGCAGGTGAAGTAGTTCTCGTCTGCGGTTACATAGAGCAGCCCGTCCACCAGCAGCGGCGAGGCGTATCTGCCGATGTGGGTCTTGGACTTCCAGACGACGTTCGTGTCAGTGACGTCACCTTGCCCGCCGGTCTTCACCGCCCACAGTTCTTCCATCTTCCCGCCGGTGATGAAGAAAGCCCGGGTGCCATCGAAGACCGGGCGCGGGGCACTGGAGAAATCGTCGTGGTGGACCTTCCATAGTTCCTGGCCGGTGCGCGGGTCGTAACCGTAGGCCGCCTTGGCCCCGGCGCTCAGCATAAGCGGTTGGCCGGCAGCGGTCACGATGAGCGGCGTGCTGAAGCATTTGCGCCGGTCCCCTTCCATGATCGGGACGCCGGGGCTCGTTTCATCATTCCAGACTGCGGTGCGATTGGTCTTCCAGACGGTCTGGCCGGTCCGCTTGTCGAGGGCGACGTGATATTGGAAATCCACGCCGTCCATCGTCAGGATCAGGAGGTTCTCGAAGGAGACCAGGGAGGAAGCCGGGCCGCGGAAATGACGGCATGGCAGATCGGTGCGTTGCCAGAGCACCTTGCCCGTGCCGGTGTCGAGGCAAGCCGTGCCATAGCTGCCGAAGTGGACATAGACGCGCCCGGGTTCGATGACCGGCGAAGGTGTGGCGTAGCAGTTCATCGACACCGCTTCGCCGAGGGACTCCGGGTTATCGCAGTGAAACACCTTCTCGTTGAAGCGAATCGCGCCGGTGTCAGCATCCACGCAGATGGCGTAGAAGTCATGCCCATCCATCGGCGCGGTGGTCAGCCAGACCTGGCCGCCCAGCACGACCGGCGTGGACCAGCCGGTATGGGGAATCTCGGTCTTCCACGCGACATTGTTCGTCTCGCTCCAGTGCAGTGGCAGCCCTACGAGGTTGGTGTCGCCGGGGGTGGAGTTATGGCCATCTCCCCGAGGGCCGCGGAACTCCGGCCAGTCGGCGAGTGCCGGGAGGCCGCCCAGGACCAGAAGCAGCAGCGGGAGCACGGACATACGAGTTAGGATTTGCGATTTAGGATTTACGAGCTCGGCCCTCCTTCGCCTTTCTTCCAGGGCGTAGGCATGAAGTG
>CAIWJG010000787.1 GCA_903912925.1 uncultured Verrucomicrobia subdivision 3 bacterium | reverse complement strand
GCCCGGCTAACCGGCAGACCGGAGGTCTGCCCCACGTTCCGACCTGAACAGTTACTCAGCGCGCAGACCGAGAAAGCAAGACGTAGTGCGACCAGGGGAGCGGGAAGGCGCGGGCGAGGTCGCGAAGGTTGAATTGGAATAATGATGATATTCCAGACGCGGTCTGGAAAATGCTCGACGGGTCGAGCGAATCGGGGGGCGCGGCAGATTCCGCAGACAGTGTCTGCGGAATGTTGAATTGGCTGAGGCTGGCCTGAATCGACGAAGTCGGAAACGCCAGGAAGAACTGACGCATGCATTCGACGTTCCGCTGGCCAATACCGCGACCGAAATGTCTAGCTAATCAGACCGTAGATTGGTGCGGCCTACCCTGCGAGGAGCGCTTCTGGGAAAGGAAACCGGGACCCGCCAAAGCACACTACCTGTTGTGGTTTACCACTTCCGCACACCCCCACAGATAGCGCTTTCCGAAGCGTCTTTGGCGTTACGTGCCTGAGATTGCAACGGTTGGCCTCGCAGGTGGGCTTCGGGTCAACGGCGCGATTGGGAGCCAGGAAGAATCTGCGAAAGGCGAAAGCAGAAAGCAGAAATGGAACACGCTGAAATGCTGAAACCAGAAACCAGAGGGCGGAGGGCGGTGACCGGTAATCAGTGATCGGCCTGGATGCGCCCCACCCTGCTGGCGGACGCATTGAGGTGGCTTTGATGTCGCATGAGGTGGCTTCGCCCGGCCTTTCTGCATTCTGCATTCTGCATTCTTCCTTCTGCCTTCGCCCCTCGGCGGCTTTGACCCGCCGCAGTCGAACAGCGAAGACACGAAAACGCGAAGGCTGAAAACAAGGCGATGCTTGCCATTTCACCAAAGTCGGCGGTTTCCCAGCTCGTTCTTCGTGTCTTCACGCCTTTGTTGTTCACACTCTATTTCGGAGACAAGGTTCTGGTATTCAACGACTTACGACATTAGCAGTCTGGCTTTGCCTGCGCCTCTCGGCCCGGTGCCTAACCGGCACAGCCCCGGGACAGGCCCAGTGCAGGCCCGGCGAGTACCTGACGTTGATTGCGATTACTTAACCCCTCCTTTTAACGCGTCTGCCCTGGGCGCGCCAGAAGGCAAGTGCTTATCAGTTGCCACCCAGAAAGGCGGGCGCCGAGGTTGTCGCCGCAGTAGAGCGTGCCCCTGGGCGGAGAGTAACGCCCCGGCGCCATCGTTGGCAACCGGGGCGTGTGCCGGGTTCAGTTTTCCAGAAGCAAGAAGCGGAAGAACTGCTTCGGCTGAGCGCCAATGGGAAGGCTGTTGGTCAACCAGCCGCCCGTGCCGTTGAGGGGCGCGCCTTCGTTGAGCCAACTCGCTGCGGGCAGGTTTGTGGCGGACTGGAGCTGGTAGCTCAAGCCAATGGCCGACGACCAGATCAGAAGCATATTCCCTCCGGTCTGGCTTACGGTCGTGGTCGGCGTCGTGAAGCTCAGGGTGAAGCCGCCGCTGTAACTCGTCTCCATTTCCTGGCCGAACAGGTTCGCGATGTGCGGACCCACAGTAAGCGAGTATGCGCCGTTTGCCATCTGCGTCGGGAAACCGATGCGCCACGTCACGCCACCACCGGTGAGCGTGATCTGACTGGCGGGTATCGGCCCGGCAGGTGTGGTCACGCTGACATCGTTCGTGGTGAAGGTGTCTGGATCAACCACTTGGTTGAAGGTCACGTCCACGTAGCTCACGAAGCGGTTCACCGCACCGCTGGGATATTGCGCAATGACCATCGGCGGGGGGACGTTCGTGCTGTAATACAGGCTCCCGTTTGAGCCGTTTTGGGATCCCCCTTGGCCGCCGCTGGCCGCCACGGTGCCCGCGAATTCATTCACCCCGGTGTAGATGGCGATGCGTCCGCCGCCACCGCTGCCGGAGCCACCGTATCCAGCTACCTGGCCGTTCGCGGTGATGCTTCCGGCCCCGTTCAACCGACTCGCCGTCAGCCAAACACTGCCGCCCGCGCCGCCGCCGTCGGAACTCCCGGTCACCGCGTCGGCATTGACCGAAACGCGGCCGTCAATCGTAAGCGTGCCCACGACCGTCAATTGAATGGCTCCGCCACCCCGGTTCGGACCCCGGTCGCCCATACCGCCGCCACCACTCCCGTAGTCGACGGGCTCCATCGCCGAGTCGTAGGCCACACCGCCCGCATCG
>CAIWJG010000786.1 GCA_903912925.1 uncultured Verrucomicrobia subdivision 3 bacterium | reverse complement strand
GGTAGTATGCTATTACTGGTCCCAATTTCCTTTCCCAGATGCGTCTGACCTGGTTTAGGCCGCCAAGAAGAAGTAGCTGGCCGACTGGGAAGAAGCCAAAATGGAGCCGTTCGCGGTCGGGATGCAGGGGTAAAAGGCGGTAAGAATTTGGCAATAAATGGAGAGCGGGGACGTCAGAATAAAGAGGATGGTTCATACATGAGTCAAGAGTTGATTATCGGCATCGCCGGCGCCGGCGGGGATGGCGTGATTTCAGCGGGTGAATCCCTGATCACCGCCGCGGCGCTGGAGGGCTACCACGGCATTATGACCAAGAGCTTCGGCTCACAAATCCGCGGCGGCGAGGCCTCGTGCCGGCTGCGGCTGGCAACCCAACCGGTGCTAAATCCAAACGGGCCGCTGGACGTGGCGGTGGTGCTTAATTGGGAGGATTTCCGGCGGTTTGGCGGGGAACTCCCGGTGGAGCCCGCCACGATTGTAATCTACGAAAGCAACACCGGGGTCAGCCCCGACAATCTGCCGCTGGAGGGAGTAACTCCGGCGGAGGTGTTCAGCGTGCCGATTACTGAGATGGCCCAGACTCACGCCGGCACGGACAAGGCCAAGAATATCGTGATCATCGGACTGCTGGCCGGCTGGTTTGGTATCGGGCGAGCGAGCATGCTGGCGGGCATCCGCAAGAAATTTGCGAAGAAAGGGGCTTCCGTGGTAGAGGGGAATGTGCGGGCGTTTCAGGCGGGATTGGAGTTTGCCGAGGCGCATCCGCTCGAAGCGGACCGAAAGCTCGCGGCCCCGCAAGCCGACCGGGGAGCGAAGCTGCTGACAGACGGCAACGACATGTGCGCGGCGGCGGCCATCTTTGCCGGATGCACGTTTTTCAGCGGCTACCCCATTACGCCCTCGACGGAAATCATGCAGTTCCTCGACCGCGAGATTTGGAAGTATGGCGGAACCCTCTTGCAGGCGGAGGACGAAATCGCGGGCATAGGCGCGGTGGTGGGGGCGTCGTTCGCCGGCAAGAAAGCGATGACGGCCACCTCCGGCCCGGGCATGTCTTTGAAGACCGAAATGCTGGGGCTGGCGAGCATCGCCGAGCTGCCGCTGGTGTGCGTGAATGTGCAGCGGGGCGGCCCGTCCACCGGCATGCCGACCAAGGCGGAACAGTCGGACCTGTTCCAGGCGGCGTTTTCCGCTCACGGCGATTGCCTGCGGCCCATCCTGGCGCCGACGAGCGTCGGCGACGTGTTCGGCATCACCGTGGAGGCATTCAACCTGGCGGAGTATTATCAAACCCCGGTGATCGTGCTCTCGGACCAGGAAATTGGACAGCGCAAGGAGACCGTGGATCCAATCGACACCTCAGCGTTTCAGTTGGTCGAGCGCCGGCGTCCGACCGAAACGGAGCTGGCCAAATACACGCGCTTCAAGCTGACGGAGTCCGGCATCAGCCCCATTAGCCATCCGGGGATGCGCGGTGGAAACTATCTGGCGGCGGGAATTGAGCACAATGAAGTGGGCCGGCCCACAGCCAGCGGGGAGATGCATGCGCGGATGAACGACAAGCGCTTTCGCAAGTTTGATCCGCTCAAGAACCGCCGCGATTTGTTCGTGGTGGAAGGCGATCCGGATGCGCCGATCGGCCTGGTGAGCTGGGGAAGCGTGGCCGGTGTGGCCAGGGAAGCGCTCCGGCTGGCCCAGGCGGAGGGGTTGCACGTGAAATTGCTCGTGCCCAAACTGCTCTATCCCGTGGTCGAGCCGGTGTATCAGGACTTCTTCGCTTCGGTGAAGCGGGGGCTGTTCGTCGAACAATCCTACCAGGCGCAGCTTTACCGGCTGGTCAGGATGTTCGTGGACCTGCCGCCGCTGGTCAAACCGCTGGCCAAGAGCGGCTCCAACCCGATTCAGCCGGCGGAAGTGCTCGAACGGCTGCGCGAAATGGTTGTCGCGCTCCAGGGCAACCGCAACCACCATCAAACCGAGCAGGCCGCAGGCTAAGCCGAAGAACATTTTAACACGAGTATCTATGATGACTACCCTCGAACCCCTTCCGCAGGCCAGATTTCAGGCCGGTGATTTCAAGAGCGACCTCAAACCTATCTGGTGCCCGGGCTGCGGCGACTTCGGCGTCGTGACGGCCATCACGCGGGCGCTGGCAGCCATTGGGCGGCCGCCGCACGAGATCGCCTTTATTTCGGGCATCGGCTGCTCCAGCCGCATCCCCGGCTACACCACGGCCTACGGGTTCAACACGGTACACGGGCGTTCTTTGCCCATCGCCCAGGGAATCAAACTGGCCAACCCGGAGTTGCTGGTGCTCGTGGCAAGCGGCGACGGCGACGGCTTCTCCATTGGCGGCGGGCACGTGGCGCATGTCATTCGGCGCAACATTGACCTGACCTATATCGTGATGGATAACCAGATCTATGGCCTAACCAAGGGGCAGTTGTCCCCCACCTCACAACGCGGGCGCAAGACGGTCACGTCGAGCTTCGGCAGCCTGGAGGACCCGGTGAATCCCTTGCTCTACGTCTTAAGCTACGGGGCGTCGTTCGTCGCTCAAGGTTCACCGGCGGACATGGCGGGCCTCGCCAAGGTCATCGAAGAAGGCATCCGCTTTCCGGGATTCGCCTTCATCAACGTTCAGTCCCCTTGCGTGACCTACGGGGAGGAAGATCAGCAGCTCAAGGCGCAAAAGGGCAAGATGCAAAGCCTGGAGTCCTTAGGTCACGACCCGGCGGACTGGGCCAGTGCCAGCGCCCGGGCGCGCGAATACGGGACCAAGCTTTACACGGGTGTCCTTTATCGCAACCCCAACCCGCCTCGCACCTACGGCGAGGGCGTAAGCGAACGCCAGCAAGCGCTCAAGAAGCAGGCGGTGCCGCGACACGAGATTCTCAACCGGTTCATGCCCAACACCTGACCTCGCTGCCCAGACAACGGCCCGACTTGTCCTGCTTCGGTAAACGAACCAGGGAGATGACCCCGACGACGAGAGCGAGTATTGATTTCATCCTAAAACCGGGACTTGGGATTAACCGCAAAGAACACAAAGATCGCAAAGAATGGAACTTGTGATGATTCCGAGCCACAGAACTGATTCACCCGCAGGGTGAAGGGGAGACTTATGCCATCCATTCATAACTATCTTTCTTTGCGATCTTTGTGTTCTTTGCGGTTAAATCAACTGCCGTTTTTAGGTT
>CAIWJG010000785.1 GCA_903912925.1 uncultured Verrucomicrobia subdivision 3 bacterium | reverse complement strand
GGAGAATTGCCGTCTGGGATCAACGAACCGCCCCTCGTTCGGAACCCTTTCCCTGGCGGGCTGCGGCCCATTAAGAAACCTAAAAATAGCACTTGCCAGCATTGCAGAAAGGAGTAAAAACACTTTTATGGGAAACGAGTCGGTAAAACTTCATCCAGCAAACCAGAAGATACTATGAAAGCACCCATCAAACCCTTCCTGTCGGCCCTGCTGCTCCTCGCCTTTCCTGCCGCCGTCCACGCCCAATTCAACTTCACCACCAACAATGGTAACATCACCATCACGGGCTACACCGGTTCGGATCCTGACGTCGTGATTCCTGACGCCACGAATGGCTACCCCGTCACGACCATCGGCGGCTACGCTTTTTTCAGTCAGCGGGGCATTGTCACGAATATCACGATTGGAAGTAATGTAACCAACATTGCAACTCGCGGCCTCTACCAGTGCTCCAAGTTGAAGGGCGTAACGATGAACAGCCAAATCAGCAGCATCGGGCAAGAAGCGTTCCTGAACTGCACGAGCCTCATCAGCATCTCGATTCCCAATAGCGTGACGAACATAGGACGGGATGCGTTTAATGGCTGCACTTCGCTGCCTACTATTTCCATCCCTAACGGCGTCATCAGCCCCTGGGCGTTCGAGCTCTGTGCAGGGTTGACAAATGCCACCATTGGCAGCGGTGTGACCAGTATCGGCTCCAACGCCTTCTGGTCTTGCACCAGCCTCGCTGCGATTACCGTAGATTCGCTCAACCTTGCCTACAGCAGCCTTGATGGCGTCCTGTTTGACTCGGGCCAGAAGAGGCTTATTGCATATCCCGGAGGCAAGGGCGGCGATTATACCATTCCGAGCACCGTGACCAGCATCGCTGCGTTTGCCTTTGACTACTGCACCAACCTGACGGGCATCGCGATTCCCAATAGCGTGACGAACATTGGGGACTACGCCTTCGATGCGTGCCGGAGCCTGGCAATCGTCAGGATCCCCGACAGTGCCAGGACAGTCGGTTATGCTGCATTTCAGGGCTGCCATTCCCTGACCAACCTCACAATAAGCGGCAGCGTCCGCACGCTCAGGAGCCTCGCCTTCTCTTGGTGTGACAGCCTCCCAACGGTGACGATTCCCATGAGCGTCACCAACATGGAGCCTCAAGCGTTCAGTTACTGCAAGGCCCTGACCTCAGTGTATTTTCAGGGCAATGCTCCCACCCTCGGTTCATCCGGGCTGGGTTCGACCCCATTCCTCGGCGTGAATGCCTCTGCGGTCGTGTACTATTTGCCCGAGACCTCGGTTTGGGCCACACCCTTTGGTGGCCTCCCCGCCGTACTATGGAACCCGACGGTCCAAACGACCGACGGCGCCTTCGGGGTGCAAAACAATCAGTTCGGCTTCACCATCGTTGGCACTCCCGACATCCCCATTGCTGTGGCAGCTTGCACAAACCCCGCCAGTCCCACGTGGTCCTCGCTACAAATCTGCACCCTCACCAACGGCTCCATCTATTTCAGCGACCCCGACTGGACCAACCACCCGACCCGCTTCTACCGCATCCGCTCGCCATGAGCGCCATTCCAAGATTATGAAGACAACCTATTCCAAATCCCTTCGGCTCCTTTTGGCTTTCGGTCCCGCGCTTTGCCTGGTGCCACCGCGCACGCTTGCGGACGAACCCCGATTCTTCCGTATTGTCGGCCCGACAGCAGTGACCATCACCGCCGCCACTCCGGACGGCTACATCACCTGGACCAACGCCCAGATTGGAACCAACTATACCATCCAGACCGCTCGCCGCCTCGGGGCGGCCACCAACTGGGTTGACTACGTTCAGATTCCCGTCACCAGCAATGTCGTCACCAACAGGCTCTACGACCCCAATCCCCCCGCCGGCATGGTTCTCATTCCCGAAGGCAGCTTCACCATGGGGGACACCCTCGATGGCAATAGCGATGCCCCACCCACCAGCGTGATGGTATCGGCCTTCTACATGGACGTGAATCTGGTGACCTACGCGCTCTGGACAAACGTTTACCAGTGGGCCACCAACCACAGCTATACCTTTCCTGCCGCTTCGGGCAAGGCGGCTAGCCATCCGGTGCAGTCTGTCTATTGGTACAACGCGGTGCAGTGGTGCAATGCCCGGTCAGAGATGGAAGGGCGGACGCCCTGTTATTACACCAACGCGAGCCTAAGCCAGGCAGCGATCTACCGCAGCGGGCGCTGCGATGTGACGAACGACTGCGTTAACTGGGCAGCCGACGGCTATCGGCTGCCTACGGAGGCGGAGTGGGAGAAGGCGGCGCGGGGCGGCGCGGCGGGTCATCGGTTCCCCTGGGCGGATGCCGACACCATTGATTGGAGCCGGGCCAACTACGAGGCTTATCCCATATCGGTTGGTGGTTACCCCTATGATGTGAATCCCATCAGCGGCTACGACACCAATTTCACCAGTGGAGGCATCCCCTACAGCAGCCCGGTGGGGTCATTTCCGGCAAACGGGTATGGGCTGTATGACATGGCGGGCAATGCCTGGCAATGGTGTTGGGATTGGTACTCTCCCACGTACTATAGTTCCTCACCGGGGGCTGACCCTCGCGGCCCGGCTTCCAGCCCTTATGGCGTCCGTGTCAAGCGGGGCGGTTCGTGGGATTACTACACCGAGAAGTCGCGGTGCGCGAATCGCGGCAGCCACTATCCGAACTTCGCCCTCAGGGACACTGGGCTTCGTTGTGTGAGGCGGTTTTAGAATCGGCTGGCTTCCCCAGCTCCTCGCCGCATGCTCAAGGCCATGACAACCAATTCCGCGGTTCTCCCCCAATACCCACATAGGCCGAATTCTTTCCGGTTAAACAAATAGTTATGCCCAAGCCGGAATATGAGTAGCACCTCTAGAGAAATGTTGCGGCGGGTGAGGTGGCCACGCCTGGCTACCGTTACCGTGCTCGCTCCGGGTGCGGCTATTTTGCTGTTCATCATTGTGGCCGCCCAAGGCGATCCCGATCTTCCGCCCTACATCCCGGCAACCCCAGCGGAACGGCTGTGTTCGACAGTCGCGGCGGTGATTGTGTGGCCGGCGGTAGCTGCGGGGAGATGGTGGCGCGACGGAAATCATACGCTCGTCATGTGGACGCTCTTCCTAGTCTCTGGCTTGTTTTGGGCGCTTTTGGTGGAGTTACTTTTCATTGCCAAGAATGCGCGGAAGGCATAACAACTGCGTGCAGGCGACGCCGGATTACGCCCTGCTGTTTATCGTTGCTCAGCTATCCGGCGCGCCTGACGCAGACCGTTAGAACCGTATTATGAACACCAGACAAATACTCGCTCTTGCTTTCGTTACGGGCACTTGTGCCGCATCCTATGCTGGTGGGCACGCCGAATGGGCTGGCTACCCCGTGGAGGGGGTGGTTTACAAGTTTGAGGTTTACACCGGACTAAAGGACAGATGGGATTCGACGAAGCAGGATGCGCCTCCTCTTGCGCCGGGCAGGGCACTGCGAGCAGCAAAGCAGTTCATTTCCAAGGTGCCATTGAGGGAAGACATGAAGGAGTGGGGACTTCGGGACATTACGCTGCAAACGCTGTCCCCGGATGAGTGGGTTTACGTGGTTCATTTCGATGCCAATCCCAAGTCGGGCGTATGGAATGGTCCTGTGCCGTGGATTGCCGTGCCTGTCAGAATGGACGGCACGATTCCAAAACCTGTGATTGAAAGGAAGAAGCCCTAACCATCCGGCTCCAGGCAAGGCCGGGATCGCGTCCCTGTTGGCAATCGGACATCACTGTCCCGGCCTGCCTGAGCCGGGGCGTTCGGTCTTTCCATGACCCGTATGCAAAAGCATGTCCAGAAGAAGAACGAAGAGCCGCACACTCTGGATGGCACTTGGTTTAACGGTGACGAATACGAAACCGAGGTCGAGTACATCGTGTCAGGTGCGGGAGGGAGTTTTGCCGTTCGTGCGGTAGATCGTTTCGACGGCGAGGAAGGAGAGGTCTACGACGTGAAGTGGGATGGCGATGCCTTGTCGTTCGCGGTCCACTGGAATTCTACAGGCAGGTTGGTGAAAGCGCGCCTCCTCGCCATTTCCCCCAACCGTGTGGACTACACATACAGCTACACCGAGCAAGAAACGTGGCACCGGAAGGGAACCGCACCAAGCGCTCCACCGAACCGCCGCCCCGCACGTCAGTCTGCGAAGCGAGCGCCTCGTAGGGGCGGCGGTCGGTGAGCTTTGAGTTGGACCGCAGACCACATATGATACGACCGCGGATAAATGGTAAGATCCAGGCGGGCGTGCAAGCGTCAGTCCTCACTATCTACACTTCCGTAGCGGGGTCAGAACCGCTTATTTTAACTAGTTCCTGCGAAGGGGCTTGACGCGGATTGAGGGACCAGGCAAGCTGACCCGCAGGATGGCCCGGAAGCTTAGAGTTCAATATCCTCGCGGAAAGCTCGGGTGGGGCATGCCAGACCTGGCGGGCCACCCCAAGGGAGACGCTCGGAAAGTGAGGCTTGCCGAGCGCCTGCGGCGGGAGACGACCATGACACTGGCATGGATTGGCGACCGGCTGTACATGGGTGCTCCGGGCCATGTCTCCTCCTGCTGTATCGGAAAGAGGCCAATCAAACGCAAGCTGAGGATGAGAATAGTGAAAATAAGTGGTTCTGACCTCGCTACATGCCGGGCTGTTCCTGCGAACTGAGATGGCGGCACAGGTTGGCCCGCAGGCGAAGACGGCGTGTAGATGACAGCGTGCCGATTCTTCCGAGAAGGGCGGAATCCGGGAGCACTGCGAGAAAGCCTAACCGGATCAGCGATGCCGCCTTGAGTCCGCTGGCGGCGAATTCCGGGTCGCCTGCCGCGATCTCTTCATCAAAGCCCGCCACGCGTTGGTGGAGTTGGGTGCTGGGTGCTGATACCGCAGACGAGGAAATCGCCAAACGGCGGCAGACGCCGGAGCAGGACCACGGGGCGGTTCTTGATCTGTCCGTCGGCTTGGGGCAACGGGGCCAACGCGAGGTCGCCCTCGTTCATGGGCGGAGATCAGCCGCGGTGTATTCCGGTTCGGTGTCGCCGTAGGCCTTCGCCAACTGGGCGGCTGAAAAGCGCGACCAGGCATGGCGTTCGTCGTCGGGCGGCAGCACCACCACCATTAAACGCGCGTTGGTGGCGAGCCGACAGGGTTCATCGAACTGAACCTTCTCGCCGTCAAAATGAGCAGTTAGCGCCACGGTTGTCATTACGACGCACTCTAGTGGAGATTTCAACCGCTGGCAACCGGGGACCCGCGGCAATTTGCTCATACTGCCAACAGCAGTGCTTTGAGCTTGTCTTCTGGCACGGGCAGGCCGTCTTCCCGCAAGACAGTAATGTAACCTTCAATCGCCTCCTGGATGTTCCGGATCGATTCCTCCCGCGTAGCGCCTTGGGATACGCAGCCGGGGAGGCTCGGGCACTCCGCTACCCAATAGCCGTCCTCGCCGGGGTGAATCAGAACCTATCGCATGTGTACAGGCTATGAACCTAAAAACGGCACTTGGGATTAACCGCAAAGAACACAAAGATCGCAAAGAATGGAACTTGTGATGATTCCGAGCCAAAGAACTGATGCACCTGCCGGGTGAATGGAAGGCTTAGGCAATCCATGCATAACTATCTGTCTTTGTGATCTTTG
>CAIWJG010000784.1 GCA_903912925.1 uncultured Verrucomicrobia subdivision 3 bacterium | reverse complement strand
GTTTCGTAAGGCAAAATGAGCTTATGTAAGCGCCATTCCCCCATCGGGGCGGCATGGTGAGGTCCGGCGAGGGTCATGCCGCTCCGACGGAGCTTGAGCCAATCATCGGGGGCACGGTCACTGTATTGAAAAGCCCGGTGCGGGCAAATCGCCCGCCGGGATCTGTGAGGGGGGCGCCGGGCAACCGGTGTTCCTACCTCGACGGGAGTGGCGGTGCCGCTGGACGGCGACCTGAGCCAGATCAAGAAGGGCGACCTGCTGTTCTTCGGGCACCGCGCCCGGCGTGGCAAGCCGGAACGGGTGGTTCGCGTGGGCATTTATCTCGGGAACAAGCTGTTCATCCACTCCTCCGAACGGGTGCGCATCAGCAGCCTCGATCCCAACTCACCCATTCGCGACGAAAACCGCATCCAGACCCTGCTGCGAGCCCGGCGCGTCCTCCCTGGCGAGTAATGTGTAGTGGCGCAGGCGGAGCTCCAGCAGGTAGTCTCGGGTGGCGCCGTCGAATCGCTGGTAGCGCAGGCGCAGCCGCTCCCTCTTCAACACGGGATCAATCTCCAAGCCGATTAATTCCTGACCTTTTCCAACTTAACCGTCGGCGGTGTCTATCAATTACAGCGGTCGGTGGCATGGTATTGGGCCAACGAGCCGGTCAGCTTCACGGCCACCGAGGTCACCTATACGGAAATGGTCGCAGGTCAATGCTCGACACGGCAGCGGTCGGGTGTTACTGCTAGGCGAAGATGACCACCCAGTCGCCCGATACCAGTCCCGAAGCTGAGCGGGTGTTGATCGAACTGATGCGGCGGGCGCCGGCGTGGCGTAAGTTGCAGCTTACTGACCGCATGAGCGCGACCGCGCGCGAACTCTGCTTGGCGGGGCTTCGGTCCCGTCATCCCATGGCCACCCAGGCTGAGATGCGTCGCCGGTTCGCGGATATCCATCTCGGCCCTGATCTGGCTGCCAAACTTTTCGGCCCACCACCTCCTGACCCATGAACCCCGAGCAAACCGAGGTGAACCTGCTGGTGGTGAGGGCGTTTGATCGCCTCCGGATTCCCTACTTCCTCGGCGGCTCGATGGCCAGCTCGGTACATGGCATTTACCGCGCGACTGCAGACGCTGATTTCGTGGCTGCCGTTGGTCCCCACCATGCCGAGCCGCTGGCCCAGAGCCTCCACCCTGGCTTTTACGCCGATGTCGAGGCCATTCGCGCCGCGGTTGCCTCCAGTCGCAGTTTCAACGTAATCCATCTCGACAGCATGTTGAAGGTGGACGTGTTCGTGGCGCGAGCGGAACCGTTTCATTTAATGCAAATGCGGCGGCGCGTCCTGCAGGCGACTGGTCCTGACGGGCAGACGAGCATCTATGTCGCCTCCCCCGAGGACACGGTCCTGGCCAAGCTGCAATGGTATCGTGACGGCGGCGGCGTGTCCGACCGGCAATGGAACGACGTCCTCGGGGTTCTCAAAGTCCAGGGTTCGGCGCTGGATTGTGCTTACCTCCGCGAGTGGGCGGACCAATTGGGCCTTACAGATTTGCTCCAGCGGGCGATGGATGCCGCGGGCCTGCCGCCGCCTTCGCCCCCGCCATGACCCGCTGCGCGAGCCGGGATGTTCGCTCCCGAGCCGATTCTCTTTCAGGTAGGGAGCTTCATTTACCGGTTCGCCAGCCACACGGCGAACTTCGGATACCGCGCCAGCGCCTGGTGGATACGCCACAAGGATTTTGACGCCATCGTCGCGCGGGCCGAGCGGGCCGGCGTGGATCTTGGCCAGAAGGCGCGCTGGGATCTCTCCGTGCTCCATCAGGCCGCGCTCCGCGCGCAGAGGGTCCAGGCCGCTGCCCAGAGAAAGGAAGGCGCTGGTGAACCCTGAGCAAATTACCGAGCGGCAGCGGAGTCGGCTCGCGCTGGTGTATGTGCGCCAAACTTCCCGGCTGCTTTGCGCCGGATCACCACGCCGTCAGTACCTCGCCACTTGCAGGCCGGAGACTCTTTGAAAGTGCTGCACGTTGTTCGTGACCAGGGCGAGGTTGTGGTGCAGGGCCGTGGCGGCAATCCACACATCATTCTCGCCAAGGAGGGTCCCACTGGAACGGAGTTGCCGCGCAATTTGGCTGGCGGCCCAGGCCATGTCACGGTCAAGGTCCAACACGGTGTAATGGTGGAGGCACGCCCGGCAGTCTGGCTGTTGCGTCGGGGCGAAGCCTTCGCCGAACTCACCCAGGCTGATGATGCTGATGTAAAGGGGCGCGTTGGGATGCTGCACGAGGAAGCTATGGGCCGAGCCGGGGGCGGCTGCGTCTGACCTCCCGTTCGTAGTCAATAAGGCGGGGTGTCGAAGAGCATCGCAACTCAATCCCAATGCGACGGACTACGGACCGGGTGCTCCTGGGCCTCGTGCAGGCGTTGCAAAGCATCCTCGCTCAACGGCGAATGGCCGGCCCGCTGCCGAAAATCCTCGAGTAACTCGCGGGCGAGGTGGGGCTTGCCGGTAAATGTGGCGCGACGCACTACCGCCGAAAGAGATTCCCCGGCGCTCCATCTCGCCGCTTCCAGTTTTGCAACGGCGTCCAATTCAAGCTCGACGGTCTTGGTTGTCATAAAGCTAAGTTGCCAGCGGATCAGCGGCTCGACAAGCTCGCTGATACCAAGCCCGGTTTAGAACGTAGCAGAGGTCAGCCCATAGCTTGGGTCATTTTGGAATTCACAGCCAAGGCCGACCTGCAAGCCCTGGCCCATTACATCCAGCAATTCTCATTATGGACGAGACGGGGAAGCCGGGTGCCCTCACCCGGCGGGGAGTGACAGGGCCATAATGAGAATTGCTGCATTACATCACGTAAAGGATCGTGGGGATCGCCGGGAGCTAAGCGGCCAGCTCCGTAGGAGCGGCCTGTTTATAGTACCAGCGTCCAAACAGAACCGTCTTAAGCCCCATCGGGGCGGCATGGTAAGGTCCGGCGAGGGCCATGCCGCTCCGACGGAGCTTGAGCGAATCATCGGGGGCATGGTCACTATAAACATGTCGCTCCTACGGAGCTGGGCGTGGGCTGGCTTGCGCTGCATTTGCCCTCGGATAAATCAGTAACAGCCTGAAAAAAAGCCGGTTGATTTGCAGCCACTTACAACAATTCAGTGAAATAATTTCACCCCCCAACCGTCCCCTGCCCCCGAAGAAGAACGCCCCCAAGCCCGACCGGGAGTCGGATTCGTCCATAGTAGTCCGTGGCAAGGCGCCCGTCTGGAAGCGGGTGAAGGGGAGACTTATGCCCTCCATTCATAACTATCTTTTTTTGCGTTCTTTGCGTTCTTTGCGGTTAAATCAACTGCCGCTTTTAGGTTTACCGGTTGGGAGCCGCGCCTTTGCGGCCCAGGGTCGCAAGCAAGCCTGCCCCATGCCCGGCTCGTATTGAGCCCTATCCCGCACCTCGAACCGCTTCAGCTTGTGCGACGACGACCCTTTCCCGTAGTCCAGTTAGTTCCGCCCAGGGCTACCTCGTCCTCCTCGTCCTCGAAAAAGCCTGCAAAACCGACGACGAGGGGATCTTTGGCTTAAGTTAGCGCCTATGTGAGCCATCAGCCCGCGCATCCACGCGCAGCAGCCGCGGCACCATCGGTTCAACCGAGACCGCCTGCAAGTCCACCTTCTCCCCGCTCAACACATCC
>CAIWJG010000783.1 GCA_903912925.1 uncultured Verrucomicrobia subdivision 3 bacterium | reverse complement strand
CGCGCGGGCAATGCGAGGTTCCGCCTGACTGATATTGAAATCCTTGCCGGGTTCGATGCCGATGCTCCCCAGCTTCCTGACCATCGGCGCGTCGGCGGCCGCAGGTGGGTTGTCCTTCATCAACCGCGCAAGCCGCCCGAAGAACTCGCCCGCATCCACTTGCATAATCTGCTGAACAGGAGGCGTCTTGGTGTCCCGGCCGGCCGCAATCGGCAAGCGGGAGGGCGGCGTGTAGGGCTGCCCCCAAGTGCTCAGCGGCGTCAGCTTGTATTGCTTTTGCAGGGCCGTCACGGCGGGGCATTCCTGCGAACCATCCGCCTGCATTTGGCCGTTGACCCAAACGATGCGCGTGGGCGAGCGATAAACGCCATCCACGCCCGCCGGCGTGGTACCCTGCCAGCCCGGTCCGGCAATCAGGAAGTTTTTCGCCCCGGTGCCCGTGGTTCGCTTGCCGATGGAAGCAAAGACATTGCTCCAGAAGTCGAAGAGCGCGATCACGTAGTAGCGCCCGCCGGTGTCCGGCACCGAAAGCACCAGCGGCTCCTTTTCGAGGTCGGCCCAGGCGCACGCGAACAGAGTATCCAGGCCGGTGCGCGGCACGGCCCGGAAGGAGGCGTCCGGGTATTTGGACATGACGGAGAACTGGTTCATTGGGGCGGTGATCTCGCCCGGTGTTTCCGCCAACGAAGCCTCACGGGTGAGATCCATTACCACCATAGGGAAACCGAAGATGTAGGCCTCCACACCATCGAGCCACGGCTTGCCTTCTCGCAAGACCCACCAACCACCGCCGGCGATAATAGCGATGGCAACGATGACTGCCAACTTCCAGCGCCGGAGGCGCCCCTTACTTTTTGCTGGAGTCTCTGTTTGGTCCATGGAATCTCGCTTTGTTGGAGTGAGGCGGGAGGTGCGGGTGCCAGCTCTGAATCCACACGCACCCGCAACCCAATCACCGCAAGCGCTGGCTTACGGAATGAAGTTGAAGGCTTTGCCGCCGTCCGAGCCCTGATAGGCGTTCTTCAAATCGTCCTGGAAGACATGGGCGAGGTGTTTGGTCTTCTCTTGATTAACTATCAAGTCGCGATCCAGGACCACGGAGCGGAATTTAAAGCCCGGCGGCATATGGAGCAGGGGGCCCAGGTCCTTGATATGGTTAATGTCCACTTGCTTCTGGACGAAGCTGGTGAACGACTGCATGACGAAGACCTCGCCGTCGGGCGAGTCGAGGATATAGATCTCGCTGCCTTTGTTGAACTTGTACTGCGAGTTCCGGAAGATGTAGCCGGGGTTGTAATGGCCCTTGGTGACTGATTTCTCCAGCTCCTCGACCGGCACCACGCCCATCCAGGTCATTTTGATGTCACCGAAGGTGTGATCAACGCCGGCCTCATTGCACCAGAACTCATCCATCATCCAGTACCGAACTGGGTTGCAAAAGGCTTTCCGCGCATGATTCTCCTTGGCGATCTTCTTTTCGTCGAGGGCGGCGAACCGCTCTGGCGTCGGGTCGTCAACCCCTGTCGAGTTGTAGAATTCGGCGATGGCGTTGCCCTTGCTGGTGCCGTTGATCAAGGCCACCTCGCAGAAGCGATGAGGGCGAAAGTTCGTCATGTGAATCTGCTTGCCCGGAACGAGATGCTCCTTGCGGGCCGCATCCATGTTCTCCTGGAGGCTGGCGCAGCCCGTCAGGAGCGCGCCCGCCGCCAGACAGAGCAGGGGCGTGGCTGTTTTCAGGTTCTTGGCGATGATGTTGATTGCTTTCATTTAATTGGCGGATTGCGTGTTGCTTTGTATTTGTTGTTTTGCTTTGGCACTGCGGTTTTGTTGTTTCGACTCTGCTGCGGATGCGATGACCGAAGAGTTTACTACGGCTGGGCGATTTTGAGTGCCGGTGGTTTCCACGAGCCGTCGAGGATGGAAGGTGGTGTGTCCTGAGGCCAGTAGAGCCGGAGCATGGGGACGAATTTGCCCTTGGGCGCCGGCAGCCAGTTGGCTTCCTTGTCTGGGCCGGGTGATTCCGCCTGGAGATACAGGTCCACCGAGCCGTCCGGGTTGGTGACGAAGGTATTCCGCTGGCTCAGGTTGTAACGGTTGATGGGATTCGGCACGAAGAAGAACTCCGGGTCGTACATGGTCAGCGACCAGAAGCCTTTGACCGGCGGCAGGCCCCCTTTGTCGAAGTGGATGACGTATTTGTGAGCCGCGCCGTCGTATTTCTCGCCGTGTTCGTCCTTCTCAGAGAACGGATAGACGGCGTCCTGCGGAAAGTTCAGGCCTGGGCCGATGAGTGTGACCATCGCCCGCTGGAGATAATCCGTGCCGTAGCTGCCCGCGTCGCTCGTCCAATAGAGCCAGCCGTTGATCACCCTGGTGGTTTTCAGGACTTCCACCATCTCCAGGAGCGCGATTTTTGGGTCGAGCTTCCCGCCCAGCGCCGGGAGCTTGCTGCGGTCTAGGTCCTGTCCCGGGACGATCCCGATCTTCGCCATCCGGGCCGCAAGGGGTGCGTCTTCGGGTTTGGGCGGATTGGTCTTCAGCAGCCGGGCGAAGTAGTCGAAGAATTCCTCCAGGGACATGGCGTTGACCTGTTTGCGGACGGCGATCTTCATGTCGAATTTCTCGTCCACGACGGCGGGTGGCGGCGTGTACGGCTTGCCGTAGGAACTGAGCGGGACGGCGGTGAACTGATCCTGCAACTGGTGGACGGCCTGGTAGTCCTCCCGGGTGCCGGTGCAATAGACGCGGCCGAGAATCCACACCAACGCGGTGGGTGACTTGACCTCCTTGACTCCCTCGGGCAGCGCGCCCGACCAACCCGGGCCGGTAACCACGTACTTCTGCGGCTTGCCGCCGGTGGCCCGCGTGCCGGCGACAAAGAACACCTCGTTGTAGCCGCTCAGCATAGGCATGATGTAGAAGCGGTCGCCCATGTCGGGAATGCTGAAGACCCACGGCTCGGCGGAGACATCCAGCCAGACCATGGTGTAGAGGGTGTCCGCGTTGGGCGCGGCAGCGGTGTGGTTGTCCACGGCGGGATAAGCCCGCAGCTTGACGATCTGGCCCATGGGGGCGTGGGCGTCATCGGGAACGCGGACGTTGGTTTCCTGACGGCGCGTCAGGTCCATCGTAACGAGCGGGTAGCCGTAGATGTAAGCCTCCCGGGCGATCTGCTGCCTGGGATCGCTGCGGAAATAGACTACGGCGATGGCCACGAGGGCCAGGGCAGCAACCAGGAGTATCAGGAGTTTCTTTTTCATAGGAGATTATAGCTTCGCTTTGTTCTTGGGCATCTTGCCGAGGAGATCAAGATCGAGGGGTTCGTTGGAGAGGTCCATTCCGCCCGTGAATTTGCAGGCGGTGCAACGGAAGAACTGAACAGGAGGCAACAGAGACTGGTTGTCCCTCTCCATCCTCTCAGTTTGCTTCTGTTGAAAGTCCGTGCTCAAGATTCTGATCACCAGGCAATGTCGAGTTGCAGTTGGAAGACGGTGGCCGGGCCGGCGTCCGGGTTGTGGGCGCGATTCCACACGACCTGAAGGTCGGGCTGCAGCTTCATCGTGGGTGTGAGCTGCAGAACATACCCAAGCTCGAGGCCATATTCATCCTGATGGTACAACGGCTGGTCTGCTGGGTTGGGACGGCTCCATACGAACCCGATGCCGGCAGCATCGTGGCCGCGGCTCGGAAACAGCCCCGCATATTCGAGGGGACCTCGCATGGCAAAACCTGTGCCGACCTGGGCGCCGGTGCCGGCCTGCTCCGTTGATCCGCTTTGGAACCGCTCCGCTCCGCCGCGGCCGTATCGACCGAACCAGCCGAACGGCGAGTGCGGGCCAAGCTGCTGCTGAAAGTTCAAACCAAAACCTTTCGTGAGCGGGTCGCCCCCGGCCTGACCCACAAACGGCTGGATGCGATAGACGCCGGGGCCCAGGCCTAGAAAGTCGGGCGGCGCATAGCCGAACTCGGCGACCAGGCTCCAGTTGTCCCAGGCGAAATCCGTCCAGGGCACGCAGCCAGCGTGGCCGTTACCGACCGAGCTGCCGATAATGCCGTACCATTCATCAGCCGGCTGCCACTGGAGATTCATGCCGAAGTTATAGGCCGTTAGGGGCACGACCATCGAGTCAATCAGGGCCGAGTTGAGGAACTGGCCGCGCCCGCTGTTGGCGTAGCTGTTGGCATCGAAATAGTCGCCCTGGTTGACCATACCGGCGACCACCACTACTTCGCCGTCGCGGAGCGATTGCTGCCAGGCCAGTTCGGGCATTCGGACTCCATTCACTTTGGACCAGATGCCGGTGGGATCGGTGATGCTGCCGAGGTTGCGCGCGGCCGATTGTGTGTCACCAGCGTCCCCGAGGCCGGTCTTGGCGTTGATTTTGGCGCTGATCCAGCCGGCGGTACCGCTGGCAGGGTCGTCAAAGACGGCCCACTTGGAATGGAAGCTCATGGTGTAATAGCCAAGGTTATTGTCGCCGTGCATCACATCGGTCATGCTCACCCAGGTGAAGGTCTGTTGAAGTGAGTAGTACAAGCCGGCTTCGGAAATCCGGTATTTGCCCTGTTGCGCCGCGACATCGAGGGGTGTGGATGGAATGAGCGGGCCGGGTTTGATCGCGGTGTTTCCCAATTCATCCTGGCTGGCCAGGTACGGCATTAGCCGGGGCTGGTACGGTGGGAAGAACATGAGCCGGTCCCGTCCTTCCCGAGATTCCTCCTGGCGCTGCTGGACCGCCTCCGGCACGCTGCCCCCGCGGGCTGGCGTCGGCACTTGAGATTCCAAGCCCATCGAGGGTGGAGGCAGGAGGCCTGGCGGAAGCGCATTGGTGGGGACGGTCACCGGCTGCCCCAAAGGGCTGATCAGGAGCATGCCTGAGGTCGGGGCATTGGTTGGCTCTTCCGCGATACCCGGGGTGGTCCATGCGGCGGCCAATAGCACCACGAGGCCTATCAGCCATGCGGCGGAAGGGAACAGAGAGGCCTTCCCCCTCTTCATAAGGCGGTGGATAAGGGAAAGCGGCAAAATCTTTTCTTCATCTCCGGCCACCCCCTGAGCGGCTGCCGCCGGAAGATCTGCTGTAGGAGCTTGATCCGGACGAGTGCCCTCCGGAGCTTTGCCAGGACTGGGAGCTCTGGTGCTGCTGGTTGCCCCAGGAGCGGGACTGGTCCTGGGACTCCATGCTTTGCTTGTTCTGACTCCAGGAGCTGGAAGCGGACGAAGCGCTGCCGCTGCTGGAGCGCTGTTGTTGATAAGAACCGGCTTGTGACTGGGCCTGTGCTTGTTTGCTTGACGCCGAACTGTTGGCGGTGCTGGCTTGCGATTGGGCCTGCTGCTGTTGGGAACTGGCCTGGGATTGGGCCTGTTGCTGAGAGGAACTGGACTTGGATTGCGCCTGCTGCTGATAAGAACTCGCCTGTGATTGCGCCGATTGCTGATAGGAACTGGCCTGCGTTTGGGCCTGTTGCTGTGGGCTTTGGACGGTCTGCCACCCACTGCCCGAATTTTGCGACCAGCTCCCGTTAGAGTCTTTCTTGTAGACCGAGTCGCCGTTGCTCGCATAGACATTGCCCGACGAGGTCTTGGCAACGGTACCCTGGCTGTTGGCGGTGTTCCAGGTGGCCGCGCCCGCACCCGAGCTCGTCTGTACTGCGCTGGCGCTGCCGTAGGCGCTGGAGCGGGAGCCGCCCCAGGCGGCATTACCAGTGGTCGGGTTGTAGGCGGCGCCGCGGCTGGCTGATCCGTAAGCGGTGCTCACCGACTCGCCGGCGGCCCGGGCGCCCGTATAGGGATTGTAGGCAGCACCCTGGCTCGCCGTCCCATAGGGTGTGCTCACCGAGCGGCTCGCCGCCGAGGTACCTGTGTAGGGATTGTAAGCCGCCGCATGGCTCGCGCTGCCATAAGGTCCATACGCCGTGCTGCTGGCGCCGTAATAGCCGCCGTAACCGTAGTGATAGGTCGCCCCGCAGCCGTAGGAGTAATGACACGGCGGCGGATAGTAGTAGCTGTTGTTGTTGGCGATCGCCGCACCCGCCAGCATGCCTGCGCCGAACATCAGCACCCCCGTCGCGGCCACGTATTCGCCGCTGTAACCGGAGGTCTGGCTGTAGGTCACCGTGGTCGGCGTCGAGCTTTGCACCAGCACGTATGTGACGTTGTAGTTGGGACTTGAGGGCGGGATGGTATAGATGACTGATGGCACGCTGGTGCAAAAGGTCCACGGTCCCATCGCGCTGGCGCCGCAGAACCAGACTCCCTGGTCACAACAGTAGTAACCGTTTCCGACCAGAAACACCTGCTTAGGCGTGTTGACTGCGTATTGAATTACCGTGTTTGTGATCACGACGAACTGCGGCGCGCCGCTGTATGTCACGTTCACCGTCGCATTCGTGAGGTTGACGGTGGTCGTCGTGGGGATGGACGCCAGCAGCACTGCGTCCTGCGCTTGGCGCGTTCCCGGCACGGCGGCCTTCACGAACGCCATCGGATCGTTGTCGGGAATCTGAGCGAAGTCGGCGGGCAAATCCCGGCTGGCCGCTGACCACGGCCCCTCCAGGTCGGCCGCGCGAAACCAGCGTCCCGCGACCAAGAAATAGAACTTTTCAGCCCCCGTATCGCGGAACAAGATGCTGTCGGTATCCACAACACGAAAGAGACGCGTGCCCGGAATCGGGCTGTAGCTGGGGTCGCCCTGGGTGATGATCAATTCCGCCGGCTGTGTGCTGACATAGACGACGGGCACGACCTTAGCCGGCTTGCCCGGCAGGTTAGCCCGCACGGCCGCCCAATGGTCGTAGGCGGGCAGCGTCGCGAGCAACCGAGGAAGGTTCAGGGCGGCGGTCCACGGACCTTTTACGTCGGGTGCGGTCAGCCAGTTGTCTCCGTTCAGCAGGTAGTAGCGCTGGGACGCGGTGTCATACAGAACATCCCAGTTGGTGTTGAGGGCGAACAGGAGGTCCGTCCGGTTCGTCTCAACCGGCTTGAACTGCGGCTCGCCGAGGAAGATGACCAGGATGGCCGGTTGGCGACTGTAAAATATCCTGGGCGGATCGAGATTCACCGCCACGGGTGGTTGCGTCGGGTGCTGGTCAGGATTCAGGTAGGCAATCACCCGGTCCAACGAAATGGTCATGGCCTGTCCCGGCGGGCGCAGCGCATCAACCACCCCGCGCAGAGCGGCCAGCTCGTCAGCGGAGCAGTTGGGAAAGCGGATGTCGCGTTGCGTAGGCACCAAGGCCACGATGCGATCAGCCTGGTCGGTCACCGTCACGGCGTCTATTTCGGCGACGCCGAACTTTTCTTGCTTGGTCACGCCTTTGACCGCAATGGCGCAGCGGAAGTGGATGTTAGTGTAGCCCCGCCAGTAATCCACCTGGGGCTGATAGACGGTGAGCTGCTTCTTGTCCTGCTTGAACACGCGCGGCCAGCCTGGGTCGGCGGGCTGGGCTGCCGCCGTCAAGCCAATGGCCGCCGCCGTCGTCAGCAGAGTGACGAGCGAGAGACGAACAGTTTTAGTTTTCATGGCGGAGATTTCTGTTCGATGGCCGGTTACTGCGTCGCCTTCCGGTAGCCGCTGTTTTTCACCGTGACCGTTAGGTTCTTTGCCTTGGCAACAAGCGCGACATCCGAAGGATAAGTGGTGCCATCGTTCAACTGGCCCATGCGCACGTCCAGCGTCACGGCATCCTTGGCATCGTCCAGGTAGGTGGAAACCTTCAGCCCCAAGGGGCGATTGTTCGTCAGGTCCACTTCCACGCCAAGATTGTCGCCCGGCTTCTCATAGTCCCGGAAGTTGAGTCGGGCGCGTTTGCCGGGATCCAGCACCTCGATGGAAACCTTGCCGGCCTCCTTGGCGGCCTGAATCTTCGCCGGACTGGGCGGCACGTAAGTCTTCACCAAGGCGACGGTGCTCTTCATGTAGTCGGTCATCTCCCCCTGCTTCTTCTCGGCGATCCGTCCGCGCAAGCCGCGCTTCTTCTCCGGCTCCGGCGTGCCGCTTATCTCGATCTTCTGCAGGCCCCCGTCGGCACCGTAGTAGCACCGCTCTTGCTTCCGTGACTTCTCGTCGCCCTTGAGGCTGACCACGGTGGTTTCGATCCACTCGTATTGACGAAGAACCGCCTGGCTGGCGGCCAGGGTGGCCTTGAGCATGGCGGTGCGCTCCGCTGCGGTAGGTTGTTGGGCGAGGGTTGGCAGCGCGAGCGTCGCCAGGAGGAGGGTTAGACAGGTCTGCTTAGCAAATGTGAGGCGTTGGTTGTTTTTCATATTATGTCTTTTGTCACGGTGTTTTACTGTTGGCTGATCACTGTTTACTGATTTGGTTGTCTGGCTGCTGGCGCTTTAGGACGACGGTTCTTTCAAGATCATCTCCAGGAAGGGGGTGGCAGACTGAAGCCGCGCTCCCGCATCCAGCCACTCTCGCAGGATCCGGACTCCACCAACCGCACATGCATCTAGTCCCCGGAGATTCAAATCCACCGTGCCCTTCGTTGAATTGCGGGCCCGCTGGATCTCGCGCAGATCTGAATCCGCCAACTGACCGTCAATGGTCACGACCGTGCCGTTCTTCTCCTTCTGAGTGGTGATTCGGATCATCTGACCGACGGTATTGCTAGTCGTGTGCCAGAATCCGGAGCGAATGGGCGGCCAGGGCTTAAGTCATTGATACTGCCTGAGAAACAGCACAAGTTCGTCTGCGCTTGCTCAGCACAGGAAGATTGCCGGTTGACATTTCGACCTTTTCCGAGTTGATTGGCCGACCGGTCGGTATTTCGACTGGAGGTTTTAGATTCTATGAATGCGAGACTCCCACAGGAAATGGAGAAGAAGGTGCGAGCTCTGATGCGGAAGTCGAAAGCCGCCCGCGCTGAACTGCCGTCCGCCCACGACAAGCTCTGGAAGCTGGCGTCCAACCCCTTCATTGTGTTGGGCGAAGCCCGCGTCACCGGCAGCGGGATAGCCCTGACGATTCTCGGGGACCTCCCTCCCGAGCCGAGACTCGGACTGGCGCCAAGCACTTTTCCCAAGAGCATTGAGGCTGCTCTGAAAATGATGCACCCGGATGATCGCCAAGCCTCAGAGGAAGCTGTGCAACGTTCGCTGGCTGCCGGCGAACCGTTTGACATGAATTATCGCCTGCCCGACGGCCATGGCGGCTGGCGCTGGATCGAGGGGCGGGCCGTATCGGTGCAAATCTGCGACGGCAAACATGTCGGCTGGGTTTTCACCAACCGCGATCTCACGCCGCAGCGAGAAGCCGAGGCTTCACTGCGCCAGTCGCTGCGGGACCTGGAAGGCTCCCGCTTCGAAGTCAAGTCCGAGCAAGATAGGCTGTGGAAGCTAGCCGCAAACGCATTTTCCGTGCTGGGCGAGATCCGCTTGACTGAAGATGGGCTCGAAATGGAATATCTCGGAAACGCCGCACCCGAGGCTAAGATCGGGTTGTTGCCAGCCAGCGCTCCGAGGACCCTTAATGATGTGATCGCCATGATGCATCCCGATGACACCCGGGCCTACCAGGAAAGTGTGGAACGTTCGCTGCCTACAGGTGAGCCGTTCAGATCGGTCTATCGTCTGTCCGACGGGCGTGGCGGCTGGCGGTGGATAAAGAGTCGCGCCATCTCCCTGGGAGAAGAACGCGACGGGAAACATGTCCATTGGCTCGGCGACAGCGTTGACATCACCGAGCAAATGGAAACAGAGGACGCGCTACGCAAATCCCTGGAAGAGCTGCGGCAGTTGAAAGCGCAACTGCAATCTGAGAATCTGTTTCTCCGGGAAGAGGTCGATCGGGGAGTCACGCACGCCGACATCATCGGCCGCAGCGCGCCCCTGGCCCGCGTGCTCGAACAGGTGGAACTGGTGGCCGGCACATCCTCCACGGTCCTGGTCAGCGGCGAGACTGGCACGGGCAAGGAACTGGTCGCCCGCGCCATCCACCAGCACAGCGACCGCAAGCAGCGCCTGTTCATTGCCGTCAATTGCGCCGCCTTGCCGGCGACCCTGGTGGAAAGCGAATTGTTCGGCCACGAGAAAGGCGCCTTCACCGGTGCCATCGCGCGCCGCGTGGGCCGGTTCGAACAAGCCGACGGCGGCACGCTCTTCCTGGATGAGGTGGGCGAGCTGCCGCTCGAAACCCAGGCCAAGATGTTGCGCGTGCTCCAGTCGGGTGAGTTTGAACGAGTCGGCGGCGACCGGCCACTGCGGACCAACGTGCGCGTCATCGCCGCCAGCAACCGCGACCTGGAACAGGCCGTGCGCGACGGTCGCTTTCGCAGTGACCTTTACCATCGCATGTCCGTCTTTCCGATTCACCTGCCGCCACTGCGCGAACGCCGGGAAGACATCCCACTGCTCGCCGCCTACCTGGTCACCCGCAAGGCCCGCCAACTCGGACGAAACATCGAACGGATCCCCCACGTCATTCTGGACCGGTTGACCGCTTATGGCTGGCCCGGCAACGTGCGCGAACTGGAAAACGTCCTCGAGCGCGCGATCATCCTGTCTCCCGGAACATCGCTGAGGCTGGAAGCCATCCAGTTGAGTTCGGCTGCCCCGGCCAAAACTCGCGAGCGCCACGCCCGGACCGACCCCGCCGCTGATGCCTGGGAAAGTGACACGCTGCAAGCGCTTGAGCGGGCACACATCCTCCGCATCTGCCACGCAACCGACTGGAAGATCAAAGGCCCGGCTGGCGCGGCGAGCAAACTGGGTCTCAACCCCAGCACCCTCTACTCGCGTATGAAGAAGCTGGGGATCCCCATCGGGCGCGCGAGGGAGCAAGCAGGCTGAAGGGGCAGCCAAGGTTCGGCGCTACTGATCCGTTAAGATTAAACATCCATTTCTCAGCAAGTGTCCATAAAGCGGACAATATGGTGGGAAACCGCGCTGCCAACGGGTGGGTTGTTCTGGGAGAGTGCCCCCCCTGCACTACTGTTGCACTACCGTAGCGCTACCGTAGCACTACCGTAGCACTACCGTTGCTGCAAAGCGCCCCGACCCTTGTTCCTGGTAACTGGGGTCAAATCAGGGCAGGAGTCGGGGGCCCCAACAAGAAACGTGCGCTGGCGCGAATTGGACTCGCTCTAAAGGCTGCGTTACTTCTTCGCCCGCGAGCGAGCAGACCGCCTCACGCGCCGTGCCTCGCGCTTCGGGAAGCGCACGGGCACCGATTTCTCCCCGGGGGTTCGCCGGTGCCCGGGTTCAGTTTCCTGGCCGCTGGAAAGCCAGAGCAGCGCCTCCTCGAAGTCGCCAAAAGCCCGAACGGCGTAGCCGTGCATGGTACTCAAGAACGCAAACAGCCGGGCTCGGTGGTGGGGGTCGGAACCGTAAAGAACCGCCAGGCGCTCCTGCTGAGTGAAGCCAACTTCGCGAAACGTGCCCACGAGTTCAGCCAAGTCAGCGGGGCTAAACACGGGCTTCGGACCCGGGTGCAAAGCCCGCAAATCCATCATCGCGTGGGCGATGCCCCGTTTCCGACACACGCCGGCCAGCTCCGCCAGGGCTTCCTTGCTGGCCGCCAGGTCGAAATGACCTTGCGCGCTAAACCGGATGAATTCACTGGCGCGGATGATTTGAAGTTCTTGTGGCATAACTAGCCTCACTTCACCAACTCGATCTCCCCAGGCCGCCAGGTCTGGTTGAACCACGGGTCGAGCGGGCCATAGAGGCGCAGGATCATGAACCAGCCTTTGCCCGGAATAGTCTGCACCCAATTGCTTTCTTTCCCTGCCGGAGCTTTGGGACCGAACCAGACATCCACCGAGCCATCGGCGTTGACTTGGAGATCCTTGTTCTGGCTGCTTACGCCCGGCGACTTCTGGTCGGTCTGAACCATGGATCGGGTTTGGTTGTCATACACGATCACGGACCAGAAGTCCTTCACGGGAATATTCGGTGGCAGGCGTAGCTTATAATTCTTTCCCCCCTCGAAAGGATTGCCATTCGAGTCCTGCGCACACCAGGGGTACTGCGAGCCTTTGCCAACCATTTTCTCCGCCATGGCCGGGGTGACGCCGGTGGCGAAGTAGTAGAAGAAAGCGGCACCATCCAGATTGGCCACGCCCGGCGCCTTCTCAAACTTGTAGCCGCCGAAGAAGGGCAGACGCCACGGGCTGTTCGGATAGAAGTAGGCGTCTTGGCCACGAATTCGGTAGGCGAGGGTCCGCGCGGTCACGGCACCGATGTTCGCGGTGTCCGCGAGAATCTTCTTCATCCGGGCATCGGGATTGAAGGGCTTGCCCTTCTCGATACCGATCGAGGCAAAGAGGCCCAGCGTGGTGGGATCGCTTCCCGTGCTAGGTTCCTCCTGGATGACCTCGTTCAAGAGATTCCAGAAAGCGTAGTCACCGGGGGGGACAAAGTTCGAAGGAATACCCGAGGCATTGACGAGCTTGACCGCAGAGGAATCGGCTCCGTCTGAAAGCTGATAGATCTTTAGATATTTTTTGACAGCCTCGACCCCGGGATTGGTCGAACCTTCCACGAGAAAGGAACGGAAGGGCATCCAGTTGCCGTAGGTGCTCGGGCGCACCACGAAATAGCCTTCGGGCACGTTGTTAGTATAGCCGGGGGGCAGGATCAGATACTTGCCGCCCTTGCCCCTGTCGGCACCGGTGATGCCGATGTCGGCCACCCATTTATACCAAAAATCATCAATGGCCCCCAGGATCATGGGAGGAACCTCGAGGACCAGCGGCCCTTTATGAGTGTCGATCCAGATGAAGCTGTAGATGGTGTTGTCGTTTGCCGTCAGCTCCACGGTTTTGGAATCCACCAGGTTTTCCCAGATGACGTCCGTCTGGTTGTCGGGTCCGAATTTGCGCAACGAATCGCGCATGCCGGCCTGGTTTACAATCGGGATCGCCAGCAAGTAAGCCTGCAGCGCCCGCGACGCATCCAGATTGTCATAGATTTTCCGGGTGGTCGCATCATCGGGATACCCGTAGTTCAGATTCAGCGTGCCGATGGAGGTCTCCACCTTGTCCGGCACCGCGACCCCGGGTGCAAAAGCCGTGGTCATCTTGTAGTTGGCCGATTGGGAACTGGCTTGGTTCCCGGTGGCGCAACCCGTGATCAGTAGTGTCAGGCCCAGGGCGCAGGCCATTGTGCCTGCGACCACCTTGTTTTTGTCCGTTTTTATGTTTGTGTTCATTTCCAGTTTGATATTTCTGTTTCGCCGGTAAATTCGCGGGCCGCTCCTCTGGGAGCGGCCCGCGTGGTTCACGAATGAAACGACTTACTTCGCATCCGCCGCCTGCTGCATGCCCGCTTCGAGCTTCTTGATGTCCTCGGGCGACAATTGCGGGCGGTCCACTTTAATCGTCAGCTTGTTGAGTTTGGCGGTGAGGGGGAACGGAGGCTTGTAGTCCTCATCGTTGACGCCGGTCAGGGTGTCGGAGCCGATGTCGAAGCTCTCGTCCCATTGGAGGATCATAGGCAGGGTCTTCTCCATCTTCTGCGTGGCGACTTCTTTGCCATCCACCTTGAGCGTGCCGGTGCCGGGTCGGCCGAGACCGCTCATGTTGTTGAACGCGAGCGTGGCGACGCCGAGACCCTCGTACTTGAAGTCGAACTCCACCCTGTGCTTGCCGGGTGCGAGTGCCTCGGGGCCTTCCCACTTGACGCGTTTCAAGTCGAGCAGGTTCCAGAGGAACACCGGCTTGCCCTTGAGCAGGTAGAAGCCGTAGCCGGCGAAGCGCCCGCCCGAGGTCACCATCACACCCTCGGCGCCGCCGTCCGGCACTTCGATGTCCGCGGTGATGGTGTAGGAACTGTCGAGCAGGAATGGTGAATCGCCCTGCGGCAGGCCGGTCATGGGGTGCGTGTACACGAACTCGGTGCGGCCGGCGGTGATGTTCGGGCGCGGGGCCACGATGCGGGCCGCGACCGAGGCGTCCATCGGGAAGACCTGATATTTCTTCCCTTCCTCGATGAACATCTTCTTCAGCTCTTTCACCTTGGCCGGATGCTGGTCGGCGATGTCCTGGGATTGGCTGAAGTCCTCGGCCAGGTTATAGAGTTGGAGCACCTGGTTGTTGAGCGGGTCGGTGTTGGCGGCGCCGAACGCCTCCCACGGCGCGCGGTTCACCTTGGTGCTCAGCAGCCAGCCTTCGTGATAGAGCGCCCACTGGCCCATCATCTCGAAATACTGGGTCTTGTGGCGGGACGCTGCCTTGGCGTTCTTCTCGTCGAAGGTATAGGCGAAACTGGTGCCTTCAATGGGGCTTTGCTTAATGCCATCCACGTATTCGGGCTGCTGGATGCCGCAGACCTCCAGGAGGGTGGGCACGACATCAATGACGTGGCAGAACTGCTCGCGGAGGGCGCCCTGATCCTTGATGTGGCCGGGCCAGGAGACGGCCATGCACTGACGGATGCCGCCGAGCCGCGAGGCGTTCTGCTTGAACCAGGTGAAGGGCGTGTCAAAGGCCCAGCTCCAGCCCGCCGACATGTGGTTGTAGGTTTGTTCCGTGCCCCAGACGTCATACCATTTCATCTGGAGTTCGACGGGGACGGCGACGCCGTTGAAGAACGCGACTTCGTTGGGGGTGCCAACCGGGCCGCCCTCGGCGCTGGTGCCGTTGTCGCCGTTGATGTAGAGGATGAGTGTGTTGTCGAGTTTGCCTATGTCCTCGACGGCCTGGATGACACGGCCAATCTCGTGGTCGTTGTAAGCCTCAAAGGCGGCAAAGACCTCGACCTGCTTGATGAACAGCTTCTTCTCCTCGGGCGTGCAATCCTCCCAGTTCTTGATGACATTCGTCGGCCAGGGCTCGAGTCGGGTGTTCGCCGGAATCACCCCCAGGCGCTTCTGGTTCTCAAAAATTCGCTCGCGCAGCTTGTTCCAGCCATCGTCGAACAGGTGCATGGCGCTGATCTTGTCCACCCATTCCTTGGTCGGGTGATGCGGCGCGTGCGTGGCGCCGGGAACGTAATGGACGAAGAACGGCTTGCTGGGATCGATCTGATTGACCCGGTTGAGGTAATCAATGGCATCGTCGGCCATCGCGGTGACCAGGTTCCAGCCGGGCTTGCCCTGGAAGGGATAGATCTGGGTGGTATTGCGGAATAGGTTCGGCTCCCACTGGTTGGCGTCGCCGCCGACGAAGCCGTAGAAATACTCGAAGCCCATGCCGGTCGGCCACCGCTCGAACGGCCCGATCGCGCTAGCCTCAAAGGCGGGCGTGTTGTGATCCTTGCCGAACCAGGAAGTGACGTAGCCGTTGTCCTTGAGGATGCGGCCGATGGTGGTCTTGTCCTTGGCGATGATGCTGTTGTAACCCGGGAAGCCGGTGGACTGCTCGGAGATCACGCCGAAGCCGGCCGAGTGGTGGTTGCGCCCGGTAATCAGCGCGGCGCGCGTCGGCGAGCAGAGCGCGGTGGAGTGAATGTTGTTGTAGCGCAACCCGGTCTTCGCGAGCCGGTCCATCGCCGGGGTTGGGATGACGCCGCCAAAGGTGCTCGGCACGCCGAAGCCTGAGTCGTCGGTCATGATGAGCAGGATGTTGGGCGCCTGCTTGGGCGGCACGATGCGCGGCGCCCACCATGCTTTCGACTGCAGGGCGCCGTCCTTGATCACGCCGCCGAATTTCGGGTCGGGCGCAGGCAGTTGTTTGCCGCTGATGGTGGTGGTGGCACTGGGTGCGCCGGGCGCGCCGGTGGTTTGGATTTCCGCTCTCGTTGAGAGGGCGAAGCCCACTCCCAGCACCAGGCCGAGGGCGGAGAGTAGTGTGTTTTGTTTCATATCGAATCTTCTATGTATTGATTTATCGCTATGTGCGTTTCTTGGACGGCAATTCAGAACTCGGCAACAGGAGGGGTGGCGGCTAGAACTTCCAAGTCAGGTTCAGGTTTACGAAAGCAATCCATGAATTGTCGAAGGAACCCGACACGCGGCCCCGGAGCGACTGGTCGGTTCCTTGATTCACCGGCATGTCGCCCGTCCAGAGGTAGGTGGCGGCCGCACCGACGTTCACGGAACGGCTGAGCTGGTATTGCGCGCCCAGGCCGAAGCGCCACGCCTGCCCCATCGGCAGCGTGACGGTGCGGTGCTGGTCATCTACCGCCGAACTGTCGAACGCCACGCCACCCGACAGCAACCATTTGTCCGAGGCATGATACTGTGCGCCCAGGGCGCCGTGGAAGGTGTCCTGGTATTTCAGATTGAGCGTGGTGGCGCCGCCGTTTTCGACGCCGGCTTGCACATTGCCGAATTGGCTCCAATTCTGCCAGCCGAAGTCAGCCATGGCCGCCCATTTTTCGTTGAGCCCGTGATAAGCGCTGACCATTACGGACTGCGGTACGGTCATTCCGAGATTCAATTGCCGCGGATTAGCCAGAACGGCGCTCAAGCCCGGCCCCAGGCCGGTGTAGGTCGGCGTGTCCTTGAAATTCAACTTGACCGGGGACAGGTAGGTCACGCCAAAACGCGTCTTCTCGCCCGCTTTAATCAGCACACCGGCATTGGCGCCAAAGCCCCAAGTTTCGTCTTTCAGCGCCATCTGTCCGTCGGGGCCAATCACGTTGTTCACGGCGACCTCGGTGTCCAGGTAGCCATACATGGCATTTAATCCGGCGCCGATGGAGAGCCAATCCGTTAACTGGTAGCTCGCCGACGGCATGAGGCTCATGCCGAGGAGCGTGCTCTTCTGGACGTAGTATCGGCCCACCCAGTTGTCACCATAATCCTCCGCGAGGCCAAAGTAGGACAACATGCCGAACCCGACCCGCAGTTTTTCACTCAAAGGCACAACGACGAACAGGCTGCCTCCCGGCAGCCCGCCTATTGCATTGCCGCCATTGTCCGTTCCGAGTCTTGCAGAAGTGTTGGCGTCAGCGGTGAAAGACACGCTGCCGTATAATGCCTGCAAGCCTCCTTGAAACTGGGCTCCCTCCAACTGGCTCATGCCGGCGGGATTCTTGAAGAGTGTGGAGGCATCTTCGGCGCGGGCGGCGTAACCGGCCGACGCCAGGCCGAGATCGGGGGTGGCGATTTCGTAGAGATCGATGCCGCCGGCGCGGGCAGAGCCGCTGGCGGCGACCAGCAGCGCGGCGACGATCAATTGCGGGAAGTGTTTGCGGGTGGTCCTGATGTTCATTTGAGTTTCGTCTCTCCTTTCCGGTATCGATGGTGTGTTCATGTTCTGTGGTCTGCGATACTTTGTGATCGCCTGTGTGGGTCGGTCTAAGGTGTTTCCACGAGGATCGTGGTGGTTTCGTTGATGCGGACTGACACGATGCGAAGCTTCTTCACACCCGGCTTCCCGGTGTCCGGCAGCGCGACCGTGGAATCGGTTGCGCTGACGTTGCTCAGCGTGCCCCCTTTGTCGAGCGAGAGGGCACGCTCGTCTGCCAGCGTTAAGCGCAGAAGCCCGTTCAAAAACTTCGAGCTCCGTACCGGCCGAGCTGGCGAGACTGCAATTCGCAGGCCGGGCTGTGAACCGGTAAGAGCCTCGTTACCTCGGCTGCTACCCTCTGAAACGGCTGTCAGGGCCGCGGACTTAGGGACATGTACGTTAATAGTGTTGCTTAGGGGTTCGGTTTGGGGGCTTAGGGCTTCTCCTCCAGCCATTTCCAGGCGGATTCGGCGTCTTTGACGTCGAAGTATCTGATCTTTGCCATGGTGAAGGGTTTGCAGACCGCCGCCATCCACTTCTCCCACGCTTTATCGCCGACCAGCGCGACTCTCTCCATGTCCGCGCAATGTTTCGTGGAGAACACGGTGTCGTCCCACAGCGCATGCAGATCCCAACCGTGGAACTCCTCGAACTGAGCGAGCAAGCGGACCTTGCCGTGCGCCTTCATGGCCGCCTCGACGACGGGGACGAAGAGCTTGTAATCCTCGTCATGGAGCTTGCCGCTCATCTTGAAGCCAAGAATCTTCCCGGTGGCCCGGTCAATTTGTTGAATCATAGACTGAGTTTGTCGGTTCTTAGATAGCGTTGCTTGAAAATTGCCATTGGTTTGGAAAAACTATGGCCGGCCTGGCCAGTTACGGTTTCTCGACCGAGATGGCCACCGCTTCAGTCACACGGATAACTACCTCTTCGCCGACCTTCCGCTGCGTTAGGTCCACGTCGTTGCGGACGGCGACTTTCTTGGTCGTGCCATCCGGGAACCGGAGCGTGGCCTTGTGGTGCTTGAGGTCAATCGCCGTAACTTTGGCGATGATCTGCACCGTGTTGGCCATCAGAGCGCCCGGCTTGGCGCCTTTCGGAGCCAGTGCCACCAGCGCGGCTTCCCCTTCGCTCGCCGGCGGATTGTCCTTCGCCATATACACTGCCACTCGTTCTGTCACCGTGGCCTTGACTTGGTCGCCGACCTGGATTTGGTCAAAGTTGATGACCTCCGGCCCAGCTTTGAAGGAGTCCATGCGTCCGTCCGGCGTGACCAGCGTCACCTTGCGGCTGGCGGCATCAATCGCCGTGACGGTGGCGGTGTTTTTGTAGGTCTCGACCAAGATCCCCCCCGGCACGCCTTGCTGGTACACGGCGGACGTGGTCGGTTCGATTTTTGGTTCGGATGAGCACGAGGTGAAGGCGAGCACAGCCGCCGGTGTGAGCGCGATAACTGACCATTTAAGCATGTTGGTTCTCACAGTTTCTGTTGTTCTCTTTGGTTTGGTTTGTCTCTAATAAACGGTCTTCTGGTTCTTCTATCCCTTGGCTGCGCTCAGCGCGGCCTGGAGCCGGGCCTCATCGTCGTGTGACAGGGAGGTTTTAATAATCCTGCCGCCCGTCCCCTTGATCTCCTCCAGCACCTTGTCCGGCGTGGCCTTTCGCACCAGCACGAAGAGGGCAGAACTGCCGTCCGTCATGGTCGCCGCCAGGTCTTTCATGAAGTCATCATTTATCCCCACGTCGCTCAACGCCCCCGAGACCGCTCCCGCCGTCGCGCCCACGGCCAGTCCTAGCAGCGGGTTCAGGAAGATCAATCCAATCAGCGATCCCCAAAAGCCGCCGCTCACCGCGCCAGCCGTCGTCAGGTTGACCGCCTGGTGCAGCTTAACCTTGCCTTTGGCATCTTTGACCGCGACGACGGCGTCCTCCAGGTCAATGAGGTATTCGCTCTGCAGCCTGCGGAGCTTGAGACGGACTTCTTCCGCCTTGTACAGATCATCATAACCGACTACAATTAATGTGCTCATTTGTTATCTTCTTGTCATCTTACTGTTGTTGTCTGCCTTTAGGGTTTCCTGGGGGAGGCGCGCCGACACAATCTACCCGGTCGCCCAGCCACCAGTCGGCCCTAACTTTACACCTATTTCGAGAAAAGGCAAAGACCTGATTCCCGTGGTCCCTGTGACAACTTTTGGTGAAATGGGAAGCATTGCCTTGTTTCCAGCCTTCGCGTCTTCGTGCCTTCGCTGTTCACCCGTGGCATCCAGGTTGAACGCTCGCAACACGGGAAGGCTGCCACGGGCAGGGCCAATTCATGAACCTGCCTGGCTGATTGACTCAAGTGGCCCCAAGGCATAGCGGTAACTGTGTGACAAATGCAGCCGCGAACCACAACCTGTGGGGCCTACTTGAGTCAATCAGCCAGGCAGATTCATGAAAGGGGCGGGGATCAGGGCTGATCTAAGGTTCTCCCGTTTCCAGCGAGCAGCTCTCAAATCCGAAACCCGAAACCCGAAATCCGAAGGAAATCCGAAATCCGAAATCTGAAGGGCGTGCGGGCGGCTGGACCTTTTCGGTTTTCGGTTTTCGGATTTCGGTTTTAGGCAGATCCTAACCGACTTTAGACCGCCCCTGCCTTTTGTCCTTCATGAATTGGCCCTTTGCCACGGGATAGCGACCGTTTTAGCCCTTGATAAACGAACCAGCCGTCGTAAATTCAGCTCAAGGTGTGGTGATTATGAGTAGATTACGCACAAACGGACGGATCCACCCTTCGCAGTGCTGCTGCGGAGGACGGGAAAACGCCGGCTGGGGATATACGAACCGGCCCGCTGAAGCTCAACGCGAATGAGGCTGGTAATCAACAGCTTGCGCCGCAACGGACCGGGGAAGGACCGAGCCTGGATAAATGACTGGCCGTCGTAGAATCACGTTGGGCGGCATCGCGCGCAGTGCTGTCAGAATACTGGAACCTAACTCTTAACAAACAATGCTGACTTTATGAGCAAGAACGATCCTGTACCCACCACTGAGGCGCCCGAACGACGGATCCGTCTGTTCGGACTTAGCTGCAATCGCAAGATTTTTCTGGCGTCTATTCTGGGCGTGCTCTCCTTCTTCCTGTTGTTCGGTCTGGGCGCGGCATCGGAAGGGGCGGCATTGAACGGGGCCTCCGGGAAGTTTGGGGAATATGCCCTGACTGCTGCCCTGGTCGTCGTCCTCGGTGCCTACTTCCTGATCGCACAGTATTTCCTTTCGCGCGGTAACCCGCAGGCTCTCCGCCAGGTCTGGGCACTAATCATCGCCATGAACTTTATACTCCTCTGTGCGCCCATCCTCTGTTTGGTCCTCGAAACCAAAGGGGCGGCGCTGGGAACGTTATTACTGGTAATGTTCACAGTGGCCTGTTCCTACGCCGGGGCCGCCCTCGCGGCGCGAACCGCCCGTCAGTGATACCTATGATTCGTTCAACAAGTTCACTGCTCAGTTCCGTCGTTCGGCATTCAACTACGTGAGACAATCCAACTCCGAGGGCAGGCCACGATTCTGCGCCTTCGAGTGCGCACCGGTCATGGTGCCGACGGGAGTTTTCCCTCCCATTCCCGGATGCGGTCGCAAGCTTCTTGAAAGTAGTTTCCGGAGGGGTCCAGCCAAATAATCCGCTTGTCTCGCTTAAACCAGGTGACTTGCCCTTTGCCGAACTGGCGGATAACCGTTGCGAGCTGAAGCCGCAGGTCGTCGAGCGTGCCCAACTCTCCGCGGAGATACCGCGTTACATAGCGGTACTCCAACCCGAGTTTCTCGAGTCGAATGTCGGGCACCCCCTGGGAGCGGAGTCCGGCCACCTCGTCCACCATTCCGTTGGCCAGGCGCTCCCGGAGGCGCTTTTCGATTCTTGCTTGCAGGATTTCCAGTGGCCAGGTCAGCCCCAGTTGCAGGCAGTTGTATCGCGGGGAGCGTTTCTGGGCTGCCGAGTGCGCGCGCCCGGCGGAGGCGACTTCGATTGCCCGGATGAGCCGGCGCGGGTTGTTTTGATCGATGCGGCTGGCGGCGACCGGGTCGCACCTTTCCAGCCTCTGGACCAATTGAGCCAGTGGCAGGCACTCGAGTTCCGCGCGCAATGGGTCGTTTGGGGGTACGTCCACCAGCTCATAACCCTCGACGATAGCGCTGATGTACAAACCGGTTCCGCCGACCAGGAGGGGCAACTTCCCCGCTCCAGAAATGGCGTCAATGGCGATGTAAGCGGCCCGCTGATACTGCGCCAGCGTGAAATACTCGGACAGATCGGCGACGTCGATGAGGTGGTGCTTTACCGTCCCGGCTTGGGTTGGGGTTATCTTTCCAGCGCCCAGGTCCAGGCCGCGATAAACCTGGCGTGAGTCGGCGGAGACGACTTCGCCGCCGAAGTGGTTCGCCAAGCGAATGCCGAGCTCGCTCTTTCCGGAGGCATTTGTCCCGAGCACAACGACAAGTTTTTGCATGCTCCCGGCCATCGCAGGGCCGCCCGCTACACGTTCGCTCACGCCAAGCTCCACCCGGCCTTTACCTTTTCCAGCACCTTGTTCGCCTGGGAAAGGTCCGTGCTCGCCTTCGGCTTGATCGAGACGGCCACCTCAAACTGTACGTCGCAACCAGCCAGCGACTTCGTCAGCGTTGACGCCTCGTCGGCGAGAGTCTGCAACCCGCCCGGCGACAACAAAACGCGGGCGGATAATTTCCGCCCCGGCGTGTCTTCCGTTGGCAGCGGCGGGGGCGATGCGGAGGCTTTGACCGCCAATTCCACTTTCCCATCCGCAGCCAGGGACACCAGCGGCCCACTGCCGCTGACACGGGCCACCATTCCCCGCCCTACGGCCTCGCCCAGTGCGTTAACGAAGGCTTTCGACGGCCACGGATTGCCTTTCGCCTTCTTCAATTCCGCGTACAGCTTCCCCACGGTGGTCTTCGGCTCGGTTTCCGTGCTCCAGGCGTCTTTGAGCGCGCCCGGCAACAGCTCGATCGCATTCAGGGCCGGCGGACGCTGGAACACTTTAGCCGTCGCATCAAGCTGGAGCGCCGTCGGCTCCTCCTGCCACACGCTGTCGTTGCCAAAGACCAGCCACAAATCCCCCGCCTTCACGGCCTGCGTCACCGCCTTGTGAACTTCCGCCACCGCCACCTGCGGCAATGCGCGTGGCTCGGGTGGATAGTCCTTCTGGGTCACCTCTTGAAAGGCGTGCTTCCCGTCGAACCACGAGCAAAGGGCCGCTAGCTCCACCCCGGCGGGTTCCGCTGGCCACAGCCCGGGCAACGATTCCGGCAGGACCGCGCGCGCACTGAGGCTGTTTAGCATCGCCTTGGCCGGCAGCCATGCCTCGCCGCTCTGCTCCCAATCCGCCACGTCAATCTTGCAGCGCCAGAACCACTGCTCCGAACCGTCTGGGCGGACATGTCGCAACGCGAGCACCCCGCGCTGAACCGCATCAGCAATCGTGTTCGTCACCGTCTGCGGGCTCAAAAGCTTCGGCAGGTTCGGCCGCCGCGCAAACTGCTGGTACAGCGTGCTGACCTGCACGCTGTCATCCGCCGCCGGCCACACTGCGTATTGCCCGCCCGGCATGAAGCTCGAGGCGTCAATCTTTTCCTTGAACAGTCGGAGATCCTTTTCTTGCAGCAGCGTCGGAAACAGCGCCTGTGCGCCCATCGTGAATTTCTTCACCTGCAATGCGCCCGCCTTGTCCACGTGCAGCACCAGTTCATAGGCGTTCTTCACCGCCGTCTCGGCCTCCTGCTTCGACGCGCGCTCGCGCTTGTTTACCCCTTCTTTCACGAGGGACTCGTAGTCTTTGAAGTCCTTCGACTGTTTGATCTCCTGCCATGCGAGCCAGTCGGCAATCTGTTGTTCCGCCTGCTGCAAGCCGCCCACGCTGGGCGTCACCACCAGCACCACATTCTGGTAAGTCCGGTTGTCTGCGGATGACGAATGCGTTCGCAGGAACGCCTCCGCGCCCGTGTGCGGCTTTGCCCCCGGCTGCCCGGTATAATCTGCGCCCAGCACGACCAGGCGAAACACGCCATCATCTTCCACGTCCGCCGGGGTGTTCGGCTGGTTATGAAACTTAATCCCTTCCAGGTCGCACCCTTCCTTCAGCGGCCCGCATTTCTTCGCCAGCTCATCGAACTTGCCCTTGGCAAAGCTTAGCGCCTTGATCTTGTAGCTGTGGTGTACCTGATTTAGATTCGGCTTCGGTCCTAGCCGCCAATACTTCGGCACATTCGTCGTTGGCTCGGTCGCGTCGGTTTCTTCCAGGTACCACGACGACTTGGCCCAACCGATCAATCCGTTGTTCAGCACCGCCGGCAGGTCGCACGTCGGCCCAACCAGCCACCGCAGCTCCGCCACTTCCGCCTGCTCGCCAATCGGCTGCGAGTAGATGAACGTCGCCACGCACGCCGCCTCCAGTTCGCGCCCCATCAAAGTCCCCGCGTGTGCCTTCTGCGCTTCCACCACGCGCGGCAGCTCCGTCTTTAGGTTCGCTGGCCACTGTGGATTGTGCTGCGGTTGCGAGTCCTTCGCCACCTCCGCCAGCTTCTGCAAAGCCGGGCTCAGGTCGGTAACCCCTGGCGCGGCAAGAAACACCTGCGGCCCGATCAGTGGTGACGTGTCCCACTTTTCCGCTTCGCGGAGAGCCGCGGCAAAGGTCTGCAAGACGCCGCGCGTCCGTTGAAACTGCTTCAACTCCACCCACATGCCGAAGAACCGGGCCAGTAGGTCCGGATGAATCGGGTAGGAGTCTTTCAATTTCTCTTCGGCGTTCGGCAGCTTCGCTTGCGCCGGGTCAATCGCCTTCATCCGGTCCCAAAACGCCGTCACGTGCGGATGCCGGTCCGCTGGGTTCTCCGGAAACTCCTCAAACATCCGGCGCCGCAGCAGTTCCGCCAGGTCGCCCTTCTCGACCGGTGATTGCACTGACGCCTGCCGGTTCAGCCCCTGGTTGCAGGCATCCAGAATGCCTTTGCCCACGTCGTCGTTTTTCGACGGCTCCGTTGCCAGCAACGACACCACCAGACACGACCGCTTCGAGGCTTCCACCGCCTGGGCCAGGCGCTGGAAGAAATTCTTTAGCCGGTCATGCCACACCGCCCCGCGCTCCTTGCTCAGGCCGGTGGGGTCGGGCGAGGCTGCGTCATGCGCCCACATCAAAAACTCGTCCACGAGGATCAGTGCGCCCTTGCCGCTCTTCTCCACTTCCGCGAACAGCTTGCTCCACAGCGAGTCGGCGGGCGGCGTGTCATAATCCGCCTCCTTCTCGTCGCGCCCGATGATTTCCAGGCCTTTCTCGCCCAGGAGTTGCCACGCGATCAGATTCCACGGCATCCGGAAGGATCGCACTGTGCCGTCTGGCCCCTTCGCCTCGCCGCCCTTCTTCCAGTCCACTTTGTCGAAGGAGACCGCCGCTACCACCGCCTCGGGCGGCGTCTCCAGTTTCGCTTCCGCGAGAATGTGCTGCACCGCCGTCGCCTTCATCGGCAGCTTGGCGCCGAGCGTGGTCAGGTAATACAGCGCCGTCAGCGTGTGCGACTTTCCGCCGCCGAACGTCTGCGCCACGTTGATGATCGGCTCGCCGCCATCCTCGCCCGCCAGCCGCCGCAGCACGTCGCGGCAGAACCGCCGAAGATTGGGCGTTGCGTAGGTTGTCGCGAAAAACGCCTCCGGGTCGGTGTAGTATTTGCCGCTGCCGGGCTGGAAGATCACGCGGTGCAAATCCACCGCGAAGTCCGCCATCGTCAGCGTTTTGGTCCTAATCTCCTCCCGCAGCCGGCATACATCCTTCCACGGTTTTAGCACTTGTTTCGCCATAATCTTACTTCTTCTGTTTCCGGTAACTCATCTTCGCCCGCGTTGCTTCGTCAATCGGGGCGAAATATGGTTCTTCCTTCACCACGCCGTCCTCCGTCACTTGCTGCCGTCTCAGTTTTAATTGTGTCGCCAGTGCTTCCACCAGCCGCCGCTCGGTTTCGTTCCCATCCTGCAACGCCAGCTCGCGGATCGCCTGCAACAGCGGCGGGAACGCCCGCTCGCTCGCCAGCCCCCAGCTCTCATAAAGTGATTGCACCTCGCCCGCCTGGTTGCGGTGGAACAGCGCCATCAGCCGGTGCAGCTTGTCCACCAGTGGCGACGCCAATCCGCCCCGGCTCTCGCCCAGGTGATCGCTCTCGACGCGCTCTGACCAGTCCAGCAGCCGGTACTCGTTCCCGCTGCTTTCCTCCGCTTCCCCATTCGTGTCATTCGTGTTATTCGTGGGCTCGCCTTCTTCGGCGTCCTTGCGCGGACGGCCTTTCTTCCCGACACCGGACTTGCCGCCCTGTTCGAGGATGTTCCAGACCACTTTCAACTCCGTTTCGTTCTTCCCGCACGCGTTCGCGTAAAGGATGCACGCCCCAGCCGGCGCTGGGGTGAGTCCGAAGTACGCGCGGTGCAGGAGGTAGTATTGCGTCACCGGGTCGAGCGCCACCGTTTCGCCGCGGCCCTGTGTCTCGCGCTGAAGTTCACGGAAACCCGGCAATTCCCCCAGCGAGAATTGCAGCACCAGCTTGCGCACTTCATCCAGAAACTCCCGCACCGTCATCATGCCACCGCTGGTCTTCTTCACGAATGGATGCTCGCTGTAAGCCTGGAGTGCCGGCCCGAGCGCAGCCCAGATGAAGTCCGGCCCCCGAATGCCCAGGTCGAAATAATATTGCAGGATGTTCTTCCCGCCAAGTTCGTCCCGGCGGTCGAACAGGATTTGCTTCATCCGTTCCAGCACCTGCTCTTCCCAACCCGCCGGCACCGTCTTCGCCCGCTTGCGGCAGACGATCCAGACGGAACTGGACAGCGCCGCGGAAGCCTGCCCCCGCGTGCGCCCTTCGCGCTCCGTCTGAATGGGCCAACTCGCTGTGACTTCGGCCCCGCCTCGAATCAACGCGCCTACCAAGGTTTCCCAGGCGTCCACCGATTTATTGGCAAAAACAATGACTAGGCGGCCGGCATCCGTTAGCCGTTCACAGCACCGCTGGAACGTTTTCGCCATGCCGTCCTCGTAACTGCGCTTGCTCTCGGCCCTGTTTCCGCCGAAGCGGGACTGATCATCAATCAGCTCGCCATCGGCTTCGCTTTGGTCCCACTTCGGTGAATGAGAGTTCGCGAAGACACCCTCTATTTCCGGACTGACTCCCCAAAGCACTCTTCTCAGCCAGATGTAGAAGAAGTCCATCAGGTCTGAGTAAGGAATCGCGTCGTAATAGGGCGGGTCGGTCACAATGGCATCAAGCGGTGGCTCATTGTCGCGGGGCGTGATCGCGGAGCGGCGCACTATATCCACTCGCGCGCCATTAGCCCCAATGCCGCGACCCAAGTCCAAGAATTGAGCCACAAGTTCCAGTTGGCCCGGGTAGCCGCCAGATGCCTCTATTGTCGTCACGCACTCTGCGAAGTCCCAACACATTGGCAGCGCGAATCGGGCGAAGGTGTTTCTGATCTTGTCCCAGTTCACCGTCCACTGGCAAATTACGCTGCTGCGGTCAGCTATCCGATTAAGGACACACCCTAGGTAGGCAACGACTGGCTCCGCCAACTCTGAGTTCTTGTCACGCAGCAATTGCCCAGCTAGTCGCGTCTGGGCGGCGAAAGTTCCGAGGGCGAGAAGTTGTCGCGGGCTGAACATGTCAGACCATCGTTTGAAGCCGTAGAGCGGAACTCGCATTCCTAGTGTCCCGGTCGGCGGCATTGGCTCCGTGAGCAGGCCGTGCGGCAGTTCGCCGAAAAGCTTCTCCAAATCTTCAACCTCGACTTCGGCAGACCTGAACTCGGCAGCCGCCGGAACGCGGTAGTGGCGGAAGGTGGCCTTGCTAGTCCCCTTCTTTTTGTCGACGACAACCACGGTCATCTGCGTTCCCAGCAAGCCTTGCTGCCCCTGCCGCCGCAAGTCTTCCATCGTGAGCGCGATGACACCCGTCCGCCCGCTGCACGGGCTCCACACCCCGGCCCGGTTCATTGTCCCTTGGTTCAGAAAGCTCTCCAGTGTCTCCGGCGTAACTTCCCAGCGTTGCAGGAAGTCATTTTCCTCAATCACGCGCTCCGGCTTCGCGAAGTCAGCCTCCCGCAGCAGTTTAAAGGTTACACCAGAGCCGTCGGCCAACGGCACCGGCAGCAGTGCCGCCCGCTTGCCCTTCTTTTTACAGAGCCAAAGCGTCTTGAGCAACGGGATGCGTCCGGTTGTCTGCGGGTCGCGTGCGGTGCGTGCCCAAAGGTAGGCCACCGTCGGTTCGCCATCCACCATTGGATAACGCATGGCCAAGTCCTGCCGCGCCCGCTCCAGCACCCACCGTCCCCACGCGCGGACATGCCACGCCAGGTCAGCATCCGGCAAATCGCCCACCGTCTTATTGCCCACGCATTTCACGAATCCACACGAATCTTTTGTTTTGTCCTCATTCGTGTAATTCGTGTGATTCGTGGGCTCCTGCTGTTTTGCCAGGAATAATTGGCGGGCGTCCGTGAAGTGCGGTTTCTGGTCGCCCTTGCGCTTCTTGATCTTGCCCGCGATGAAGTCCTCCACGAAGTCGGGCCATTCGCGCACGAAGTCTGGCAGCGGCCATTTCTTCCCCGCGAACCGCTGCGGATAATCCAGCGTGCATTTCTGGATAAACCACGCCACCGGATTCAGGTCCGCCGACGTGACCTCGCACCCCAACCGCATCGCCTCCAGCGGAATAGCGCCCCCGCCGGCAAACGGGTCGAGCACTTTGGGCGCATTGCCGCCATAGAACTCTTTGATGGCCGCGCGTAAGGTGTCCATCTCCGGGGCGTTCTCATTGCCCCACACCAGCACGCCGCCTTCCACTATTTCCTTTTCCTCAGAAACGGCGTTGCCATCTTCGTCTTCGGACGTGACGACGCGTTTCACCACCGTCCCGCCGATCATATCGAGCAGTTGCTGCCGCTTCTGCGGGTCGCCGGGGTCAGGCAGCAGCGTGCAGAGCAGCGCCGCCCGGCACGCCGCCAGCGGTCGTCGCGCCGGCCAGATGTGCAGCGTCGAGATGTGCCCGTGCCGCACATTTTTCTCATGCACGCTCGTCAGCGACGCCTGCTTCAGCGGAAAGGCGACTTCAATAAGGCGGGGCTTGTCATTCATAATTTGTCAGAAACGAATGGATCCTCCGCCTGCCGACATCAGGGGCGTCGCGATTCAAAACGGTTTCTTGACGCCGCCTTTGCGTTTAAGCCCAAAACCGTCAAGGTAGATGTCTCGAACATCAACCCGTTCGTCCGGACGATGGTAAAATATCCCCAACTCCCCCATGAATTGCAGCAGGGCGTAGGGAGATGTCTCGGGTGGCTGTTCGTTTTCCTTAGTCCAGTCAATTTGAAGCGCTCTTTGCAGCTCCGTCCGCTCGGCCGGGACTTTGATGTTGGCCGCACGTAGCGCAGCTTGGACTCTCTCGATCCAAGGGAATTCCTCTTTGATCTCCGCAACCCGATCCACGGAAACCAGATCCAGCGACCCACGCAACGCGGTGTGGTGGATGATATGGGGCCATTCGGCTCGATGAGAGCGGCGTTCCATATCGGCTGCTTTCTCAAACAGCCGCACGATCGAGCGGGGTAAAACCTGGCCGTGACTGTCCTGCAAATGAGTTGGAATCCAGGAGAAGGTCGAGCCCTTGCGGGCATTTGCTCCCATGAATTCACCGCAAATCTTTGCCACCATGGGCGCATAATCCTCGTCCTTGGCTCCTAGCGGAAACCAGCCCAGGTCATCACGGTTTTCCCCTGGAGGGACATCCGGTCCGAGGTAGCTAGCGATGATGGCGTCCTGATTTACCAGCCGCTTGGCGAGCAGCGCATAGAGGTTCCGGACTGACCAGTTCAGTTCGACGCGTTGGGCGGTTATCTTTGAAACGTCAGGTCCGACAATCGCTGATCGGTCGTAGAGGTCCCGGCGCAGGAAAATTTTAGGCCGCAGTCGCCGCCACCGACGCGCGTTGCTCGACCAAAACTGAATGAGCCCCCGAACAATCTTTGTAAGTTGCACCCAGTCTGACGAGCTGACGCGGTCCAACTCATCGTAAGTAATAAACACCCACCTTGAGTTCTTGGAGAGTTCCCCGTCCAGCCTATCCAACCCCGCGATGCAGACCTCAAGGTTTTCCTGAATCCCTGCGAACAAGTCGTCAATAGGAACCGCAGGTTTTGAGATAACCTCCTGCAGGCCCTGGGGCAACCCCGCTGTAGCGAGAACACCCGCCTTCTGCAAACACCGCAGCAGGTACCCCAGCCAGGTGACCTGGAGACCAATCGGGTCTTTATCTTGGGCGAATTTCCGAAAAACAATTTCCGCCGGATAATCACTACCAGCGCTGGAGTAACCTACCAGCCAACGGCTGTTCTCGATTTGTCGCGGATCAACCCGAGATGACACCTTGGCAATGGATTGAACCCCCATTGGAGTCTGGATGGCACGGAACAACGATGTCTTCCCTGCGCCGCGGTTGCCCACAATCAGCAAGGTGTCTGGCTCAAGCGCGCGGGCGTGCTCCGGCAACGGTAGAAAACGCTTCAGGAATAAGTTGTCCGGATCGCTTTCGGCGGCGCCAGAACTGCTCATGTTCACGACCGCGTCCAGAAGGACGGGGATATCGGCCTTTTTGGCTGTGCTTTTGCTCATAACTTTAGTCCTACTTTCTTAGCGACCGCGTTCCCGAAGGCCCCAAAATCCCCTTCACACAGGTAGTTGGCCACTTTCTCTAGGCTCCGATAACCCATCACTTTGTTATCGTATATCAGGGGAATGCTATAGTGGGGCTCCTCTGTTGCCTTGGCATCGGGCAACGGCCACTCTGCGTTAGCATCGGCGGGATCGTTGTAATACTCGGCCCGGAAAACATCAAACGCCTGCTGCCTGAACCGCTCGATGGATTCCTCCTTCCCGTCTTGGGGCGGCACCATGCTATGCACCACCACAATATCCCGCTGCGTCCTCCCGCCGAGAATCTGTTCCTTCCCCAGGCGCGCTACCGCCACCCGCAGTCCCAGCCAGCTTTGTTCTGAATCAAGCCCGAACAAAACATGCCAATGAGCGAGACCGCAGAGGGTCAGCCCTCCCAGGTCATGCAATCCAGCCCTTGAATCAATCAAAATCAGATCCGGCTTGGCCTGTGCTCTCAATTTGTGGAAGAGAACCTTCATGGCGGAGTCCCGACCCCGGGAGGGCGCAAGGGATTCAGACAAACCAGGGTAGTTTAGACGGCCTAGTTTCTCGAGATACCACTCGTCCACGGTCCCCGCCGCGGCCACAAAAATCGGCTCTCCGTTCTTAATTACCGATTGATTGTCGAAAGAGTACAGCATCTCTGCTGGATCAAAAGCATTGCCAACCACCGGATATTCCAGCAAAAAATCCAAAACCCCAGCATCTGGCATCGCACTCCCCGCTGAAAAAACCGAGCCGATTCCTGGGGCCTCCAGATCAAAGTCCATGACTAGCACCCTTTTCCCAGCCCGCGCAAACTGTATCGCCAGAGCCGCAAGCGCTGTCGTTCTGCCCACGCCGCCTTTATAGCTGTAGAAGGAGACAATCGGAGGCATCTGCCCGCCAACCTTCCACACCGCTTCCACGTCGGTTGAAAACCACGCCTCCTTCGAATACCGCCGGTCGAGCGTGAAAACCTGGTTCTGGCCCGCCGGTTCTGCCTTGGCTTCCCCCCAAACCTTCAAAAACAGTGCCACTTCGGCTGGGCCGGCTTTGCCCATCGGATGCGTCTTTTCGCGGTCAAACCAGATATCTCTTGCCCAATAGTCTTCACAGGCCGTCTGCAGTTCCGGGCCCAGTCTGTTCTCGATCGCTGCGCGGTCTTGATGGTCTCCCAACTTGGCCAGCACTCGCAACCGGCCCCCGAGGTCAATGATCAGGCAGAGTTTTTCTGCTAGCCCAGCCGTTATGGCGTTCTGCAATACCGTCATTCCACCCAACCTTGCTGCAATCATGTGCTTCATAATGGGCTTATTAATTTGTGCCATCCAAAATCATTGCTACAACAATTTGCTCGTACGCTGCCCGCGCCCCTCTCCCACGTGACTCCGCGAGCGCCGGGGTCGTCGTATTCTCCTTTTCATAACGGGAATCAGGCTTCCAGTCTTTGATCAAATGGTCAAGGTCGGGCGTGGCGGCCAGGTTGTAGCGTCTTCGGGACGGGGCAAGCGCATAGCCCAACATGAGCGCGTTCCCAGCCATTAGGGACAATTCATGCCCAAGTTCTTTGACGGAGGGCATCCGGTCTATGTCCAATAGCGCCTTCAAGCAACACTCCACGACGTAGCCTGACAAATAGGCGGCGTTGTCGAAACGCTTCTGGTCCAAAAGCAATGACGAGTCCGTCAGGTGCTTTTGGGCTGCTGAAATGAAGGTGCTGGCGCTCATAATCATCTTGAGTCTTTAGGGAATTCATGTCGGAAAGCCAGTTCCAATTCTCTAGCGGCTCCAGCCAATGGATACGAATCTTCAGTTGCAGGATTCATGATCCAACAGTAGTCTGTGCGGAATGCCTGATGGCAGGTGGATGGCCCGCACGGGCTATCGTGAAAGGGCCCTCGGTTTCCGAGGGCTTTTCCATTTTCAGACAAGGCATATTTCACCATGGTTTTTGGTTTCTCTCTCATTGCTCTGCCTAATCACCAGGTTGGCGGTTTGTGGAACGTGCCTCCGGTGTCGGTCATCGTGGTCGGAAACTGTGAGGCTGCGAGGACACCGGAGCGGATGGATTGCCGGTAGAAAGTCGCGTGGTCGCGGAGCGGTTTGCAGGGCCGGCTTTGCGGATTGATCACACCGACGCGCTTGCCAATCTCCTCCTGCACTACCCGCAATGGTGAGACGAGATCGGAATCGCCGGTAATGAGCACCGCCACCTCGACTAAATCCACCCACCGGAACGGCGTGCCCTTGATGGCCCCAAAGTAGAAGTTGAACGCATCGAAATAGACCACGGTTTTCATTTCTGCCTCCTTTCAATCAGGCTCCGGCCCGGCCGCCCCATGAAAATGAGCAGGGGCAGCCTCTTTCGAAGCTGCCCCGCGCCCTGCCGCCGAAGCGGACAGGGAAGATGACGCCAGAACATAAGCCTCCCGCCCCCGGTTCGTCAACTGGAAGTTCTCATATTCCCTGCCCGTCCCGAAAGATGCAGAAGCCGGCTCCGAAGAGCCGGCCTCGCGTCCTGCCGTCGAAACGCACAGGAGGGATGTGTCAAAAGTAGAATGCTTCCCAGCCCGGTTCGTCAACCCTTCAGTGCTTCCAGTTTTCGTGTCCATTCGTGTGATTCGTGGGCTGCTCATTCCGGTTCCGCCTCCTTGATGATGTCGCCGATGTTCAATGTAAAGCTCTGTCGCGTCTTAAACGCCAGCCGCACCGGGTCCTGCACCCGAAACAATCGCGGCTCGGTCGCGCAATCGGTGACCACGTATAGCCAATACTTGTCCCGCACGTTCGCCGCCGTTGGCCACTCGTTCTCCGTCAGGTGAACCTGCCCGCGCCCCGCCCGGCCTTTGACTTCGATGACAATCTTCTCGCCGCTGGCCCGGTGGCTCTCCAAATCGTAACCCCGCGCCAGATACGGCGCCGACACGTCGAACACCTTCGCTTTCTGGCGATCCACTTCGTAATTGATCGCCACGCGCATCGCGATGGCCTCGATGTTCTTGTCGTAGCTTTCCAGCGCCTCCGGGCTCTGGTCGGGAATCACTAGTGCAATCGCGATGCGCTCCAGGGTGATGATGTCCAGCAAGTCGCCCCGCCGCTGTTCGTAAAGCAACGCCTCGGCCTTCTCCTGCTCGATCCAGCTCTGCTCGCGCTTCACCAGTTCCAGTTGCGGTGCGGCCTGCGCGTCTCCATCACGGACCCGGCGCGCATACTCCACCCGTCGTTCCGCCATTTCGCCGGCGGAGAAATCAAACCCGCGTTGCAGATCCTCCAGCCGCGCCGCCGACTCTGCGCGAATTGCCATGCGCGCTTGCTGCAAAAAGGTTGTCTCCGCCAGCATTCGCGCGTGCCGGTCCGCCCGCTGGACCTGGTCCACCGGCGATTGGAGCAGCGCGCCGGCCTTCCAGGCCAGCGCCGGAGGCGCCCCCACCAGCGCCAGCAGATGATTCGGCGCACAGGCGGCAAACTCCCCGGTGTTGTCCCAGCGCAATCCCATCAGGCGGCGCTCCAAGAGGCGCGGCTGCTCACCGCCGCCGTGCAACGGCCGCTCGCCCATCTGGCAGACATACAAAGCCGCGAAGTAGGGGTGTTCCGCTGAGGGGTCGAGGAAGAATCCCCCGCGGCGGGCGTCGTTGCCAAACCGGCGGATGGTTTCATCGCAAAAGGCATCAAACAACGGCTCCCCCGGGCGCAGGAATGCGATCGGCGCGGCCTCGCTGCCGGCCGAACCGTCGCGCCGCACCGAGATGTAAGGCGGCAACCCGCCGCGCCAGTGGTTTGCCACGGGTTCAATCCAGGCCGAGCCCGACGACCGGTTCAGGCGGGCGCGGTCATTCAAATCGCCCTCGAGCTCGAAACCCAGCCGGGGCACGGCCTTTTCGACGAAGTTCTGCACGTAGGCCGGCAGCAGTTGGTTGAAACGCTCGACCTCGATTTCACTGTTCAGTTGCCCCAGCCGTTTGGCAACGTCGCCAAAAGACGACGCCTGCTTCCGCTGCTCCTCGACCGCCGCCCGCAGGCGCTGTGTCGCAAACAAGGAATCCAGTTGCTTCTGCGCCGAGTAGGGGGCGGTTTCAAACAGTGCCTCGCGCAACAGGTCACGGATAGAGACCTCCTGGAGCTGCTGGCCAATCACGTCGAACACCTTGTCCGTGCACAGCTCGCGCCGCGCTTCGTCCAGCTTTGCCAGCAGTGTCGCCAGCACGTCACCCTCCCGAGTCTTGTCGGCAACAAAATTGAAGATGCGCACCTCGTCGTGGCGCTGGCCGAAGCGATGCAGCCGGCCCATGCGCTGCTCCAGCCGGGCCGGGTTCCACGGCACGTCAAAATTCACCATGAGCCAGGCGAACTGCAAATTGATGCCCTCGCCCGCCGCATCCGTCGCCAGCATGATCCGGGCGCTCGGCGCGTCCGGGTTGGCCAGGTTCTGACGCCGGCGTTCGGCGGGAGGCATGAAGAAAATCCGCTGCCGCTCTCGCTCTTCCACGTCCATGCCGCCGTGAATGGCCGCGATCTGCCCCGTGTAACCGAGCGCTTCGAACCGTTGCTGCAAATGTTCCAGCGTGTCGCGATGCTCAGTGAAAATCAACAGCCGCTCATGCTGGAACTCCGCCGCATCCACCAACTCGCGCAGCTTCAGGAACTTCGTCTCGCATTGCTCCCGCAGGATCGCCTCGCCCTGCGCGATGATTTCATCCAGATACCGCAGCTCGGTTTCCCGCTGCTTCTCCGTCTGGGGCCGCGCCAACTCCAGCGCCTGGTCCTCCACCCGTTCCTGGCTTTCCACGCCCGTCTCGGTTGGCTCAGAGTCATCAGCGGTGCCGGTGTCGAACTGCTCTAGCAGGCGCTCAGCACTCGGCGGCTTCTCAGCCGTCGCCGCGCTCAAGATACGCTCGCGTCGCCGCTTCAGCGACTCACACATCGCGTAGGTGGAACTCGCCAGGCGCCGTTGGAGCACCGCCACCACCATCGCCGCGGCGTTGCGGTTCAACGACTGATTGGTTTCAAAACTCCACCGCAAATAATCCGATGACTCCTCATAAAAATCCCGCTCCGCCTTGGAAAGGGCGAATTTGACGGTCTGGCACAGGCGCGGCTTGTAGATCGGCAGCGAATGATAATCCACCATTTCTTCCTTTAGCCGGCGGATGAAGAACTTGCGGCGCTTCTCCGGCCCCACTTGGTCCAGCGCATCCTCGGTCGAAAAGACGTTCGCATCCAGCAGCCGCCACAGCGCGAAATACGGGAACTTCTTCCCCATGTGCGGCGTGGCCGTTAGCAGAATCAGATGCGTGGACTTCGCCAGCATCTCCGCCAATTTGTAGCGCCGGGTCTTGCTGTCGGGGCGCTTGCGGTCCGCCCACGCCAATTTGTGCGCCTCGTCGAAGACCACCAGGTCAAACCGCCCGTCAGTCAGGTTCTGCAGGCGCTCCCGAACGGCATCCGTGGTCGCTGTGTCCACGCTGATGATGAACAGCCCGTGGTCATCCGAGAATGGATCGCCGCTCTGAAAGTCCTGGCCGCGCAGAATCCGGAACTCCAGGTCGAAGAAATTCCGTAGCTCCCGCTGCCAGTTCCACGTCAGTCCGGCCGGGCAGCAAATGAGGACGCGGCGTAGCCGGCCACGGTTGATCATCTCCCGGATGTAAAGCCCGGTCATCACTGTCTTGCCCGCGCCCGCGTCGTCGGCCAGCAGGAACCGCAGTGGATTCTGTGGCAGCATGTGCTCATACACCGCCACGCGCTGGTGCGGGAGGGGAACCACCCGGGAAAGCTCGAGGCCGAAAGCCTTGTTGAACTGGTGCCCGTTCCGCAGCCGGTGCGCATCCACCACCAGCTTGATGGCTTCCGGGTCCCCCTCGAAATTCAAACTCGTCGCGGCCTCCACCGAAATGGCCAGCTCAGTCTGGTCTGCTCCGCCCCCACCCGACAACGCCCGCATCTGGGCAATCCTCCCCTTCTGCGGCTTCGCCTTCCCGTTCTCCCACCGGTTGACCGTAGCGAACGAGACCCCCAATCGCTCAGCAAAGGCTTCCTGTGAAAGCCCCAATTGCTTCCGCAAATTCTTGATCTGTTCACCAGTCACGCCCACACATTAGGATACATCCAATTAAATGTCAACTCGCGATATAGCGAATGTTATACAGGCGGCAATGGCTGCAAAATTCGAAGAAACGGATGAGAACATGCCCATCGACCACCCCGAGATCCGCCGTGCCTCCGCATAGCCAAAGCCACCCCAAGGCTACATCAATGCGACATCAGAGCCACCTCAATGCGTGTTCATAGCCAGGCGGTAGGCACCCCAAAGCCACCTCCATGCGACCCCAAAGCCACCTCCATGCGACCCCAAAGCCACCTCCATGCGACCCCAAGGCCACCTCCATGCGACATCAGAGCCACCCTAAGGCTCCCACAAGGCTCCCACAAAGCCACCTCGGGGGGAAGGTAGGATGCAGAATGCAGTATGCAGAATGGAGTGACATGAGCTTTGGCCCTGGTCTTACCCCACATTGTTGAGCCGCCGGGCAATCTTGCGGACGGCGGCGCGGGGAAGGAGGCGGACCAGAAATGCCGGGAACGCGTTGCGAAAACCGTTGATGACCACCGCCTTGCCGCTACGAAAAGCGCGATGGCCCTGGCAGGCGACGGCTTCCGCGGACATCGAGACTTTCTTAACCAGCCCGAGCGTGTGCATGTTGGCGGCAGTGCCGAAGTTCGTCGTTGTAGGGCCGGGGCAGACTGCGGTGACGGTCACACCCGTTCCGGTCAGTTCCTCGGCCAGGGCTTCGCTGAACGACAGCACGTAGGCCTTCGTCGCGTAATAGACCGCCATGCCGGGGCCGGGCTGGAAGGCAGCCGTCGAGGCGACGTTGAGAATGCCCCCGCGGCGGCGCTCGATCATGCCGGGGAGCAATAGCCCGGTCAGGTGCGTGAGGCTGGTGATGTTTACCTGGAGCATCTCAAGCTGCCGTCCGAGAGGCAGCTCGGCGAACTTGCCCTGCGCGCCGAATCCGGCGTTGTTAACCAGCACGTCCACCTTGAGGCCGGCGCTTTGCAGGTGAGCCAGGAGCCGGGCCGGGCTTTCCGGATGCGCCAGGTCGGCCGTAAAGACTTGGGTCTGGATCTTGTGGGTCTTGCGCAACTCTGCCGCCAGCGCTTCGAGGACATTGCCCTTGCGGGCGACGAGCACGAGCCGGGAGCCGTCCGCGGCGAAACACCGCGCCAGCTCCAGGCCGATGCCCGACGATGCTCCGGTAATCATGACTGTTTCGACGCTCATGGTCCTCAGGTAACCCTAAGGGACCGGGTTTTGCAACCGCGCAGTAGAACTCAATCAGCTTACAGCTCTTTTTTCAAGCCGCATTGGAGTCTTGACCATCGGACGTGGAGCGTTCATATACTGGCACGTGGTCGGTTGAATAATCATCGAATGCAAACGCGGTATGGATAGCAAAGAACGTCCAAAGCGCGCCCGACGGCGCGAAATCAGATGGGCGGTGGGTGGGGTCATTGGCGGGAGTATTGCCGGGTTCGTTGCCGGATTCCTGGTGTGTTTCCTGGTCACCGCTACCTTGCCGCCCCGTGTTGCTGAGCCGCCAGCCTCCGCCCAGGCGACCACGGCTCCGGCTGGGCCATCAGTCGCGCCTATCCAGATCACGAATGTGCCGTTGCAGGACCTCGTCAACCCGGGCAGTTCACCGTCTGACGCCTCGACTCAACGAGTGGACGGAGCCGGTAAGAAACTGTAGCGCCTCTGTACTGCTATCTGTGAGGATTTGCGCAGTCCGCGCAAATTCTCTTGGCCCCATGTAACCTTTGCAACTCATTTAACCCATTTAACTTTTTGGTTGCGGCTTGGCCGCGCTGCGCCCCTGCCACTGGGGTTTGAGCGGTGATGGCCAATCGGTCAGCCGCGGTCCTGTCCTCGTCCCGGAGGGGCAAAGAAAAACCCGCCTTGCCCCTGGCGGGTCAAGGCGGGTTGAGAGAAAACTAATCCGGGCGGGTTACTTCGTGGCTGCGGCCAGCGCGGCGGGAAGCGGGACGACGGCTGAGCGCATCCCCATCTTGGAGCAGAGGAAATACACGATTGCCCCGATGATGAAAGCAAGCACGGGAGCTACCGGAACATTCACGCCCAGGTTCGGCAGGATGCCGACCACGAAGCCTGCTGCCCACGCGATCCAGCCGGCGGGGTTGAACCCTGCGCGGGGCCCGGTCCATTTGCCACCTGAGAGCAAATAGTCCACCATAATGGCACCACAGATCGGACCAAAGGAAGCGCCGATCAGGCCGAATACCCCCATCAGGTTGCCCGCGACACCCGTCACGGCCAGGATGATACTGACCACCGCGCCGAGTCCGACGGAGATGAACGGGTTGATCTTCGGCATGGTCGTTTTGAAACAGTTCGCGGCAATAAATGAGGAGAAGCAGGCGCCCGGGAAGGCTGCCAGGGTCAAGCCGATCATCACCACGGCGAACAGCCCCGGGGAAAGCTTCTTTGCGAGCGCGGCGGTCATCTGGACGTCAGTCGGACCAACCACTCCCGTCGCATGGGCACCGGCCATCACGATGACCGAGATGCCGGCCGTAAAGATGATAGCAATGATGACGCCGACGATGCCGCCCATGCTGACGTCACTCTTGTTCCGGTTGCTCATGCAAATATCCACCCCCGCAGCTCCTGCGGTGGCGAAAAAGCCGACGATCGCACTGATCATCAGCAGCATGGCGCTGAAACCACCACCGGATGCGGCGGCTGCCTCGGCCGGCACCGCTTTGTAGTCACCGGCGGACCCGGCGAACATAACCAGCCCCATGATGAGCACCACCAGCGGAATGATCGGCAGGTAAGTGGAGACCTTTCCCACATACTGAATGCCCTTAAGCCCGACAAACGCGGCTCCGAAGGCAAAGAGGATGCAGATGGGGATAAAAAGACTCGGCATGTTGAAGCCAGCCGCCAGGGCTTTCGCTGAGAAGAACGTGTTGACGCCCAGCCAGCCAAACTGAAGGAGGCCCATGAGCAGGCCCGGCATAAAGAGGCTGCCCATAGCACCGAAGGTGGACGAGCCCACGATATAGAGCGGCAACCCCGTCTGCTGTCCGAGACGACCCGGAACCAGGTAGAACAGGAAGTGGCAAATCAGCGCACCGAGGACGACGCCCACCAGGGTCGCGCCTAAAGTGCCGGGGGCGAGCCCGTTCTTGGAGATGGGGTCCCAAAAGGCAAACCACAAGAAGATGCCCGCGTAGGTTGGAGCGGTGCTTTTGTACCAGGGAGCGCGATTGGCCGTGGGGTTGGGGGTCGCGCTGGTGATGTATCCGGGAAGCTGACTGGCTGGTTGTGATAGTTGATTATTCATAGTTCATTTACGGATTCGATTACACTGCCTGACTCCGAACAGACGGCAAGCATTAGGAGGCAAATACTCGGGTTTAGGGGCTAACTGTCAACGATAAAGTTCCAGCAATTGACTTGGCTCCTTGCTCTGTTAGCGTGGGGGCGGCTGAGCATGGCTAAAAAGGTCTCCAGATTTCAAAAGCTTCGTGAGGATGCGCTGGCGCTGCTGGACGAGCGGACGCTAGGGTCGCTGGCCGAGTTTTCGAACTGGCAGAAGTTCGCTCATTTCTGGGTGCTGGTGTGGAGGAGTTTTGACCGCAACCGCTGTCCGGTGCGCGCCTCGGCTTTGGCCTACGCGACGGTGCTGGCGCTCATTCCCATGCTGGCCGTGGCCATCAGCATCTCCAGCGCCATCCTCAAACAAGAGGGGGAGGACCAAATCGACCAGTTCATCGTGAAACTCGTGGCGAACGTGACCACGCCACCATCAATCAACACAAACAGCGCGGACGCAATGGACGACACAGGGATGGAAATGGGCGACCCAGAGCCGGAAACAACCAACGCGTCCGCCCCGGCCGCCCCCCTTGCCGTCCCCGCCACCGCAACCCCCCCGCCAACCAACCCCCCGCCGGTTATAGCCAGCCTCGGGGAGACGAACAAACAACCGTCCCAGCCCGCAATTGCCCAGGCCGAGGAGGCGGTCAAATCTCGCCGCGCGATCGCTCGTTATATCCATGAGTTCATTCAGAACACCCGGAGCGGTGCCCTGGGGGTGACCGGTAGCATCCTGCTGGTCTTCGCGGCGATCTCGATGCTGAGCCGGATCGAAGACACCTTCAATGACATCTGGGGCGTGGCGCGCGGGCGAAGCTGGTTCATGCGGATCGTGCTGTATTGGGGCGTCATCAGCCTGGCGCCGATGTTGTTGGTCGTGGCGCTGGGGCTGGCGTCAGGACCTCATATGGAGGGCACGAAGAAGCTGCTAACGACCATGCCCTTCGTGGGCCATATGATCTTCCAGTTCCTCCCGGTGGTCGTGCTGTGCCTCACCTTCGCGCTGTTCTACGCCCTCATACCGAACACCAAAGTCCATTGGCAGGCGGCGCTGGCCGGCGGCCTGGCTGGTGGCCTCCTCTTTCACTTGAACAACGTCGTCAGCGTCCTTTACGTGTCGCGCGTGGTGTCCAACAGCAAGATTTACGGCAGCCTCGGCCTGGTGCCGGTGTTTATGATCGGGCTGTACTTCTCCTGGCTGATCCTGTTGTTCGGCGCGCAGGTGGCCTATGCGTATCAGAACCGGGCCACCTATTTCGAAGAAAAGCAGGTCGAGAACATCAACCAGCGCGGACGCGAATTCGTCGCCTTACGGCTGATGACCTGCGTTGGTCAGCGCTTTGTGCTGGGTGAACCACCGCCGAGCGCCGTGGAGATCTCCGCCGCCTTAGCTGTGCCGACCCGCCTCGTGCAGCAGCTTATGCAAACGCTGTCCGCGGCCCGCCTGGTGGCGGAGGCTGCGGGCGCCGAGCCGGCCTATCTGCCGGCCCGACCGCTGGAGACCATCACCTGCCATGATATTCTGCTCGCGTTGCGCGCCAGCCAGGGGCAGGAATTGGCCACGCGGGACGAGCCGGCCCGCGCCGAGGTTTACGGCGAGTTCCACCGGATTGAGGAAGCGGAGCGGCAAGCCGCGTCCTCAGTCACGATGCTCGCGATGGTGAACCGGGCGCAGGCGCGGCCAAGCCTGGTGGAGTGATGGATTGTTGGATTTGATCACACATGGCAGGACAAACTGCCCCAGTCTCAGCAATCCACCAATCCACCAATCCAATAATCCATCAATCCACGTTTATGCCGACACTTTCCGATATGGAGATAATACGCCGGTTGGATCATGCGCTGGTCCGGCCCGAAGCGACGCGGCAAGACCTTGAAAAGGTCTGCGCGGCGGCGCTCGCTCACGGTTTCCATAGCGTCTGCGTCAGCGGCTCGCGCGTTGAGCTTGCCCGCACGCTGTTGGAGGATAGCGCGGTCAGAGTCACCGGCCTGGTCGGTTTCCCGCTCGGGGCCTCAGACGCCGACGCCAAGCGTTACGAAACTGAGGTGGCCATTGACCACGGCGCGCAGGAGATTGAAACGGTGCTGAACATTGGCCGCCTGAAAGACGGCGACCACCTCTACGTGCTACGCGAATTGCGCGACATCGCCGAAGCCGCCGACGAGCGCCCTGTCAAAGTCATCCTGGAAACCGGCCTGTTGACCCCTGAACAAAGGGACCTCGCCTGCCAACTCGTTCTCGATTCGGGCGCGCATTGCGTCTGCACCGGCACCGGGCTGCGGACCCCTGCCACCATCGACGACGTCAGGAGCTTGCGGGCGGCGGTAGGCGCGAAATTCGGTGTCAAGGCCGCGGGTTTGAGCGACCTGCAAGGCGCCTTGGCACTGATTGAAGCCGGCGCCACCCGTCTCGGCATGGTCGAAAGCGTGGCCGTCCTCTCACTCTTGCTATGAAGAAACAGGGCCTTGCGGCGGCAGACCTCTCGCGCCTTTTGGGCGGTAGCCGCAACCTTGGGGCGATGATTCTGCGCGGCGAACGCAGGCTCACGCTCAATCATGTGCGGACCCTGTCGCGGCGCTTTAGCGTGTCTGCCGACTTGTTCCTGTCCTAAAGACCGAGTTACTTGGTGGCCATGGTAATGATGCCCTGCCAGTCATCGGCCGGCGGGTGCTTCTCGTAGGAGGCACACCGCTCCGCCATTATTTGGGCTGGGCGGTCATCCGGTCTCGCGGTCAGCACCGCCCGAAAACGCTCCCGCGCACTGGCCCACTCTCTTTGCCAGTAGAGTTTTATCCCCTCCTCGCAGAGCGAGGCATAGGCAAATTCATCCTCGGTGGCCTCGCTCCGGGCGGCGAGCAATTGGTAGATCTTCACGCCCGAGCTTCTTCCGCTGACCGCCACGAAGTCCACTGGCCGGGCCAGATAGTCATGGCGGACGAGGTTATAGGTGGCCTCGCTGATAAGGATATCGGTGCCGTAGTGGCGGTTGAGGCTTTCCAACCGACTCGCCAAATTGACGGTATCGCCGATGGCCGTGTAGCTCAGGCGGTCCTTGTACCCGATATTGCCGACAATCGCCTCGCCGGTGTGAATGCCCATGCGCGTGGCGAACGGTGGGAGGTTGGCCTGGACGAAATCTGCGGAGAGGGTGTTGACGCGTTGCCGGCATTGCAGGGCCGCGCGGCAAGCCAGCGCGGCGTGGTTCGCGACCGGATGCGGCGCGCCCCAGAAGGCCATGACAGCATCGCCAATAAATTTGTCCACGGTGCCCTGATTCTGGAGCAGGATGGTCGTTATCGCCTCGAAATAGACGCCCAGATTGTCCGCGAGCTGCTCAGGCGAAATGCGTTCAGCAATGGAAGTAAAATTCGCGATGTCGGAGAAGAAGAGGGTCAGCTCCCGCTTTTGAACCCCCAGCACCGCCTCCTTGCGCAGCTTGATGAGTTCCGCGACCAGATCGGCCGGAACATACTTCCGGAACGACCGCAGCCCGCTCTTCATGTTCTCCAAAGCGGTCTTCATGCGAACCACTTCGAGGATGCGGGAACGGATCTCGGAGCGGCCATCCAAATCAAAGACTTGGATTTGGGACATGTCGGCTTCGAGCGCCATGAGCGGTTGGCTTAGCCTGCGGGAGAAGGTCACCCCCAACGTCACCGCCAGCGCGCAGACGCCCAGGCTAATCAGGAGGGTTAGGCGAAAGTAATGCCGCTGATATTCGATGATCTTCTGGGCCGTGATATCCATGCCTAGCAGGGCTTCGAGCTCCCCGTTCTCCTTGAAGATCGGGGCATATCCGGACAGGAAGGTTCCCCATTGATCGGTGTGAAACTGCTGCTCGACCCGGACGCCGTAGGGGCGGAGAAACGCCTGGCGCATCATGGGCGTTACGGTGTCATACACCTCACCCAGGTGGCTGACCAGGCTGGGATCTTCCTCGGCATCCAGCACGAAAACGATCTTGCCCGATTCGGTGGCGCGCAACGTGTAGGCGAAACGGATGTCCAGCGCCGCGTTGCGGAACGCTTTCAGCCGTTGGCGGAGGTTCTGGAAGGCCGGCGTGGCTTCATCGGCGGGGTTTCTCAACTGCGCGTGCAGGTTGCCATCAATCTGGAGGGCGGCCAGCCCGACCGCGTCCGCCAATCGCTCACGCACTCCCTGGCGCACAAACGACTGGACGCTGATATGCGTGATCACGCCGAACAGGATCGAGCTCAGAACCGCGATGCCAGTAAAGGCGGATCCCAGGCTAAAGCGTAATGTGTGCATGTGGTGAAGCCAGAACGGATAACAAATCGTATGTTTCCAGCCTCTGAGGCAAGGAAATTGTGAGCTTTAATGCAGAACGTTGCGCACTATCCCAACTGATGGCCGTCACCTTGGGCACATTGAGCAGACCGGCTAAGACCGCTTGGCTGACGTTGAGCTTCTGGCGCAGCGCTGTGATGTCCTCCGGACCGATGGGCTTGATCGGCGCGGGCAGCGAGAGCTGGTTGGTGCGCAGCGTTAGCTTCTGTTGGCCTTGCACCTGCGCGGCGAAGGCTTCAACGCTTCCCACCAGTCCTTCCGCATCGAATCCAATCTCGTCTCGTTTCGTTTCAGGCTCGGAATTCCTGTTTAATGATGGCGGCGGCATCCCGCAACCGTCTCCCACAAGCACGAGGCCGGTGGCGGCCGAGGCGAGCTTGCGGCAAGCCCACACCCGAACCGCTACCAGGTTCAAGCTCAGTCGCTAATTTGCAGCCGGAAGAAGCCGGCGGGTGCGTTCGTGGTTGCGAACGTCATCTGCAGGGGTGTGCCGGTGCCCGCGACCCAGCCACTGGCCTCCGCCCACAGCGAGAGGTTGGGCGAGCTTTGCAGGCGGTAGAACAGGCCGGTGGCGGTCGGCCAGCTCACGGTGAGCCCTCCGGGGCCCTTCGTGTAGCTGAGCGTGCGTGGGAAGTTGATGGTAAAGTTGCCCGTATAGGCGTTCGTCATTGGTGTGCCAAAAGGATTCGCGATGGCGGGGCCGACTCGCACCGTGTACAGCCCGTCATTTGCTTGCGCCGGGAAGCTGACGCGGAAGGACTGCGACGTTAGTTCGGTGACGGTGATTTGCGCCGTCGGCACCACGCCGGATGGCGTGGTCAGTACCACATCCGCCGGGGTGAACGTGGCGGCGTCCACGGCCACATTGAAGGTCAACTCCACGGCCTCCACCCAAGTGGCAACCGTAGCGGCGGGCGACATGGCCAGCACCGCGGGCGGCAGATTGGTGAGGTAGTTGCCGAAGAACACCGTGCCGTTGGCTCCCCACTCGTGTCCGGAGGCGCCGTTGGCCGTGACCCGCGCCGGATTGAAGCTCAGGCTTTGGTGGTAGATGGCCACGCGTCCGCCGCCGCCACCACCTCCGTCCGTGGATTCGCCATTGCCGCCGTTGGCGGTGATGAAACCGACGCCCGCCAGAGTGCCGGCGTTCAACCAGACGCTGCCGCCGGAAGCGCCGCCCTGGTCATTGTCGAAAGCCCCCTGGCCGTTGACGCTGATGAGGCCATCCAGCGTCAGCGTTCCAGCCACATTAAGGTGGATGGCCCCGCCGCCCGCGGTGCGGCGGCCGCTCTCGCCCGAACCACCGGCGCTGCCCCAATCCGCTGGGGCGGTCGCGCTGCCGTAGGGGCTGCCGCCGGGCTGGCCTTCCCAACCGTGGCCGCCCTGGCCGCCGTAGCCGGCGCCACTGCCGGTATCACCGCCAAAGGTTCCCGCGCCGGGGCCCGGATCGCTGCCGACGGGATAGCCCACGCTATTGGCGACGATGAGGCCGTTGGTCTGCACCACCGCATCTTGCAGCACGTTCACCGTGAGTTTTTGCCCGTTGAGGTGCGTGAGTTGCCCGGCGCTGCCCACATCGAGGCTGCTGAAGGTAAGAGGCTGGCCAAGCTGCGGATACACGATGGCGTTGCCCGCAATGACGAAGCCGAGAACTTGCGGCAGAAGCAGGGGCGTCAGGGCCCCGGCTTGGCCCAGGTTGTCGCACCGCAGGAGGCCATAAGCCTGGGCGTTCGGCTTGCGGCAGACCGTACCGGCACCGCCCCACTGTGCGCCCGCGCCGCCGAACGCGGTAAGCCCGCCGGTGAAGCTGTCCTGCGTGTAGTAAATGGCGATGCGTCCGCCGCCGCCGCCGCCGCCGTCGGTGCCGGCTTCGCCCCTGCCGCCGTTGGCGGAGAGGACATTGGTGCCGGCCAGAGTGCCGACGTTGAGCCAGAGGCTGCCGCCCGCGCCGCCGCCGGTGTTGTTGTTAACCCCCCCGCTGCCATCGGCGGTAAGCGTGCCGTTCACGGTCAGCGTGCCCCCGACCGTCAGCCTGACCGCGCCTCCGCCCGCGCCGCCCGGTCCGCTGCTGCTGGTGCCGCCCGCGCTGCCGTAGTCCATTGGCTGCAACAGGGAGCCGTAGCCACCCGTTCCGCCGGCTGCGCCGCAGTAGCCCACCCCCCCGCCCCCGCCATACGCCCCGCCGCCCGCGCAAGACCCGCCGTCGGAGCCAGGGCTGGGCCCGCGATCAGCGCCCACCGGATAGCCCCGGCCGCTCGCGGTGATCTCGCCGCCAGCCGCAATGAGGAGGTCGTTCTGGACCGCGGCGGTCAAGGTGCCCGAACCAGGCGGAGCATAAAGATGTCCCCCCTCGTTCACGTTCAGGCTCGCCACGCTGAATGAGGCCGGCGCCCACACCCGCGCGCCACTGGCCAGTAGCGCCCGGAACATCTCGGGCGACGTCAGCGGTGTGAGCGCGCCGTCCACGCCGTTATTGCGGACCATCAGGTCGCCGACCGCCTGGCTGGCCGCCTTGCGGTAGATCGTGCCGGCACCGCCCCATTGCGCCCCCACGCCGCCGAACGCGGTGAGCGCGCCGGTGAAGTTGTCCTGCGTGTAGTAAATGGCGATGCGTCCGCCGCCGCCGCCGCCACCGTCGGTGCCGGCTTCGCCCCTGCCGCCGTTGGCGGAGATGATATTGGTGCCGGCCAGAGTGCCGGCGTTGAGCCAGAGGCTGCCGCCCGCGCCGCCGCCGGTGTTGTTGTTACCCCCCCCGCTGCCATCGGCGGTAAGCGTGCCGTTCACGGTGAGCGTGCCCCCGACCGTCAGCCTGACCGCGCCGCCGCCCGCGCCGCCCGCGCCGCTGCTGCTGGTTCCGCCCGCGCTGCCGTAGTCCGTTGGCTGCAACAGGGAGCCGTAGCCACCCGTTCCGCCGGCTGCGCCGCAGTAGCCCACACCCCCGCCCCCGCCATACGCCCCGCCGCCCGCGCAAGACCCGCCGTCGGAGCCAGGGCTGGGGCCGCGATTAGCGCCCACCGGATAGCCCCGGCCGCTCGCGGTGATCTCGCCGCCAGCCGCAATGAGGAGATCGTTCTGGACTGCGACGGTCAAGGTGCCCGAATCAGGCGGAGCATAAAGATGACCTCCCTCGTTGACGCTGAGGCTCGCCACGCTGAATGAGGCCGGCGCCCATGCCTGCGCGCCGCTATCCAGGAGCACATGAAAAGCCTCGGGGGACGTGAGTGGCGTGAGTGCGCCACCCGGGGTATTGTTGCGGACAATCAAGTTGCCGGCAGGCTGGCTGGCGGCCTTGAGGTAAAGGGTTCCGGCGCCACCCCACTGCGTACCCGAGTTGCCGTAGGCCGTAAGGGCGCCGCCGAAGTTGTTGGAGGCGAAATAGATCGCGACCCTGCCCCCGCCGCCGCCGCCGCCGTGGCTAGATTCGCCGTTTCCCCCATTGGCGGAAATCGTGCCGGTGCCAGCGAGTTCCCCCACGTTCAGCCAAAGGCTGCCCCCGGCGCCGCCGCCTTGGTCATTCTGGTAGGCGGCCTGCCCGTTGGCGGAGAGTTGGCCGTTCACCAGGAGGGTGCCGGCCACGATCATGCGGATGGCGCCGCCCCCGGCAGTACGGTTTAGCCCGTTATTGGTGCTGCCGGCCCCGGCGCTGCCGAAGTCGGTGGGCGTGAGGATCGAGCCGTAGCCGCCTGCGCCGCCGGGTTCGGCCGAGCCCAGCCAGGCATAGCCCCCATCGCCAGCGTAACCGCCGCCGCCACCGTCGTCCGGCCCAAAGGGCGCAGCGCCGGGGCCGGCATTGGTGCCGACCGGATAACCGCAACCGTTGCCATTGACTGTAGCGCCAAGGTCAATTTGCGCTTTGCCTGAAATGGTGAGACTGAGCGATTGGGTCGGGAAATGGAAGAGCGTGCCATTCGCGCCCACGTGCAAGGACGTGAGCGAGAGCGGCGCGGTGGCGAAGACTTGCGCCATGTTGGAAATACTCAGGCCCGCCGTGACCGGCAGCGTAAATGAAGTCAGCGCGCCCCATACGCCGCCGTTGTCCAGCCTCACGGTGCCGGCCGGTTCGCCCGTTGCCTTGAGGTAGATCGTGCCGGCGCCGCCCCATTGGGTGCCGGAACCGCCCCGGGCCGCGAGGGAGCCGGAGAAAGCACTTGTACCGTAATACAGCGCGATGCGCCCGCCGCCGCCACCGCCGCCGTGCGAGGATTCGCCATTGCCACCGTTCGCCGAAATCGGGCCATTGCCGGCCAGGGTTCCGGCCGTGATCCAGACACTGCCTCCGGCACCGCCGCCCTGATCGTTGAGCCAGGACGAAGCTCCATTGGCCAGCACCTGGCCGTTAAGGGTCAAAGTGCCCCCGACCGCGAACTGGACCGCTCCGCCGCCGGGACACCGAACATAACCTTGATCTGCCGTGCCCGCTGCGCTGCCACCAAAGCTGATGGGCTCGGTCACCGACCCAAAGCCGCCCACGCCGCCGGGTTCGGAAAGCCCCCAATAGGCGTAACCCCCATCCCCACCGTGCCCCCCGCCACCACCGTCGTCAGCGGTCGGCGGCGCGGCGCCGGGCGTGCCGGCGGCGAGATAGCCCCGGCCCGAGACCTCCACCCGGCTGACCGCGTCAACCAGAACATTACCCGTCACGGCGATCTGGATGCGGTTGTTCGTTTCGCCATTGGGCGCCGGCGAATGGTTGAGGACGGCGCCGTTCAGGGTCAGGCTGCGGAAGCTGTGCGGGCCATCCACGGTCAGGGTGCAACCCTGCACGACAATGTCATCGCCGTCCCAGGTGGTATTGCCAGCCGGAATATGGAAGCTGGTGGTGAAGGTGATGGCGTTTGCGCCGGTCAGGGACAGCGTCAACGCGAGGAGGGGGAGCAGTGCCTTTAGTTTTCTCATAAATCAGTTCTCAATTTGCAGCCGGAAGAACCGCTTTGGCTCCGGGCCGAGGGACAGGTTCGTGGACATCACGCCGCCGGTGCCGGGGAAGGGCGCGCCTTCGTCCAGCCAGGTTGTGACCGGCAGGTTGGTGGCCGATTGGAGCTGGTATTCCAGGCCCAAGGCCGATGGCCAGCGGAATTGCAGCGAGTTGGCCGACCGCGTGGTGGTGAGGACAAGAGGTTCCGCCAGGCTCGCGGTGAAGTTTTCATTAGTCGCATCGGCGGTGAGGCTCACATAGCTGAGGCT
>CAIWJG010000782.1 GCA_903912925.1 uncultured Verrucomicrobia subdivision 3 bacterium | reverse complement strand
TTCACCTTCTGGGGGACATTGATCTTCACGCAAAACCGCCTGCCCTATTTGTGGCCGACGGTCGCGACCAATGTGCTGAGCTTGCTGCTTTCGCTGACGCTTATTCACTTCACTTCGCTCGGCCTTGGGGCGCTGGTCCTCGGGCCTCTATTAGCCGGCAGCCTCTTCAATTATTGGTACTGGCCGCCGTATGCAGCCCGCTGCGTGGGAACGACCCTCTTCCGTTTCCTGTTCCGTGGCTCGGCACGCCAGAACCTGCAAACAACCGTGCCGGGTTAGCGGGCAGCGCTAAGCCTTCTCTTGCTAGGACGATTGCTCTGTTGGCCCACCCCCAGCCAAGTTAAGGGGCTGCGAAGGCTGGGCAGCATCTGGGGGCAGTGTCGTAGAACGGCCGACAGCCAGCGCTAACCAATTATCTGAGAGCTCAATTGATCCATTTGCCTCGCACTTACAGCCACTGACGGCTTGACCCCCGTCCGCCACGCGGCATGATAGTGGCAGCGTCAATAATCCGATTCCTGCGACCAACACATGATCATCCTATTTGATCACCCGGAACCAGCCCTGTTGGCACATGGCGGGATGCTCATCCAGATCCGGCAGACCAAAGCCGCGCTCGAAGCCCTGGGTTGCCAGGTGGATTATCTTCGCTGGTGGGACGAGACCCAGCGCGCGGACATTCTTCATTACTTCGGTCGCCTGCCTCCCCACCTGCTCCGCCTGGCTCAGGCCAAGGGCATCAAGGTCGTCCTGGGCGAATTGCTCACAGGGCCAGGCTCCCGCACCAAGGGGCACCTGTGGTGGCAGCGTCAAAGCATTCGGCTGCTGCGGTCCCTAAGTGCGGGCCGGTTCACGACGGCCTTTCGCTGGGAATCCCATCAGTTGGCGGATGCCCTCGTGGCCCTGACCTCCTGGGAAGCGCACCTGTTAAACTACCTCTTCGACGCGCCCAAGGAAAAGATCCACGTGATCCCGAATGGCGTTGAAGGGGCCTTTCTCGATAGCAAACCGGCGACCCGCGGTCAGTGGTTGGTCTGCACCGCCACCATCACCGAACGCAAACGCGTCCTGGAACTGGCCGAGGCGGCGGTCCGGGCGCAGACACCGCTGTGGATTATCGGCAAGTCACATTTTGATTCAGACCCCTATGCGCAGCAGTTTGTCGAGCTGGTCAAAACGCATCCCCAGATTCTGCGCTTTGAAGGGCCGATTGCGGATCGGCCCAGGCTGGCTCAAGTCTATCGCGAAAGCCGGGGTTTTGTTTTGCTCAGCTCCTCCGAAAGCTTGAGCCTCTCAGCGCTGGAGGCGGCTGCCTGTGAATGTCCTTTGCTCCTGGCGGACCTGCCGTGGGCCAGAACAGTATTCCGGGAACATGCCTCCTATTGCCCGATCACCGGCTCGACCCAAGTCGCGGCCCGGGTTCTTCGCCAGTTCTACGATGCCGCGCCGCAGTTGCCCGCCCCGCCCAAGCCGCTCTCCTGGCTGGCAGCGGCCAAACAGGTGAAGGCAGTTTACGAAACGCTCCTCACAAACCCGCGGTAACAATTCAATTCAACCACAGATGGACACAGATGAACACAGATATGGACTTCTCAAGACTGTGCTTTTCCGTGGCGCGAATCCGTGTGCCGAGCAGTGTCCTAACCCAAGGTCAAGCTAGCCCGGGGTCCGGCCCTTGGAATCTGTGTCC
>CAIWJG010000781.1 GCA_903912925.1 uncultured Verrucomicrobia subdivision 3 bacterium | reverse complement strand
TGCTTGGTTGCAGCGATAGCGCCGCGTGAGGGCATGCGGCCTACAAGCCTCCTGTAGGCCGCGTGCCCCCACGCGGCGCAGCCCATGTATCGCTTATCAAAGTAACTAAGCATTAGCTTCTCGTTCATTTGACCGGCTGCGGCGTATCCTTCATCAGCCAAACCTCGGAGACCTGGCACGAGCGGCCGTTGCCGGCCAGGCCAGGCTCGCCAAACCAGCTCAGCTTGAGCTTGCCTGGTTGTGTCGCGGCCGGCGCGAGCGGGAATTCCAGCACCTTGAACGGCCACGGCTTGATCAGATACGGATGCACTTCAATGGTGTCGTTAGCGACCAGCCGGACCTTGCGTTTTGGGCCGTCACCGGCGTAGAGCACGCGGATTTTGTAGTGCGCCTTGGGGTCGAGATCGTCATAAGCCATCTCCAGCGGGGCATCATACAGAACCTCCACATGATCCATCCAGGACACACGGCGCGCCACCCCGGGATCTTCTTCGGGTTCATCCACCACCAGGTCTTCCTCGAAGTCCACCCGCGGGAACCGGAAGGCGCCCGGATCTTCGCTGAACCCGCCGCCGCGCTCCAGATGCGGCTGGCAGGCGTTGTTGCCCAGGTCATCATAGAATCCGCCGGGCCCCGGATTGGTCCATTGCAGGATTTCCTCCACGGCCTTGAGCCCTTCCGGGGCTGGGGGAAGCTTGCGAATCCGAGCGAACTGTTCCAGGAGCCAGCGCCGATTGTTGAGCGGGAAATCCAGCGTGTCGAGGCTGGCACCCCGGTCCACCGCGATGGCCTGGTAGCGTTCGACGCTCAGTTGCATACTGATGCTTTGGAAGAGCGCCTCGGCCAGTTGGAAGATTCGCGTGCGCCATTCGGGGTTCGGGCGTTCTGCCAGTGCGCGATCCAGGATCTGCGTGGCGTCCGACATCGCACGGGAAACCCCGACATCCGGCGCTCGCTGTAGAGCTGCCAATGCCTGCTTCTCCAAGTCGGTTTCGTGGATCAAGCGGTGGCGGACGTAGGCGTCGTAATAGGCTCGAAAGAGCGCCTGCTGGAAGCGCCAGTTCTTTAGCACCGCCGGCGACGCCGTCTTTTCCATGGCCTGGAATTGACGCAGCGTAATATCCACGCCCTCGTTCGACCGCAGCGGCCCCTGCCAGTTTCGCTCCAGTGCCAACAGCCCCTGGGCAAAGTCATCGGCATAGCGTTCCCCGATGAAATAGCGGCTGAACTGCCGCAGGATGTCCACGACGCGCGCTTCGGGGTCCCAACCCAGCCCGCTCCAGATGCATTTGTTGACATCATCGTTGCAGCCCTCGGAGTAGGTCAGGAAGCCAATGGTGTAGGGCTGGGTCTTGAGGAAGATGATCGCCTCGGCTTCAGGTCGCGGATTGATGCACTCCCGCGCTTCAGTCAGCGCGTAGGCCACGTCCCAATCGGCCACCGGGTATTCGCATTGCCGGGAGTGCGTGATATCCGGGTAGTTGCGGATCGGGTACTTGGCGGGGACCAGTTCGCGCAGCTTGTCCAGGTTGACTCGAACCTGGGGGCCGAACACGACGCCGCTCAGCCAGGTCGGCTGCTCGCGTTTGAGGATGTCAATGAATTCGTCCAGCCAGGCCTGGTTGAAGCTCTGGGGCGAGACCCACATCTGCGCGTTGGGATGGTAGCGGTGGAGGTTCTGCGTCTGCTTTTCCAATAGTGCCATCAGCACGTTTGGCTTGGTGTGGCCGGGATCGCCGCCGGGCACGAACACCTTGTCAATGCGGCTCAACTTCGCGAAGACATCGCCCCATTCCTTCAGGGCGAACTCGACAGTCTTCGGGTCGGCATAATCCTTGTCCATCGCCGGATACCAGATCCATACATCCAACCCATAGGAATCAGCGACACGGGACATGCCCTGCATCATTTCCATCGGCGGCAGGGGGAAATGCGGGCTGTCGGCGTCGTCATCCGAGCGGGGGGGGATCAGCTCGATGGCATTGCAGCCGAAAACCGCCAGGTCACGGAAGTATTGCTCCCAGGTTGGCAGATCCCACGCATCGTAGGAGTTGCACTTGGGGCGATACCCCAACTGATGGCCGCGCAACGGATATTTGGGAGCGGTGGACAGGTCCAGGTCGTCTCGCACACTCACGCTGCCTGGCTCCATGTTTAGCTCGCGGAGCAAATTGCCGATGCCGAACAGGACGCCGCGCTCATCGTTGCCGAGAACCACGACGGCTGAATTCTTCTCGGCTTTCCGGACGCACAGCCGGTAGCCCTCCGCAGCGCTCGCTGCCGGCGCTGACTGCAATCCTTCCGCGCGTGGTCCGGCGAGCTCACGCAATGCAGACTTCAGGCCCACGGCGATTACGGGAACATTCGTGGTCGGCCACGCGGTCAATTGCGGCCAGTGGATCCGGGTGCGTTTCTCGGCTTCCTCGACGAGCATCTTTACCGCCTGCTTCTGCCTGGGAGACGCGTCCGGGGCGCAGACGACGACGGCGTTGCTCAAATCGAGCGCGCGGCTCGGGATGGCCCAGCCAAGGCAGGCCAGTAAGACCAACAAGTGAGGGTTTCTAGACATACTGACAGATTAGGTTGAAACAGGAGCGCCGCAATCGCGCTCCTTCGGACGGAGGATGAACATCAGCACTGCGGCCAGCAGCGCGGGCACAGCGCAATAGGCGAAACTGGCCGTCAGCGGCGTGCCGCTGTCCTTGAGTTTGCCCAGCAGCGGCGTCAGGAACGCACCGGAGGCAATGCCGAAGAAGTTCAACAGGCCGTAACCAGTGGCGCGAAAACGGGGCGGGGCAATCTGGCAAAGAATGGGCATGTTGTTCGCGTCAAACATGCCGAAGCCAAAGCCAAATATCAGCGAGCCGCAGATGGTCAGCGCGAATCCCGGCGCCAAGCCGACGATCAGAATCCCGGGCACGAGCAGCGCGAGGCCAATCGCGCTGAGGTAGGTGCGCCCCCGGACGTTGCGCTGGGCCCAACGATCCGCCAGCCATCCGCCGAATATCACACCGCAGAACGCCGAACCGGCATGAGTGATGGTGGCCCAAAGCCCGGAGGGCGCCTGCGTCAGCCCGAAGCGATCCTGCAACAGCGTGGGCAGCCAGTTCTTTACCGCCCAGCCTGACAGGCTCGGCAGGGAGAAACAAAGGATCAGAATCACGAAACCCGGCCAGTACACCCCAGAGGCCGCGCCCGAGGCCGAGGCCGAAGCCCTTTGCTCGGGAGTGCCGCGGTCCGTGTCGCGCAGGAAGATCATCAGCACCAAAGCGTAGGCGACGCCGATGGCACCGCAACCCGCGAAGGCCGCGCGCCAGGAAACCTCTTGCGCCACCCACCCGCCGATGCCGCCGAGCGCCTGCCCTATGTAAACGCCGCTCAAGTGGGCCCCCACAGCCAGCGACCGCGTTGGGCCTCGATGATAATCGGCGATCAGCGCCAGGCCTGCCGGCATGTAAAGCGCCTCGCTCAGGCCCATGACGGCGCGCAGGGCGAAGAGTTGGTGGTAAGTCGCCGCAAACCCCATTAGCAGCGTGACCAACGACCACACCCCCAGACTGGCGATGATCAGCCATTTGCGGCTCAGGCGGTCGCCGATGACCCCGCCCATGGGGCTGCTGATGGCGTAAATCCATAGGAACGCCGCCATGAGCCAGCCGAACTTCTCGGCGCTTTGCAGCTCCACGACGTCCTTCATGATAGACAGGCGCATGGTGGAGAGCATCTGGCGGTCGAGGTAGTTCAGCACCACGACCGGCCAAAGCAACGCCACAACAGCCCAAGCGTAGCGAGAAACTTTTTGCACGTTGCAGTTCATGATGCCATTACCCCACACCCCTTGGACAGGCAATTCTCAGCGGGTACAACACAAAGGCGAATCCCGCATATCCTGCAGGATTCGCCCTGATTCCCTGGCTTTGGGTTGGCTCAGTGTTTGCGCGTTCGCGCACTGGAACCAATTACTGCGCCTTCTCGGGCTTGAGCAGCTCGGCCAGGTTGTAATGGGTATAGCGACAGTGGGCCGCCGGGCTCTTCGAGTCCGCGTTGGCCACCCAGAAATCCAGCGTCTCAGGCTCAAAGAGCGCCGAGTGCAGATTGGAGGTCATGCACACGGGCCGCGTCATGAGGTCGCGCGCGCCGGCTGCATCGAATTTGCCGTAGTTGGCCTTAACGCGGCGGGCCAGTTCTTCGTAGCGGTCACCTGCGGACATCAGCACCGTGTCCTTGGAGGGATTCGGCAGCAGCTCATGGCTTTCGCCGGGCTTGATCACCTGGAACTTGTCCGGTGTCGCGGCGATGCCCACCGCGCTGTTATTCTTGGAGTCTGAGATGACATAGTAGTATTCGCAGGTACGAGGGCCCTTGCGCATGATCTCCACCGCCTCGTCGAGCGTGTTGGCCTTCTCCATGACCTCGCGAATCAGCTCGGCCATTGGCTTCCCATCCCAATTCCCCTCACCGCGCCCGCCCATCTCCCCCACCGCGATGTGTTTTTCATTCATTGCGGTCACCGACCCGATGAAACCAGCATAGCCGACATTCACCCACGCATTGCCCTTGTCCGGCTGGAAGACCATCACCGCCGCGCTCTGCTCCAGGCCCATGCCGCGCATGTAATCGAGCACCCGCCCGTGATACAGCTTGCCGTCCTTCGTCGCTTTACCAAAGACCGCGAAGCCACTGCAATGGAACATCTCGGGGAAGAAGTTCGCCAGCCGCACTTCTTCTTTCGGTAGCTCGGCAGCGACGGCCAGCGCGTCCATCTCCTGATAGTAGCGCACATCCATGAACGGGTTCAGCCGCTTCTGGGCTCCTTCAATCTCCCCGAACACCCACGTCCCCTTCTCGAACGAGGTGCCGACACCCACGCCAAAGAGAATCTGTTCCACCAGGCGGTGGATTTCGTCCTTCATGAGAATCCCATGCTGGTGGCCCATTTCCTCGGGCGTGCCTTTCAGGATCAGCACCTTCGTGCCGTCCACTTCCTCCAGCCGCCCATTGCCTTCGCGGGCCACGACGCGATGCTCGCCGGTTGCCGGCCCGAGGGTCGGAATCTTGTTGTTCAACATGGTCATCGCCACCTTCATGAAACGCAGCAGGTGACTGCGCGCCACGGTCTGAAGCTTGTCCCCTTCACCCGCTTTGAGCTTCCATTTGTCCGCCGGCCACGCGTCCTGGAACTTTGCATTGATCAGGTCAATCTGGGCATCAATGTTCTTGCCGTCGTTAGCGGCAAAGCGCACTGGCATCGAGTCGCTCTCCCGCACCCAGAGCTTCACCGTAAACTTCGGTATCTTCAAAGCGTCAATCGCCTCCGGTTTTGGGGTGATC
>CAIWJG010000780.1 GCA_903912925.1 uncultured Verrucomicrobia subdivision 3 bacterium | reverse complement strand
GGGAGAAGAACCCGCCCCAACACCCCCCACACAACGAAACCCGTTGCTATCGTGCCGATAGCCGGGACTGCCGAGGATGCGGGCGGCGCCCCGGAAGATGCCGGGACCATCGTTGTTCCACGAGCCGCCACGCAACACCCGGTTGCTTCCCGTCTTCGGTGCCGTCAAATCCCCTTTCCTATAACGGGCGTATGCTCCGCTCTCATACCAGTCCTCGCACCACTCCCACACATTCCCGCTCATCTGATACATCCCCCACGGACTTTGACCCGGCGCATAACCCCACACGCCACAGGTCTTCTCACTCCCCTTGTTCTTGTCATTCCGGCACTTGCTCTCATCCCACTCGTTCCCCCACGGATATTTCCGACCATCCGTCCAGCGGGCCGCCTTCTCCCACTCCAACTCCCGAGGCAGCCTCAGCCCGGCCCACCCGCAATATGCTTGCGCATCATCCCACGACACATCTGTCACCGGATGATCCGCCTTCCCCGCTTCCTGCCATATCTTGTTGTCCGGCGCGCGATGCCCCGCAGCCTTCACGAATCGCCCATACTGCCCGTTCGTCACCGGATGCAGCGCCATGTAGTACGCTGGCAACTCAACCTCGAAGACCGGGTCACCCGCCAGGAACTTACCCCCGGGCACCAGCACCAGCGGCGAGCCATCCTGGGGATTTTTGACTAAATATTCCGGGCCGGGATTCGGGGCCGGGAATTGGTCCTCCCACTGCTGCGGTATCGTTTTGTCAATGAGTTCCATGATGGGAACAGCTAAGTGGCGAACTCAAACTCAGCATCGGTTTCCCCGGCCTGAACCTGGAGTTCCACGAACGAGCCGGTGGTGACCCGGTATCCCATGATGGTGCGCAGCACTTTGCGCACACTGCCCAGCCTGCCGGCGTAGGCCTCGGCGGGGGCGTTCTTTAGTCTCTCCAAATCCTCCGGGGTGGCTTTGCCCGGCCAGAATTCCAACACCCCCGCCGGCCCCGCCAGTTCGTTGACCCAGTAGTTGGAGTCCTTCTGTCCGTCGCGCGCGAGGTCCTTGGTCAGACCGGTGGCCAGCCCCGCCAGGCGCACCAGCCAGTGTTCACTCTGCGCCACCGCTTGGATGGCAGCGCCACTGCGCTGCGCTTTTGCCGCCAGGGCCGCCACCATCGCCACTCCTTCCGGCGGCGTGGCGGTCTTGAGCCGATTCACCAGGTCGCTCTCCGATGCGCTGGCCAGCTCAGCCTTCCGGCCTTCCGCCAGCCAGGTCCCAAAGACCCCGCTCACCGCCTTGGGTGGCGCCGGCGGCTGAACGGTTTGCTCCGCGCTGTCCGCCAAAATCTGCTTATACACGCTCGCCAGCACGGCGTCGTCCGGCTGCCAGCCTGAATTCCGAAACCGGTCCCAGGCGGGAAAGCTGTATTTCGCCGGCAATTCCAGGCAGGCTAGAAATAATCGGTTCCAATCCTTGTGTTGCAGACAGGACTTGAGCGCGAGCTTGATTTCCTCCGGGGTGCATTCCTGCAACGTCTTGCGTGGCCGCGTGATGAACGGCAGGCAGCGCCGGTCCCCGCCGCGCACCACATCCATCACCAGCGCCCGCAGCATCTCATCCGCCCGGTCGTATTGCAGCCGCAGATTCTGAAAATCGTAATCCTCCTTGAAATACTCCTCAAGCTGCCGGGTGACAAAGAGAAACAGGCAGGCCTGCTCGTGGTCGGCGGGGCGATATTGCCGCTCCAGGCACAGTTTCCCAGCCAGGCTTTGCGGGCCGCGCGTCGCCGCCGCGCAAAGGACATCAATCGCTCCGGCCGATTTCAAATCCCGCAAGGCCTCCGCCGCCAGGTCTGAAATCCCCGCTATTTGCAAACCTTCGACCAGCAGCGCCGTTGCCGCCGGCTCATTCCGCCGTTCGGCCAGCGCTTTGACGGCTGCCTTGCGCCGAAATTCGCCCAGAACAAACGTGGTGCTGTGCAAGTTCCGGCCCAGTTTCTGTAACTCGTTATCGGTTGTCATAATAATGTTCTTTGATCATCTGATTTCTCTCTCAAACCTGCCGGCTGCGCATAATTCTCATTCTCGGCGGCGGCTCCCCCCTCGCCCCTTCAGAAGGGGAGAGGGTCGGGGTGAGGGGTTGCTCCGTGTAGTCCATCCCGCGGTCTTATCAGTAAGCTGACTTCGTCGTTCGCTTGCTGCCCAGCTCGCGCTCCACCAGCCCCTCAGCCCACTCCTGGATGCTCATGTCCTGTTCCGCCACGCGAATCAAAGCGCTAAAGCAGAACGCGTCACTTGCGCAGATCTGGAAATTCTCTTTCCTGAGGTGTGGCAGCAAAGAGCGATTCTTTCCTGAAGCCATGCACCTTGGCCACGATGCCGCTCGGAAAACCTTGAACGACATTGTTGTAAGCGAATACGCTCGCATTTATCGCCTCACGACAGGTCGTAAGGTTCTCATTCACCTCGTTGAGGCCGTCCATACACCCCACATAAACAGCGTCCGACTTAACCTCTGGATAGCTTTCGGCATAAGCCAGCAACTTCTGTCGCACCTGCCCGATCGATTGCTCAGCCTCGGCCAGCGACCGGAGACGGTCGCCGCCCGAATCGGACAGAACTTCCTGGCGCGCCCTCAGCACTCGGTCGAGCATCGCCACCTCATGCCCGATGAACTCCCTCGCCATCGCCACCAGCTCGGGTAAGCGTTCGGAGCGGTCTTTGAAACGCGCATCGAGATTCGCCTCTTTCTGTCGAATCATATTTCTGTCGTTGATGAGGAGATTGAAGACTCCAATCCACCACATGAAGGCAAACGGGATCAGAACCGCCACAAATATCGTTATTATCGCTATTATTGTCATGGTATTTTTATTGTATTTTGTTTGGGTCGTCAGTTATCACTGGCAAGTGAGTGTGTGAATTACATGGGGAAAAGCGTCCTGCCAACACAGCGGTAAAGCTGCACTCCCCGGAACGTCTTCTCCCAAATTCTCGTGAAGTAATTCCGCAGGAAAGTCCTTGGACGAAGGAGGTGCTCCGGATCGCCAAACTCAAACCGGACCGGGCTCATCGCTAGATACATGTTCCCGTCAACGAAGCTCATGGCCGGCATCCCTCCTAGCGCCCCAGACAGGGCCAGGATTCGCCGTCTGAAGCCATAGGGCAGCAGGCGGTGCGCCAACTCTGCACTCTCGGAGCTTACGGCCACGGCACGGTCAAACTTCCCGTCGTCGAAATTGATGCGCTGGGGCGGCGAATCGCCAAACATCGATTTCCACAATGCTCCCAACGGCTGGAAAATTTGATCTCCCAGCGCAGTCTGCCAAGTTGCGGTCTCGCCATCCGCGCTCGGTAGTGGCTGCAATATGACCGTTCCGGCGAAACCTGTGGACAGAACCACCCGCATGAACAATCCGCTAAACACCTCCACGTAGTAAGTTTCGCCTTTGTCGTCCTTCTCCGCAGTCCTAATAGTGACGTTGCAGCCCTCGATGACAGTCTGCCCGACCCTTGTTTGCAGGTAATTGGATGTTTCGCGGCACTCGCCTCCGCCCACTAGTTTCGAAGCCCAGATGTGCTCCCAAGCAACCCCTCTCGCAAGGCTGACGCTAGCATTGGGATCTGCGTCATGTACAACCGCTCCCAACCACTGGGTGTAGCTGTGCCTCAAAGTCTCATAGCGCACGTGGTAAAAGCGATAAATCAGGCTGCACACGAGCGCAGCCAGGGCACTCGCGGTAGCTGGAAAGCCGAGCAACCGCCAAAGGGAAGTTTCGCCGTTTTCCTTAAGTCCAAGAAATGCACCCGCCACCGCGCCAACCGCTAAACAGACAATGAAAAGCTGCCCGCTGCCAAGCCGGGCGTGAATCCATGGGCAGAAATCCTCCATGAAGTAAAAAAGCATCGCTCCCATCGCGCCGCCTGGAACGATGACGAAAAAGAAGGCTGGCAGCAACGTCCATGGCGGAAGTCCGTAGTATTTCGTGCCCCAGACGATACCCACGCACACCGCCGTCGTGCAGAGGAGGCAGCTCAGCCAAAAAGCAAGCACGGCGATTACCTGCTGGAGCCGCAAACCGGCGGGGAACCGGAAGTCAGCCCTGGCCGGCTGGTCCGTTAGCTGGGGGATGCTGGTAGAGACGCGACCAGTGTTCATGGTTCTCTTGGTTGTCGAGGTTTGGTGAATTATTCCACTTCGTCTGAAGGGCGGCGCTTGGGCGGACGTGGAAGGTATTTTCTGGTGAAGATGTTCTTTTCGAATTTGCAGCCCTTGAGTGTGAGCGCGCCCCGCACGTTAACAAACGCTTGCGCTTGGTTCTGGCGCAATAGGCAGTGCTCCAGGCGAACATCGCTGCTGTGCATCAGCCAGAAGACCGTGCAGGGCCAATCGGGGCCCCCCCTCCCCCAATTCCGGACGAATTCAACGGAGCGGAAAAGGATCCCTTGGCTCGCGCTGATTCGAACTAAGTCTGAATCCTGGTTCTTGGTAAACAGGCACAGGTCGAACACTGCATTGGTCGTGGTGTCCAGAGAAAGTATTCCCGAAGTGCAATTGGAGATTTCGGAGTTTTTGACGCAGAGGCCCTTGGTCCGGCAGGTTTCGATGCCAAATGTGCCTGAGCCTTCGAGGGAGCACTGCGAGATTGCGACCTCCCGGCAATCCTCAAAGCGCAGCACGGCTCCGATGCACTCGCCGCGTAACGGGGCATGGGCGAGATCAAGGTCCTGAAGGGTGATCGCCGAACAGTCCGAGAAGTGAAAGACGTTTGCATATTGAGATGGAACGCGGATGAGAGGCTTGTGATAGGGGTCCTTGCCCACCAGCCTGACGTTGGTGGCACCTTTTAGTCTCAGTTCGTATCCATCGAAGACTTCATTCCACAGGTTGGTGTCAGGCTTGGCAGAACCCGGCGTGAGCCAGTACACGCCCGGAAGAAGAACCGCCGTCTTGATTTGGGAGGTGTGGTCCGCGCTGAACTTCGCCAGCACCTCCAACAGTTCCTCCGTCGTTCCAACGGTAACCGATTTACCCGGGCCGGCCTGCGGTTCTTCGGTAACCAGACCAGCGGCGCTCACAGCTCTCGCAGAGACGCCGCCCGCGACAGGCAAGCCGCCAGAAGCCCAGCTCACGCTGGCGCTGGCGACGGCCAGCGCCGCGCTCAGCCCCGCCAGGCGCACCAGCCAGTACTCACTCTGCGCCACCGCTTGGATGGCGGCTGCACTGCGCTGCGCTTTTGCCGTCAAGGCCGCCACCAGCGGCACGCCTTCCGGCGGGGGGCACTTGAGCCGATTCGCCAGATCGCTCTCCGATGCGCTGGCCAGCTCGGCCTTCCGGCCTTCCGCCAGCCGGGTCCCAACGACCCCGCTCACCGCCTGGGGCGGCGCAGGCGGCTCAACGGTTTGCCCCGCGCTGTCCGCCAAGACCTGCTTGTACACGCTCGCCAGCACGGCGTCGTCCGGCTGCCAGCCCGAATTCCGAAACCGGTCCCAGGCGGGGAAGCTGTATTTCGCCGGCAATTCCAGGCAGGCCAGAAAGAATCGGTTCCAATCCTTGTGTTGCAGACAGAACTCGGGCGCGGGCTTGATTTCCTCCTCGGTGCATTCGTGCAGCGCTTTCCGGGGCCGCGTGATGAACGGCAGACAGCGCCGGTCCCCACCTCGCACCACATCCATCACCAAAGCCCGCAGTTTCTCGTCCGCCCGGTCGTATTGCAGCCGCAGATTCTGAAACTCGTAATCCTCCTTGAAATACTCCTCAAGCTGCCGGGTGACAAAGAGAAACAGGCACGCCTGCTCGTGGTCGGCGGGGCGATATTGCTGCTCCAGGCAGAGTTTCCCAGCCCGGCTTTGCGGATCGCGCGTCGCCGCCGCGCAAAGCACATCAATCGCTCCGGCCGATTTCAAATCCCGCAAGGCCGCCGCCGCCAGCTCCGAGATACCCGCTATTTGCAAACCTTCGACCAGCAGCGCCGTTGCCGCCGGCTCATTCCGCCGTTCGGCCAGTGCTTTGACGGCCGCCTTGCGCCGAAATCCGCCCAGAAGAAACGTGGTGCTGTGCAAGTCCTGGCCCAGTTTCTGTAACTCGTTATCGGTTGCCATAATAATGTTCCTTGATCATCTGATTTCGCTCTCAAACCTGCTGGCGGCTTCCCCCCTCGCCCCTTCAGAAGGGGAGAAGGGTCGGGGTGAGAATTTCCCCAAAGACGTATTTCGCGCTTTGAACCCCTGAACCGAAGAGGAAAAACATCCAACATCCAACGTCGAACATCCAAAGGTCGAGGTCGGCGCCAACACTGGATGTTGGGTGCTCGATGTTGGATGTTGGATGTTTCCAAGGTTCATGGGGAGGGGTTGCTTGGTGTAGTCCATCCCGCGGTCTTATCATTAAGCTGGCTTCGTCGTTCGCCTGATGCCCAACTCGCGCTCCACCAGCCCCTCAACCCATTCCTGAATGCTCATGTCCTGTTCCGCCACGCGAATCCGCAGCGCCTTATGCGTGTTCGGATCCAGCCGCACAATGATCGTTCGGCTCGTCTCGGTATCTCGCCGCCCGAGGGGCGCCTGCGGCTCACTTTCGCCCGGTTTGTTCTGATGCGTCATAGTTATCTCTGATAACAATACATCACAGCATACAACTTATCAACAAGTATTTCACTATTTCTTTGAACTGGTCGGCATAATGAATTGCTGCGGGGGTTGCCCGCCGGCTCTATCCGGAGCAATTCTCATTTTGGCTGGTCGGGGAGGTTTGGAGTCCACCCTTTAGGGTGTCCCAGGCCGCAAACACGCTAAAGCGTGGACTCCAAACCAGGCGCAGGTGCCCAGGCTGAGCTGGGCCCTGGCAATATAGAATTGACAATGGTACACTGAGAGGTGCGGAGTGTCCCGCAACGGGACAAAAATAAGGCTGCGGCCAGGCTTCTATGGTACCATGGTAGGTTTAGGGTGGTACCATGGTACCCCCATGGTAACCCCAGGGCGGCACGGGGCGTTCTGGACCGTTGGAACTGACGCGCGCTCGAGCGCATTCCGTGAATGCTATTTAGATTGACAGTGATGGGCTTATCACTGCTCGGGCTCAATCCGGGGCTCGGCCCAGGCCGCCCAGGCGAATTGACCTTCCTGGAGTGAATCGGTCAGGAACGTGATCACCACCGGCTCGTTCTTCCATTCGGCCAGGCTGATCTGCACCGGCCCCCAGCCGGCATCCACCTGCACGGTCTTGTCGAACACCCTGCGTCCATTGATCTCGATCGCAAAGCCGACCCCTTTGGACTTTGCACCGTCGCGGATGCCCACCGCGGTAACCAGCCGCGCGCCGGTCGCAGGCAACTTCAACCACCAGTCCGCCAGCGACTTGCCCGAGGGCGGCGGATGCAAAGACAGCACCGGCCGATTCTGGCCGCCGCACTTCGCCTCGCCCACGCTCCCGCCGAAGTAGCTGTAGCTGGCCTGCTCCACGCCGTCGCTAAACAAGACGTGGCTGGAGAATCGGGCTTGCAGCAGGTTCATCGGTAGCACGGCTTCGCCTGGTGCTGTAACGGGCACAATCAACGTGTTCGGCAAGCGGCACCGGGCCTGAATCTCAGCCTTCTCTCCAGGCTTCGAAGCAGTTGAAGCCATCTCGGCCTCACCATCGGCCGCCAGCAGCTTCTGGGGTGGCGCAACCCCGGCGAAACGTACAGGCTGCAGGGCAGGGGGGGTGTCGTCCTGGACCGCAATTTGCGGGCGCACGAACCGTCCCCAATCGTATTCCGGCGCTCCCGCCGTCCCGGGATCGGCTTCCAGGTGCAGCACGATGGTTTTGCCCCGCCATGCAGATAGATCCATCTCAAGCACTCCCGTGTTCTCCCTGGCGTGGTGCACCGTGCAGCGCCGTTCCTCGCCGCCACAGGTTGCCACCGCGCTGAAGGTCACGCCGTCCGAGTGCCCTTCCGCCCCTCCCTTGAGCTGGACACCCGTGGTGAAACGCACCTTGGCGAAATCGGGCAGCCGAATGGGGTAGTCGAGGAAGGTCACGTTCTGGCCTGCGCCGGTGACCCGTGGGACCCCTTTATACGGCGGATGGATGAACAGGCCATCACCGTCAGGATGTGCCGCTCCCAATGTTTCCTCGTCGGTGAATTCCAAGCCCCCGTAAGTCCTCACTCCCCCGACCGCCAGCCGCACTCCGCCTGTCACTGACCCGGTATAGTCCCACAGCCGAATGGTGTTCTTCGCCTCTTCCGCCGGGGAACGGACTATCTGGAACCTCGCGAATCCCGGGTGCACGCCGCCCCGGCTCATCATGTAGCCGGCCGGCAACGCCGACAGGTGCGGGGCTGCGAGGTCGCGCGGTTTAGGCGACCACGGATAAGCCCGCTCAGGATTCAGGCCGATGATCTTCTCCGCGTCGAACGCCGGCCATCCCGCGACGCTGCCGGCCAGGCGGGCCTCCGACACGCCTTCGATACGGCGTTCAAGCACTTGTGGGGCTTGTCCCTTCAGGTGAGTTTCGAAGGCCACTCCCTGGTCGCGACAGAAACGCGCCTGTCCGCCGTCGTTGAGCCGATAGACGAACAAGTCCGTGCTCTGCCACGGCGTATCAAAGTCCTGGGTGGGCTGGTATTTCTGGAAGAACCTCGCCTGCTCGAACACCGCTGCGGCCGGGGCTGAGAGTTGGTCGAGTTGCGCCTTGTCCGGCCAGCCATAGGTAGGCAGCACGCCGAAATGCTCGTACGCGCGCCGCCACACGTTGAACAGCAGCGCGTCGTTGGGATTGACCATGCCGAGGTAGCCATAAATCTGCGTGTAAGGCGTCAGCACCGCCGAGCTGATTGCGTGCGACATGGCGACCTGCCCGTCGTCCCAGGTGCGGTGGGCGTGGTCCATGCCCCAGATATGGCGTTGGGCGAAGTGCTCGTATTGCGAGGTAATCTCGTTCAAACCTTCCCCGCTCAGCGCCACTTCCGGCAGCGCCTCGCGCAGTTGGCGATGCAACGCCAGGCTGCCCTCGAAGAAGTTCAACCCGTCGATGAGCCCGTTCTTGTCATTGTAAATGCACAGCGTCTGGTCCAGGTGGAACGCGTCCGCGCCGTATTGCGCGACCACTTCTGCCATGCGCTTGACGAACGTCTCCCGCCACGCGCGGCTGGCCGGGTTGAGGTAAGCGAACTTGATGGGCGGTTCCGCCGGCCACTCCCACCACTGCAACTCCCCGGTTAACGCGTCGCGCACCTGGTATTGCTTGAGTCTCTCGTAGAGCGGGTTCTTCGGGTCGCAGCCGAAATAATTCACATGCAGCATCACGCGGAACCCGAGCCGGTGGGCCTCCGCCATGAACGGAGCCAACTCTGCCGTCGCCGTGTAATCGGGATAATTGCGGTCATACCCATCCTTCCGCCAGTCCGGCAGGTAAAGCAATGTCTGCGCCGGGTTGCAGCGTGACGCGAGATCTTTCAGCAGCGGCTGGTCGAGGCTCATGATGACCACGAAACGAGTCTCCCGCGCCCACGCCGGCCCCTTTTGCTCCAGCGGCACCAGTCCAAACCGCGCCTTGGCCCACTGCCGGTAGATGGCCGCCCCCGCCTGCCAGTTTCCCGCATAAGCCCGAATGCGCCAGCGGCTGGAGACGATCTGCGTCTTATCCTCAAACGGCGCGTTGTTCCGGCTCTCGAATCGCATCCGGAATGAGCGCTGCGAATGATCGAGCACGAGGTTCTTAAAACGGTGCGAGGCGTCGTCCGCCCAGATAATCACGCCGCCACGCTGCCCCTGGATGAGCACGAAGGGGGCCTCCCACATCATCGGGTAATCAAACACCCTCCGCTGCGCCGGCGCGTCCGCGCCAAACCGCTGACCGCTGCAACCCGGCACCAGCACTTCCACCGAGTCCGGCACCGAAGCGATTCCCCACGACACGCCCACCAAACCATTCGTGGCCAATTGCCCTTCCTGTCGCACGAGCAGGTCGCTTGTGCCCGGCTCGCTTTCGACCCAGGTCCGCATTCGATCCGCCGCGCCTGCGCCCGCTTGCTCCCATTCTGCCGTCCATTCAACGCGGGTGGGCGAGTTCGACATCGACAGCCGCTTCGCCTGCTCCACGCGCAAGTCGCCCTGGTTCAACCGGTGCAGGGCGCTCCAACCATTCTCCGGCCCGGAACCCAACACCAGCGTCTCGCCGCACAAACGATTGCTCAGGCCCACCACCACGCCGTTGGTCATGATCAGCGAGCAGGTTCTGGTCTCCAGGGTCGCGGCGCTGGCCACTGACAGAGCAGCCGCAGCGAGCAACAGCGTAGTGCAACCTAGGCTTAACCATCCTGACCGGTGGAAATTGACTGGGTTAGCCGGTCTTCCCTCTCCCGCCCTGAATGGCACCCTCTCCCCCTTCGAGGGGGAGAGGGAAAGGGAGAGGGGGCCCGCTTCATTTCCTTGACCCACCCATATCCGAGCGCGCGGCTCAGGAACTGTGAGGTTGCGCGGAATGGTTTTGGCAAACGGCATGCCCTTCTCCTTACGGCAGGCGAAACTGGAAGTCCAACCTGAACCGGTCATCCTAAGAAGAGCAGTTGAACCAACGCAAAGGCGGAGACGCCAAGGCGGAGACGCCAAGGGCGTCATTCATACCAGCCCAGGGCAACGCCCTGGGTTCATCCGCCCAAAACCCCATGAGCGCTGAAGGCGCGATTCATCCTTCGCGATGAAGCAGGCCGTTGGCCTGCATCCGGATAACAATTGGACGATGAACCCAGGGCGTCGCCCTGGGCTGGTATGAATCAGGCCTTCGGCCTGAAAGTCCTGCGCCGCATGCCACGAGCCGCCTCCGCCGCCGGGCGTGCTCCCCCAGATCAATGCGCCCGCCGCCCCGCATTGAACCGGAAAGTCGAACCAACGCAAAGGCTCTGACATGAAAGCAGAAATTGGGAAAGCAGAAAGCAGAAATAAGAAACGGCGGAACGGAAAGCGCGGGCCTTTGGATTTCTGCTTTCTGCTTTCCCAATTTCTGCTTTCTTCTTTGTGTCTTTGCGTTAACTGCCGTTGTTAGCATCGGTTAAAGCGATACTGCCGCAAAGTTTATCGATTAACACTCTCCCCAGCCACCGCGCTAAGGTTACGGCATGAAAACAAATCATCCGGCACGGCATATTTTGAAACTGCGAGTTTGGGCTGGCACGCTGGCCGTCTTGCTCTTAGTCTCGGCAGAGCTATGGATGGTATGCCGTTTCGGGCATGGCTGTGGCCAAATAACCAGTCAGCCAGCCGTCCAGCTTCCCGCCATAGCGGACTGGTTCGCTGCGAGGTAATGGCGGAAGGTGGAGAAAAGCCCCCGGAAGGGGGTCGCAAAAAGGACCCGATCATGAACGAACAAGAGCGGTCGGAGCTGGAGCGGTTGAAACAGCGGCAGACGCGGCTGGCCCAGGAACTGGCCCAGTTAGCCGCACATCTGAACCTGCTGGAGCAGCGGCTCAGCCTGCCCCAGCCGGAAGCGCCGGCCCAGGTGGCGGCTCGGGAGGATCTGAACGTAGCGACCCCGCCGGAGGCGCCGCATCTGGCAATGGAATCAGTTTCTACTCCTGCGGTACGGATTCCGCCCGTCGTCCCGCCAGCGTCACTCATCGCCCGAAACAACGTCCCACCCACAGCCACGGCACCAAAGGTTGAAGCGGCACCGGAGAGAATGGAGACGAGCGAGCGGCGCCAACCCGCGGTTCCTGAGCCACTACGCCCGCGGCTGCGCGTAGAACTCGGGGAGGACTTTATCAAAGGCGCTTGCCAAGGCTGCGGCGGGCATCTGGAGTTTCCGGCGAGCTCGGTCGGGGAGAGCATTCTTTGCCCGCACTGCGGCAAGTCCACCGTTTTGTCTGCCACAGCCAAGCCAATTCCAGCCCCGCCCCCTCTCGCGCGACCAGTCCCGGCAGCGGTTCCCCGGCCGGTCAGGCCGCCGCCGTTGCCCAAGACGGCTCCCGCGGAGAAAGGCTCATTCGAAATGCGCCTGGGCACCTACTGGCTGGTGCGGATAGGCATCGTCATGGTGCTGACGGCGTTGGTGTTCTTCGGCAACCTCGCCTATCACAACTTCATCACCAAGCTGGGCCCCGGCGGGAAGGTTTCGCTGCTCTACCTGGCGAGCGCCGGTTTGCTGGTGGCTGGCGGATGGTGGCAGCGCAAAGCCGCCAAGGAATCTCTGAAGAACTACGCCCAGGTGCTCTTCGCGGGCGGCCTGGCAGCCGTCTATTTCACTACCTACGCGGCCCATCACCTCGAGAATCTTCGGGTTATCGAAAGTCCCGGACTGGATGGCGGGCTGCTGCTGGCATGGGCGGGCTTCATGGTATGGGTGGCAGATCGCAAGAAGTCCGAGGTGTTGGCGCTGTTCGCGGTCGGGCTGGCGTATTACACCTCAATCATCACCCGGGTGGGCCTGTTCACGCTTTACTCGAACCTGGTGCTCACGGCGGCGGCGGTGTTCTTCCTGGTGCGCAACCGCTGGGCTGGCCTCACCTTCGCCAGTCTCATCGCCACCTATGCCGGCTATGCCTTCTGGCGTTTCTTCAACGGCAGCGCGTGGCATTGGGCTTCGCCGGAACAAGGCTTATGGACCGGCACTTGGTTCCTGATGAGTTACTGGCTGCTCTTCACCGCGGCGGTATTCCTGTCGAAGGACCAGAAGTTTGCCGGACAGAATCGCGCGGGGTTCCTGACCCTGAACAACGGGGCTTTCTTCAGCGGGTTCCTGCTGACGATGCTGCAAGTGGACACCGGCGGCTTCTGGAAATTCGCTTTGATCTACGGCAGCGTCCTGCTGGTGCTGGCCGAAGTGGCACGGCGTGTCCTGGCGGCGGAGCCGCTCGCGAAGAACGCCTATCTTACGCAGGGCCTGCTGCTCGTGACCGTGGGGTTTATTACCAAATACTCCGGGCTGCAACTCGCGCTCATGCTGGCAGCAGAAAGTGTGGTGCTGCTCGTCGCCGCGCAGCAGCGGAAGAACCAGGTCCTGCTCGCCGGCTCCTGCATCGCCGCGGGCCTTGCAGTCGGCTGGGGCATCGGCAGCATCGAGCAAACTGATCCGCCGGGCCTCTGGCTGGGCCTGGGCCTCGGCGCGCTGATGCTGGTGAACACCCTTCTGGCCCACCGTCACACCACTCTGGCGCCTCAGGCCGGGGGGGGAGGCGGCGGGACCGCTTGACGCATCGCTGGGAATCGCCCGTGGCGAGGCGAAGGCAGGTGCCTTCCGTCCACGTTGGCAACCGAGTTACTTCACCGTCCTGGCTTTCACCGTCTGGTTCGTTGCCACCTGGAACAATACGTCGCGTGTGCACGCTCCACTGGCACTGGCGATGGAAGCGGCACTCTTCATCCTGTCCATCTACCTGTTGGGTGTGCCGGAGATCAGCCTGCTTGGCCACGGCTACTTGCTGCTGGCCCAAGGGATCTGGATATATGACGCGTTTTGGGGGACGGCATCGCTGCCCGCCTGGAGCCTGGTGTCGATGATGGTCCTCACGATTAGCCTCGGCGAATGGTGGCGAAAGCAGACCGTGCTGGACCTGCGTGTGTTGCCCGACCCCGACCCGAAAGTGCTCCTGAAGCTATCGGTCGTCGGCAAGAACCTGGTACTGCTGGCCGGCATGCATATCGCCGTCGTATTGGCAGGCGGTTGGGACCTGGCTGCCGGCGGACAGCTTGCGGCCAGTGGCATTTGGCTTCCTATGGGACTGGGCGTGCTGATGTTGGCGGACGCGCTCTTGGCGCACCGGCACGGCCCCCCCGCGGTTTCCGGAATGCTGCGGCCGCAGATCACCTTTTGCACCGCACTGGCGCTGGTGGTTTGGCTGGCCGTGACCTGGCACGGCACCGCCCGGGAGCACTTCCCGCTGGTGCTGGCGGCGGAAGCGCTGTTGCTGACCTTCTCCTTTTACCTCCTGCGTGTGCCGGAGATTCCTTTGCTGAGCCAGGGCTACACCCTCCTGGCCCAGGCGGCCTGGGTTGGGTATTTCGTGTGGGAGCCGGGCAGACTCCCGCCCTGGTGGAACCCAGTGTTGCTGATTGTCATCACCCTGGTGTTGAGCCACTGGTGGCAGAAGCAGAAGTTCCCGGAACTGCGCTCGCAATTCGGGCTGGCCTGCCAGGGAGTGTATGCGCTGGCGATTGTCGGCGTGCTCTACGCCTGGCTGGCGCCCAGGACGGATGTGGCCGCGTGGCTGGCGATTACGAGCTTGCTGGCGGTGGGCATCACGGCCTACGGCGTCTTCACCCGCGCGTGGTTGCTGGCCGCTTGTGGCCAGATATTCATGGTGGTCAGCGCCGCCCAGTTCGCGCTGCAGCTTGACGAGGCGAAGCCAGCCTGGCCCCTGGCTCTCGTGCCGATGGCCGCCCTCGGGCTGCTGTCGTGGTCCACCATTACATGGTTCCAACGCAAGCCGGATGCGAGCGGCCGGGTCAGCCAGCCGTTGCTGCAGATCGCAATGGTCTATCGCTGGGTGGCGCTGGTGATGTCCATCTGGTGGGTTTGCGCCTACATCCCCGAGCGCGAGCGGATCTGGCTGCTGGCGCTGCTCGGCCTGGGGGTTTTCTTGTGGGCGGGCTGGCAACGGAACCAGGAGGCATTGCTGTTCAGCGCTGCGTTCACGCTGGTCGCATTGGTTTTCTTCTGGCTGCCGATGCTGGCGGCGCCGCGGGTGTACTGGCCAAACCTGGTGGTGATCCTGCTCCTGCTGGCGCAGCGCCAATTCGCCCGCGGCATGCCAGAGCGCTACCCGATCCGACCGGAGATCCATACGGCCATCATCCTGATGGGCGGGTTCAGCCTCTGGCGATTCCTCTCCCTGTGGGTGCTGGAGCAGCAGCCTGCCGGGTTCTTCCTCACAGCCAGTTGGTCGTTTCTGGCGCTGGCGTTCTTTACCGCGGGCATCGCGCTGCGGGAACGGATGTATCGTTACCTCGGGCTGGGCGTGCTCGCGTGCGCCCTGGGCCGCGTGGTGATCTTCGACGTGTGGAAGCTGGAAACCTTCTATCGCATCCTGAGCTTCATGGCCCTGGGCATCGTGTTGCTGGTGCTGGGCTTCATCTACAACAAATACCAGGAGAAGATCAGGGAGTGGCTGTAAGGGCAGCAATTCTTCCGAATAACTTCTATGGATTCTGTTCTGCTGCAACCAGATACGGGCAAGAGACTGCAACAGAGAATAGCGGGCCTTAGCTTCCGTCTGCCCCAAAAAGTGGTTCTTCGGCCCTGCCACGTGCGATAGCACTTGGCCTGCTCATTAGGGACGAGCTGGGGACGCCGGGGTGAGGGCACCCGGCGTTCTCATCTCGTCCATAATGATAATTGCCGGGAGACCGGACACGCGGCTTGACCCGGGGGCGGCGGGCTTGATATTCCTCACGTCGAATTATGGATGTGCTGTTGCTCTCCCGGATCCAGTTCGCGCTGACCAGCGCGTTCCATTACCTGTATCCGCCGCTGAGCATTGGCTTGGGAATCATGCTGGTGATCATCGAAGGGCTGTGGCTCAAGAACCGCAACCCGCTCTATCACCAAATGGCGCGGTTCTGGACCCGGGTCTTCGCGCTGACCTTCGCCATTGGCGTCGCCACGGGCATCGTGCTGGAGTTCGAGTTCGGCACCAACTGGGCGACCTACTCGCGCTACGTAGCTTGGATCGAATAGCCGGGCACTGAATTCGTCAACTCGATATGTCAGAATCTGCAACTATTTACTCGCGCCGGGATTTTGTTCGCCGGCTGGCGGCGGCTGGTTTTGTTGTCTCTGCGCTCCCTGCGGGCCAGCGGCTGTTCGGGGCCGAGGCGCGGCAGCTTCCCGAGGCGGCGCTGACGTTTCCTGGGCCGTGGCAGTTCAACCTGCCCAAGGGCGGGATTATCCTGGTGAGTGACCAGCAGTTGGAGGACTTGCAAGACCCGGACAAAGAACTGGACCTGAGCCTCAGCCCCGCGCCGAATGTGACGACCTTGCGTAAGATTTGTGAGGGCACCAAGGCGTCAGGCGGGCGCACGATCATTCTCGCGTTTGACGAGTTCTGGTCGCAGTACCGGAAAGGGCAGGGGGGGAAGCCGAGGCAGTTGTTGCCGGATACGGAAGCCTACATCCAGCGGCTGGCGAAGATCAGCCAGACGCTCAAGCAGTATGGGCTCGGGCTGGAGCTGAGCCTGCTGAGTCCGCTGGAGATTGGCCGCGGCTACCAGCAGAAGACGGGGGAGTCGGGGCAATGGGTGCAGTACCGCGAGGGTTACCGGGACCCGGCGACGGGGCGCTTCACTGTTTCGATGTGGGAGCAGCAGACCTGGACGAACAACAAGGGGACGATCGAACTGCACCGGACGGGGGTGCGGGTATTCGCCTTTCGCGAGTATCGGATGGGCGGGACCAGCTTCTACCGGGTGGACCCGGCGGGCATCGTGGAGCTGAAGCAGAAGCCGGAAATGGACGTGGATGAGTCAGCGCAGGGCAGCACCCATGCCCGTCGATTGACGGTCCGGGGCCAGGGCGACATACAGGTCGGGCCGCTGGATCGCGTGCTGGTGGTGGCCACCTACGCGACGCCGGAGTTGGACTACTTCAGCCCCAAGGCGCGGCCCTTCCTGGAGGGGCTGGTGGAGCAATACCACGCCGCGGGCGTGCCGCTGAACGGTCTCTATGCCGACGAGATGCATATTCAGCAGGATTGGGGCTACGGCAGCCATCATGACGAGGGAGAGTTTACTTTCCGCTACCTGACGCCGCACATGGCGGCCCGGTTCGCGGAGCTCTACGGCGCGGAGTTCAAGGACTTTGAGAAGTATTTGGTGTACTTCGCCTATGGGCAGCACGGGTTTATGCCGAACCTGGAGGCGCGTCGGCTGGCGCAGCATGTCCTGGGCGAGGGCGCGGAGGGGGTGCATCGGACTTTTCTGCTGCGACGGCGCTACTTCGAGTTGCTGGACCAGACCGTGGTGGGCTTGTTCGCAGGCGCCAAAGAGTTCGCCGAGAAGAAGTACGGCCAGGAGCTGGAGGCGCGCGCCCACGCGACCTGGGCGCAAAGCCCTACGTGCGATTTCTGGGCGGTCGAAGGGCTGCCCGAGAACCCGCACAAGTACGAATACACCCCCGATTTCCTCTGGTCGAACACGGTTCAACAGGCCGCAGCGGCCTGTGATGATTACTTCCTGTGGAACGACTTCCTTACGGGCGGCGGCAACGACCATGCCGAGGGCGGGTGGTCGGATCGCAATTACTACGGCGTCGCGCTGGCCTGCTCCACGGGCATCCTGAACCGGACGCCGTATGCTTACGCGGCTGCCTGGGGAATGCCGAACGAGGTGCAGCAACGGCATCAGGCTGTCTGTGACACCTTTGGTGCCTCGGCGAGTCCGTGGTTCCAGGCGGTGCAGGATTCCCAACACCGGGATACGGATGTGCTGATGCTGTATCCGCTGTCGCTCGTCGCGTGTGAGGAGCGCTTTGGCTCGTGGATGGTCCAATACGGCTACGCGAATTATGTCACCCCGCGCAAGCTGCTCCAATACGGGCGGGTGGGAGCGGATGGGCGGATCGAGATGGCGGGGCGCAAGTTCGGCACGCTAGCTGTGCTGTTTGAGCCCTTGCCGCCACCGGAGCTGCTGGACTTCCTGGAGAAGTTTGTTGGCAGCGGCGGCAAGCTCATCTGGTCGGGGCCACCCCCGCGCCTCGATCTTGCCGCCCAGCCCGTGCTGGACAGGTGGCAGAAGCTCTTCGGCGTCAAGGGCTTGCAGTTTGGGGCGGAAGGCCAGGTCGCCGACGGTCGGAGCGTGCAGTTCTCGGGCGCGCTGGGCCAAGTGCCGCCGCAAGCCGTGCTCTCAGAGTTCCTGGTGGACTTCACCTATCCCATCGAACCGGACGCAGGGGCTGAAGTGGTTGCCCGGCTCGGCCAGAAGGTGGTCGGGGTTCATCGTCCCATGGTGGGGAAGGGCAGCACGACTTTCCTCGGGTTCCGTCCCCGGGACGACCAGGCAGCCTCGCTAGGCGTGGAGGTGCGGACCTGGTTCGAGATACTGTCCGCGCTGGGTGCTTATCCGGGCAGCGATCCCAAGGCCGCCGCGAGCGACAACCCCAGCGTTGTCTCCCGCACAACACTATACCTGGCGTGCCGGTTTCCCAACGGCGCCACGAGCGTGGGAGCGCACTACCGCACGCACGAGGAGAGTTGGGGGGGCGGCTTCCATCGGGACGCCAAGCAGGACGAGGAGGCCCTCAAGCGGAACCCGCTATCGCCGGCCACGCTGGCGCTGCGCGATTTCCGGGTCAATGGGCATCGCGTCACCTTCGACGGCGAACTGACGATGACTTTCCGCCTCGATGACGCCGGTTCGCTGGCCGGGTTTGCCGGCTACAACAGCCAGAAGGTGGCTGTTGACGGGCGGGAGTTTGTGTATGCCAGCCGGCCGATCTATCTGGTCGCCTGGGCTCCGGTGCTGCCGCAAAGGCGCGTGACTGGCGGGGCGATCATGGAGATCTGGGTTCATGGAGAAGCGGCCATGAGTCTGCCACTGCCCGCGGGGGTCAAGGGCGGGGAGCTATACTTCGCGGGAGGGCGACCAGGGTCCTTCGGGGCCAAAGTCGCGTGTGAATGCTCAGACGGGGTGATGAGGTTCAGCGCGCTGGACGCCTGGCCGCAGAAGCACCTGTATTTTGTGGCGGGATGAGCTGCGCATAAGGTAGTAGCGTAAGCCTCTGGCTTGCGTAGTCCTGACAAGCCTCCGGCTTGTCGAAGCCGGAGGCATGCTCCCCCACCGACATGCCAACCCAGAGGGTTGGCGGACTCGGCAAGCCGGAGGCTTGCCCTACTTCTGCTCGGTGGCAGTGCCAGGATGCGCCATAGGACCCGCAAACAACGGGCTTTTGTTGGCGCTGCATTTTATACATGCTATGAGCGTGGAATTACTAGCAGCAGAAGAGATTCGTCAGGCTGTAGCGTCCGCTTTGGTAGAGGACATCGGCAGCGGCGATGTGACAACACTGGCCGTAGTGCCCGAAACCGCCCAGGCTAAAGCGGTGGTGCGAGCGCGCGAGCCGCTGGTGGTCGCTGGTCTGGCTCTGGCCGAAGCGGCCTTTCGGGCGCTCGACACTGAAGTGCGGGTCACGTATGCCACGCAAGACGCCCAGCGGGTCACTGGGGGCAAGCCCTTGTTGGAGATCGCGGGCACTGCTCGCGCGCTGCTGAGTGCTGAACGAGTCGCCCTCAACTTCTTGCAGCGGCTCTGCGGCGTCGCCACCTTGACGGCCCAGTTCGTTGATGCCATCAAAGACACGCGGGCGCAGATTCTCGACACGCGCAAGACCACCCCGGGTTGGCGGCGACTGGAGAAGTACGCAGTCACGTGCGGCGGTGGCAGAAACCATCGCCTCGGCCTGTTCGATATGGTGCTCATCAAGGACAACCACCTGGCAGCACTGAGGAATGAGTCGCCGAACGCCATTGCCGCTGCAGTCCAGCGCGCACGCGCGCAATACCCGAGCCTCAAGGTGGAGGTCGAAGCCGATACGCTGGAGCAGGTTGAGCAGGCGGTTGCGGCGGGCGCCGACATGGTCTTGCTCGACAATATGAACCTGTTGCAGTTGCGCTTGGCGGTGCAGAAGACCAAAGGCCACGCTCTGGCCGAGGCGAGCGGAGGGGTGACGCTGGCCGGGGTGCGTGCTATTGCGGAGACCGGGGTGGATTTCATTTCGGTGGGCGCCCTCACGCACTCGGCTCGGGCGGTGGATATCGGGCTTGATTTTGAAGACAAAAGCTGAAACGCTGAAAAGCTGAAGTCCAGATCATGCTCACCGCCCCCAGCAATTCTCATTATGGCCCCGTCGCCCCCCGCCGGGTGAGGGCACCCG
>CAIWJG010000779.1 GCA_903912925.1 uncultured Verrucomicrobia subdivision 3 bacterium | reverse complement strand
CGACTCACGTCGGATGCTACGGCCAGTATTCCCCCGGGGCTGAAGCGCGACCGGAACGAGATTGAAGAATGATCCGACTCACGTCGGATGCTACGGCCAATATTCCCCCGGGGCTGAAGCGCGACCGGAACGCCGGCTTCAGCCGGCAGCAGCCTTGCGCAAACTCGGGGAGCGCTTATGTTGTCAACCATGAGCGCGAAACCAATTGACGCCACTAACTTTGTCCGCATCGCCGAGCTGGGCCGTCAGGTGCTGGCCGGCCACGACCTCACGCCGGAGGAAGGCTGCTGGCTTTTCCGGCTGGAATCGCGAGGGGACATCTCTGAGTTGCTGGTCTGGGCCAACCGCATCCGCGAACAGTTCAAGGGGAACAAAGTCCACCTCTGCTCGATCGTCAATGTCAAGTCGGGCGGTTGTCCGGAGGATTGCCGGTTCTGCGCCCAATCCGCCGCTTACGAAACCAGCTCGCCGCGCTACGGTTTGGTCGATCAGGACACGGTGCTCGCTGCGGCAAAAGAAGCCGCGGCTAACGGGGTTGCGGCGCTGGGACTTGTCGCTGCGTGGCGGGGATTGGATGAGGGGCCGATGCTGGATCAGGTCTGCCGCAGCCTGGAGGAAATAAAGCGCGGTGGCCAGATCCGTGCGGACGCGTCCCTGGGGATGATCAAGAGCCAGAAAGTTGCCGACCGCCTCGCGCAATCAGGGTTGGAATGTTACAATCATAACCTGGAAACTTCGCCGCGATTCTTCCCGCAGGTCTGCACGACGCACACTTATGAGGACCGCGTGCAGACCCTTAAGCACCTGAAGCAGGCAGGCATCAAGATCTGTTCGGGCGGCATTTTCGGCATGGGGGAGACCCCGGATGACCGATGTGACCTGGCATTCGCTTTGAAGCGGCTCGGCGCACATGTTGTGCCCCTGAATTTCCTCAGCCCCATTCCGGGCACGCCCTTCGCCCATTGCGCGCCGCTTGCCCCGCTGGAGATTCTGAAGTCGGTTGCCTGTTTCCGGTTCATCCTGCCGAAGCAGGAAATCACGGTCGCCGGCGGGCGGGTCGTGAACCTGCGGGATCTGCAAAGCCTGATCTTCCTCGCGGGCGCCAGCGCGCTGATGGTCGGCAATTACCTCACGACTCCCAATCAACCGGTGGAGAAAGACCTGCAAATGCTCAAGGACCTCGGTCTCGACCCGAAGTGGGACAAGCACGGTTTCTCCGACCAGGATGATAGACGACACCGAGCAACCCCTCACCCCAGTCCTCTGAACCTCGGAAACATCCAACATCCAACATCGAACGCCCAACATCCAATCCCAAGGGGAGAGGGAGCAGCCTAAAACCGAAATCCGAAAACCGAAATCCGAAAAGGTCCAGCCGCGTGGGGGCGGTGTTTCGGTGTTTCGAGCTTCAGATTGGAGCCCTCATCACCCACTTTGTCACTGGCTGTGGGAGGTGACCGCGACTGACGCGACGGAAGTTGACTTGGCCTGTGAGCGTGCTTAGCCTTCGTACGATGAATGCGCTGCAAGACTCGCTGCTGGAACTAATCCGCCGCACCTCGACGGAAATCCCGGATGACGTACACCAGGCCATCCTCGATTCCCTGGAACGCGAAAAGCAAGGCACCATCGCCGCCAACGCGATGAAGATCATCGAGCAGAATATCGCCCTGGCCAAGAACAAGTCGCAGCCGATCTGCCAGGACACCGGCAGCATCATTTTCTATGTGGATTGCCCGGTGGGCTTCGACCAGATGAACTTCGAGCAGGCCGCGCGCGAGGCGGTGAAGGCGGCGACGAAGAAAGGGTATCTGCGCCAGAACTCTGTGGACTCGATCACCGGCAAGAACGACGGCACGAACGTAGGCCCGGGCGCGCCTATCGTGCACTGCCACCAGCACGCCAGCCCCGAGGTGAGCGTGCGCCTGGTGCTCAAAGGCGGCGGCTGTGAAAATGTCGGCGCGCAATACTCATTGCCGAACGAAAAGCTCAAGGCCAATCGCGACCTGGACGGCTGCCGCAAGGTGATCCTCGACGCGGTACTGCAGGCGCAGGGCAAGGGCTGCGGGCCGGGCATCCTGGGTGTGTGCATCGGCGGGGACCGGGCTACCGGCTACGAGTATTCGAAGCAGCAGTTCCTGCGCAAGCTCGACGACACGAACCCCAACCCGGAACTCGACAAGCTCGAGCGGGACATCGTCGCGACCGCCAACAAGTTGGGCATCGGGCCGATGGGTTTCGGCGGCCAGACGACCTTGCTGGGCGCCAAGATCGGCGTGCTCAATCGTCTGCCGGCCTCTTATTTCGTCAGCATCAGTTACATGTGTTGGGCCTATCGCCGCCAGGGCGTGACGCTCGAGGCGACCGGCAAGGTCCAGAAATGGCTTTACTCAACGTGAAACGTGAAACCCCCAGCTCCCTATGATCGATCTTTCCACACCTGTTTCTGAAGCTGCCGTTCGTGCGCTCAAGGTCGGCGACGAAGTCACCATCAGCGGGACCATTTTCACTGGCCGCGACGCGGTCCACAAATATCTCCACGAGGGCGGGCAGCTTCCGCCGGGGGTGAGTTTCCGGGGGGGGGTGCTGTACCATTGTGGGCCGGTGATCATTAAGGACGAGCAGGGCAACTGGAAGTGCGTGGCTGCGGGTCCTACCACGTCCATCCGGGAGGAGCCTTACCAGTGGCAGGTTATTCGCGACTTCGGCCTGCGCGGGGTCATCGGCAAGGGCGGCATGGGCGAAAGGACCGTCGAGGCCTGCAAGCATCACGGCTGCGTTTATCTGCACGCGGTCGGTGGGGCGGCGCAAGTGCTGGCCGATTGTATCAAGCGCGTGCCCAACGTCTATTTCATGGAGCAGTTTGGCGCGCCGGAGGCCATCTGGGAATTTCAGGTGGTGAGCTTTCCTGCCGTGGTGACGATTGATGCCGCGGGCAACTCGCTGCACAAAGAGGTGCTTGCCGCCAGCCAGGCCGAGCTGGCTAAGTACGTCTAAGGGAGAATGCAGAAGGAAGAAGGAAGAATGCAGAAAGGGGAATGACTCCCGTTCAGCCGGCTGTTTTCATGCTGCATTCTACAGCCGGGTGAGGGCCCCCGGCCTACATTCTGCATTCTGCATTTCCACTCATGGGGCCGGGGCGTCGATCAGGTCTATCCGCTGCTGATGGCGTCCGCCCTCGAACGCGGTTTCGAGCCAGATCTTGACAATCTGGAGAGCGGTATCGAGGGGCATCATGCGCTGGCCGAGCGACAGCACGTTACCGTTATTATGTTGCCGGCCCAGCCGCGCGGAGTCCGTATTCCAGCAAAGCGTGCAGCGGATGCCTTGGACGCGATTGGCGACGATGGCCTCGCCGTTTCCCGAGCCACCCAGCACGATGCCGCGTTCGAATTCGCCCCGCGCCACCGCTTCCGCCACTGGCCGGATGAACAGCGGATAGTCCACCGGCTCCTCGGAGTGCGTCCCGAAATCGGTGACGCTGTGGCCAAGGCCTTCAAGGAAGGCCCTGATCTTGTCTTTGAATTGGAAGCCGGCGTGGTCTGAGCCAATAGCGATTTTCATGTGATCATTTATCCTGCCGATAGCTTGCCACCGTCAAACTAGATGCGCCAGCCTACATTCGCGTCGGCGGAATCAATGAGATTAACAGCGCCGAACAGCGCATCTTAGATTTTTCCAAGACCACTACACAGGGAATGGGAGTGATGAGAGTCATGGGAGTAATGGGAGTAATGGGACCAGGCAAGCCCGAAGCGCACAAGAATGTCCGCGCTGCGAAAAACCTAAGATGCGCACCAGCGCCGAACAGCGCAGGGTTCAGCGTTGACAATGGAGAGCTTTGCGTTACCGTTGCGCGCTCTGAATATTTGATTGGACCTTGATTTATGCCGAATACGAAGTCAGCCGAACGCCGGATGCGCAACAGCGCCCGCAAGAACCTGCGCAATCGCAGCATCAAGTCTCGCATCCACACCATCGAGACTGGTTACCTGGAATTGCTCTCCGCGGGCAAGAAGGACGACGCCGCCAAACAACTGCGGACGCTCAGTTCCGCCTATGACAAGGCTTCCAAGGCAGGTGTGGTACACCGCGCCACCGCCGACCGCAAGAAGTCTCGTCTGGCGTTGGCCTTGGCCAAGGCCAAGTAAGCGGCCCACATCGTCAGCACGCCGCAGCCGACGCCAGGCGGCGCTGTGATTTCTCCAGCTCGCGAAGCGCGAGCCGCTTGACGTCGGCGGTTACGCTCTTCCCTGTGCCTTGGGGAACAGCTTGCACTCCATCAGACCCAACCGGGCCAGCCGGAAGCGCAAGCCCGTCCCGAGACAGCCAAAGCCATAGCGGATGCTCCGCCGCAGGTTAATGGAAGACGCCTCGGGGAAATACTTCGTCGGGCAGCTCACCTCGGCAATGGTGAAGCCGTGCCAGAAGATTTGCGCCAGCATCTGGTTATCGAACACAAAGTCATTCGAGTTTCCCTCCAGGCTCAGCTTCTCCAGGATCGCCCTCGAAAACGCCCGGTAGCCGGTGTGGTATTCTGACAGCTTTGCGCCCAGCAGGATGTTCTCCGCCAGTGTCAGGCAGCGGTTCGACACGTATTTCCAAATCGGCATCCCGCCCTGCAACGCGTACCCGCCCAGGATCCGGCTCCCCAGCACACACGGGTGCAGATCGTTCCCGATGATGGATACCATCGCGGGAATTAGCTTCGGCGTATATTGGTAGTCGGGGTGAATCATGATCACGATGTCCGCCCCCGCTGCCAGGGCCAGCCGATAGCAGGTCTTCTGGTTGCCGCCGTAGCCTTGGTTCACTTCGTGGACGTGGACCTGCACGCCTTCTAAAGCCCGGGCGATGGACACCGTTTCATCCCGGCTTCCGTCGTCCACCAGGATGATGTGGTCCACCAGGTTTTGCTCGTGCACTTCGGCATAGGTTTGGCGCAGCGTCTTGGCTGCGTTATAGGCTGGCATGACCACCACCACTTTCTTGTCGCGATACATAAATCTGTGCCGGGGAAAGTGCCTGACACTGCGCATGGTTGAGAAGCACAAAAACGTTCCCGCTCGTGAAACCTCCCTGCCAGCCGCACACCCAGATGAAAGTCCAAACGCAACATCCCATCCAGAAGCCAGGAGAAAGGCAGGCACACCCCTGCGGGTCTCGATTGTTGCTCGATTGTTGCTCGATTGTTCCTCGATTGTTCCTCGATTGTTCATCGATTGTTCCTCGATTG
>CAIWJG010000778.1 GCA_903912925.1 uncultured Verrucomicrobia subdivision 3 bacterium | reverse complement strand
GCTCGTTGCCGAGCCGCCGTTCCAAACAAACCCAAACCTAGAGTCAAATTCCTTTCTGGATCATGAACTTGAGCAGGTCGGACACGCGGCAGCTATAGCCCCACTCGTTGTCATACCAGCTCACCAGCTTGAAGAAACGCTTGTTCAGCTCGATGCCAGAGCCACTGTCAAAGATGGACGAGGACTTGCAGTGAATGAAATCCGAGCTGACAACCTCGTCTGAGGTGTATTCCAGAATGCCCTTGAGATACGTCTCGCTGGCCTTCTTCATCGCGGCGCAGATCTCGGCGTAGCTGGTTTCCTTGACCGTCCGGACGGTCAGGTCCACGACCGAGACGGTGGGCGTCGGCACGCGGAAGGCCATGCCGGTCAGCTTGCCTTTGACTTCGGGCAGCACCAGGCCCACGGCTTTGGCTGCGCCGGTCGTCGAGGGAATCAGGTTCAGCGCTGCTGTCCGGCCGCCTTTCCAGTCCTTCTTGCTGGGGCCGTCAACAGTCTTCTGCGTCGCGGTATAGGAGTGGATGGTGGTCATCAAGCCCTCCTCTACGCCAAAGCCTTCCTTCAACAGCACATGGACAACCGGCGCCAGGCAATTGGTCGTGCAGGAAGCGTTGGAAATAATGTGGTGCAGTGTTGGGTTGTATGTGCCTTCGTTCACGCCCATCACAATGGTCGGACAATCGCCCTTGGCTGGCGCTGTGATGATGACTTTCTTCGCGCCGGCGGCCAGATGCCCCTTGGCCTTCTCGACGTCCGTGAACAGCCCAGTGGACTCAATGACCACGTCCACGCCCAACTGTTTCCAGGGCAACTGGGATGGATCCTTGGCGCTCACGACGTGCAGCTTTTGGCCGTTGACGATCAGCACATCATCCTCGGGCTTGTCGGCGGCCGATTTCTCAGAGCTGACGGTGCCGCTGAAGCGGCCCTGGATGGAATCGTACTTCAGGAGATACGCGAGGTTGTCCGCCGGCACGATATCGCCGACGGCCACCACTTCCACGTCATTGCCGACCAAACCTTGTTCAACCATCGCCCGGAACACCAGGCGACCAATGCGGCCGAACCCGTTAATTGCTACTTTTACTGCCATAATTTGATTTCAGTTATGTGTTAAAATTGAGCCGTAGAGGTTACCGGCGGCAGCCGAAAGGTCAACGAAGAAACAAAAGAATTTGGAATCGGCGTCCGAACAACCCTCACCGTTACTAATTCCACAAAGCGTTAAGCCCGGTCCCTTCATTAGCTCCCGGATTCGCCCGAGCCATTCCCAGCGCCCGCTTGGCGTTCCCACCGGCGCTGAGCTCGCTCCGGCAGGCTGGTGTCCACCTTTACGTAGTAGGTTTCCTCGCCAAATTGCTCGTCGGCTGCCTGTTGCAGCTTCCGCGAGGGCGTGACGAAGAACTTGTCGTGCGTCTCCATGAAAATGACCTCCCCGGTGGGCCGCATGAAACAGAGAAACAAAGGGCATTTGCCTGGATGCGCCAGGATCAACTCGTGTATCGCTTCAAGTCGTTCGGGTTTCACATGCGCGGTGTGCAGGCGCAGGTGGACTTGTTTGGTGTAACGCTGGGGAGCATCCTCCAGCAGTATGATCTCCTGGGGGAATATCTTCGGACGGTCGTCCCCGAGGTTCACCTCCCCGATGACCAGGATGGCTTTGCCCGGGACCAGCAGTTCGCGAAACTTGTCGCAGTTCTCGTTCAGGCAGAGCAACTGCACTGAGCCCTCCAGGTCTTCGAGTGTTACGAGGGCATACGGCTTGTTGGTCTTCTTGGAGACGCCGTTCTGCACAGCGGCAATCAGCCCGCCGATGCGCGTGAGACTGCGGGGCGGCAATTGCGCCAGCACGGTGGTGTTGGTCAGCGCGTACTTTTCCAGGATTGACGCGTAGGGCGTGAGTGGATGCCCCGTCACATAGAATCCGAGCAACTCCTTCTCGTGCGCAAGCAGTTCGTGCTCCGGCCATTCCGGCAGACTGGCTCCGACCTCCGCTTGCTGCGTCGAGCGTTCCTCCAGGGCGCCAAACAGCGATGCCTGGCCGCACTGCCGGTCCGTGATGATGCTCGCCGCCCGTGCCATTGTCCGCTCGAGCTGGGCAAACAGCGTCGCGCGCGTCTGGCCCAGGCAATCGCACGCGCCGCATTTGATGAGCGCCTCCAGGACTTTGCGATTGACGGAGCGGCCATCCACCCGCTCACACAGGTTGGCCAGCGATTCGAATCTTCCCGCTTCCTTGCGGGCCTTGAGAATCGCTTCAACCGCAGTTTCCCCGACACCCTTGACCGCCGCCATCCCGAAGCGGATTCCTAAAGTGGGGCGGGCGTCTCGCCTGCCCTCCGCTGGAGTTGGCTGGCCAGCCCGGGCAGGCGAGACGCCCACCCCACTCTGCGCCGGCGCAAAATAGACCTGGCTTTCGTTCACGTCCGGCGCCAGAACCTCGATGCCCATAGCGCGCGCCTCAGCGATGTACTGGCCGAGCTTCTCCGTATCCGCCATGTCGTTGGTCATCAGGGCGCAGAAGAACTCGACCGGGTAGATCGCCTTCAGATACGCCGTCTGATAGGCGAGGATGGCATAAGCGGCGGCGTGCGATTTGTTGAAGCCGTAGCCGGCGAACTTTTCCAGTAGGTCGAAGATCTGGTTGGCCTTGCCGGCGGGGATGCTGTTCACCTTCGCGCAGCCTTTGACGAACGTGTCGCGCTGCTTGGCCATTTCCTCCGCCTTCTTTTTGCCCATGGCCCGGCGCAGCAAGTCCGCCCCCCCGAGCGTGTAACCGGCCAGCGCCTGTGTCGCCTGCATCACCTGCTCCTGGTAGATCAGGATGCCGTAGGTCTCGCGGCTAATCGCCTCGAGCAACGGATGCTCGTATTCAATCCGGATTTCCCCATGACGGCGCCGGATGAATTCGGGAATCAGGTCCATCGGCCCTGGCCGGTAGAGCGCAATCAGAGCGGTGATGTGCTCGATGGAGTTGATTTGGAACTTGCGGCACAAATCCCGCATCCCGCCGGATTCCAATTGGAACACCCCGAGCGTGTTCGCCTTGTTCAGCAGATCGTAGGCCTTCGCGTCGTCCAGCGGCAGGTCGTCTATGGGCACCGCGGTGCCGTGTGTCTGCTTCACCAGGTCGCACGCATTGCGGATGACCGTCAGCGTCTTGAGCCCCAGAAAATCCATCTTGAGCAGGCCGAGGGCGCCAACCGGTTCCATCGCATACTGGGTGACGATGGCGCCATCTTCGTCCTGCTTGAGCGGCAGCAGATCAACCAGCGGCTGATCCCCGATGACTACGCCAGCGGCATGTACGGACGCATTGCGCGTGAGGTCTTCGAGGACAAAGGCCGTGTCAATTAGTTCGCGCGTCACCTCTTCGGTTTCGTATGCCTGCTTGAGTTCCGGCGATTGCTTGAGCGCCTTCTCCAGCGTCATCTTCAGATCCGCCGGGATCATTTTTGCCAGCCGATCACACTCGCCGTAGGCCAGTCCCATCACCCGCCCCACGTCACGGACGACCGACTTCGCGCCCATCGTGCCGAAGGTGATGATTTGCGCCACCGACTCCCGCCCATATTTCTCCCGGACATACTCGATCACGTCGGCGCGGCGGTCGTCGGCGAAGTCAATGTCTATGTCCGGCGGGTTGACCCGCTCAGGATTGAGGAAACGCTCGAAGAGCAGTCCGTATCGGATCGGGCAAACGTTGGATATTTCCAGCAAATAGGTGACAATCGAGCCAGCCGCCGAGCCGCGCGCCCCGCAGGGAATGCCGCGCTCATGGCCGTAGCGGATGAAGTCCCCAACGATCAGGAAGTAGCTAAGGAACCCGGTCTTCTCGATGACCTTGAATTCAAGCTCCAGCCGGTCAATGACTGCCTTGACGGCCGCGGCGACGGCAGGACTTGAAGCCCAAGCCTCCCCGGAAGCCGCAGGCGAGCCTTCTTGCGCCACATATGTCGGCAGCCGCCGCGGATCTGCGACACTCTCGACCACGAACTTGCCCCCTTCGGCCCGCGTCTGGATGCCGTAGCGTTTGCGCAATCCATCCGTAAGCAGATGCCGCAGGTAGCCTTCTCGAGTGAAGTGCTCCGGGGGATGGAAGACCGGGTAATGGAGTTTCCCGAACTCGATCTCCAGGTTGCATTTCTCGGCTACCTCCAGTGTGTTCTGCACAGCCTCGGGGATCTCGGCAAATCGCGCCTTCATCTCCTCCGCCGAACGCAAATAGAACTGCTGCTCCGGGTATCTGAGACGCTTCGTGTCAGTCAATTGCGTCTGCGTGCCGATGCAGATCAGGCAGTCATGGGCATGGGAGTGGCCCTTCTCGACGTAATGCACGTCGTTCGTCGCCACCAGTTTCAGGCCGAACTCCTTCGACCAGGCGATCAGGTGCCGGTTCACCTTGGCCTGCTCGGGGAGGCCGTGGTTTTGAAGCTCCAGGTAGAAGTTCTCCGCCCCGAGGGTCTGCTTGAACCAGTCAATCGCCTCGCGGGCCCGAGGCAACTGGTCCCTCTGAATTGACTCCGGGATCTCGCTCGCCAGGCAGCCGGAAAGCGCGATGAGCCCCTCCTTGTGCATCGCCAGCAGTTCTTTGTCGATGCGGGGCTTATAGTAATAGCCTTCGAGATGGGCGGCCGTGGAAAGCTTAATCAGGTTCTTATAGCCGCGTTCATCCTTGGCCAGCAGCACGAGGTGGTGATAAACGTCCCGCCCGCCGCTGCTCGTCTTCTTCTCGAACCGGCTCCCGGGCGCGACATAGACTTCGCAGCCAATGATCGGTTTGATGCCTTTCTGGCCCGCCGCTTCGTAAAAATCAACGGCACCGTATAGTACGCCGTGGTCAGTGATCGCCAACGCGGGGAACTGAAGCTCGTGCGCCTTGTCCATCAGCCGGTCCAAACGGCAGGCGCCATCAAGCAGCGAATACTCGGTGTGCAAGTGCAGATGGACAAAATCGACGTGCGCCATGGCGGTACTTTACGGCAGTTCAACCAACTGCCGCAAGATGGGAACGCGGAAGATGTCTTCTCCGCAGGAGATGCCGTGGGCAGCTTACGCTTGGAAGAATCCCTGGACGACGGCGGCCACCCGCTGAATCTGCGCCTCGGTCAGCTCGGGATAAATCGGCAGGCTCAGGCACTCCCGCGCGGCCTTTTCAGCGACGGGGAAATCGCCGGCCTTATAGCCGAGATCGGCATAGCACTTCTGCAGGTGCAGTGACACCGGGTAGTGCAACGCGCAGCCGACCTTGTTGGCTTCCAGGTGCTTCTTGAGTTCATCCCGGCGCGGGTGGCGCACGACATACAGATGGTAGGCGCTCTCGGCGTAATCGGCTTCGCCCGGTAGTTGCAGCGGCGTGCCCGCCAGCAGTTCGTGATAGCGATGCGCCACGCGGCGGCGCTCGCGCGTCCAGGCGTCCAGGTGTTTCAACTTCACGCCGAGCACCGCGCCCTGGATGCCTTCCATGCGGTAGTTATACCCGACTTCGTCGTGGTAATAACGCTGCGTCGAGCCGTGTTCGCGCAAGGAACGCGCGCGCGCGGCATAGGCCGCATTATTCGTCACCAGCCCGCCGCCTTCCCCATAGGCGCCGAGATTCTTGCCCGGATAGAAGCTGAAGCAGGACATCGCCCCGAAGGTGCCAACGACCTTCCCGCGGTATTTCGCCCCGTGCGCCTGGGCGGTGTCTTCCACGAGCGGGAGATTGTGCTGGCGGCAAATCGCCAGAATCGGGTCCACCTCGAACGGATGGCCGTAGAGATGGACGGGCATCACCGCCTTGGTGCGCGGGGTGATGGCGCGCTCGATCAGCTTCGGGTCCAGGTTGAACGTCGCGTCCTCGGCATCCACAAAAACCGGCTTGGCGCCCACGTAGGAAATGGCCCAGCTCGTCGCGACAAACGTGTAGGGGGTGGTGATAACCTCATCCCCGGGACCAATGTTGAGCAGCCGCATCGCGATATGCAGCGCCGAGGTGCCGCTGTTGAACGCGACGCAATGCTCCGCCCCGCAGAACCGGGCAAAGTCCTTCTCAAACTGCCCCACGTCCGGCCCAAGGCAAAACGAACAGTTGTCGAGCGTGCGCCCGATGGCGGCGTCAATGTCTTTGCGTATGGCCCGCATTTGCGCAGGCAAGTCGAGGTAGGGAACGGCTGCTGGCAACTCAGTTGGGGATTTCATATGGCGGGGAGATTACCACATGACAGGCCAGGCGACAAACGCCGAATGCGCCCGGCGCCAACTGGGCGCCGCGTGAGGGCCCGCGGCCTACAGGTCCGGGTTCGCCTTGAGCCATTCATCCATCTTCGCCTGCCATTTGTCCCAGTCGTTGGCGTAATCCCCCTCGAGGAAGAGTTCCAGGAAATCCTTGGCTTCCCCGGCTTTGGGGTGTTGCGGCGTGCGGGCAACATCCAGCAGCGCTGGCAGTTTCAAGCTGTTGGGCCGATTCAGAACGTCGCCGAGCAGGATATCAAGCACCGCCGCCGGCAATGACGCGTTCGTCAGATAGGTCCGCATCGCACCGTAATCCTGGTCAGCGACGAGGTTCGAGAGGTGTCGCGCCACCTCCTCCTGCCCGTCCGCCGGCAACTGCGGGAACATCTCCAGCATCTGCCGGGCTTTGTCGGGGTCCGATTTGTCAGCGCCCAAAATGTCATCCACTTTCTCCTCCCAGTTAGGGGTAAGATTGGTAGTGGTGGACGGCGCTCCCATCGACCCGTCATCGGTCGGGATTTGCGATGGGTGCCGGCGCACGCCTTTGGTGAAGAACGAGGAGCGATTGGTCCCCACCGTGGCAGCGGGGGTTGGCTCGGAGGCCGACACCTGCACGTCGCTCTCTTGACCTTTTTCGGGCGGCCGGGACAGCACCATCGCGACCACCACGACGCCGGCGATGGCTCCGACGGTGACCAGCACGTTCGACAACTTGCTCATGTTTCCGCTACCTCACTGACAGCAAGCATTCAGCCACCCACTCCGATCCCCTGCAGGCTAAAATGCTCAGCATTCCCGGTAGTTCAGGCCCCCGGAGAGTCGAGTGCCAACTCATACAGCTTCCAATAAATCCCCCGCTTCTGGATTAGTTCGGCATGAGTCCCCGTTTCCACTATTCGCCCGTGGTCCAGGACCGCGATCAGGTCTGCCTTCTGAATCGTGGACAACCGGTGCGCGATACAGATCGTCGTGCGCCCTTGCATAAGTTCTTCCAGGGCCGCCTGCACCGCCCGCTCGGATTCCGTGTCCAGCGAGCTGGTCGCCTCGTCCAGGACCAGGATGGGCGCATTCTTCACGATCGCCCGGGCAATGGCCACCCGCTGGCGCTGGCCGCCGGACAGGGCCACGCCCTTTTCCCCAATGACCGCCTCGTATCCCAGCGGCTTCTCCAGGATGAACTCGTGCGCATGGGCGTGCCGGGCAGCGGCCTCGATTTCTGCATCCGTCGCGCCGGGTCGCCCCACTGCGATATTGTTCCGGATCGTGTCGTTAAAGAGGATGGTCTCCTGTGTCACCAGGGCGATTTGCCGGCGCAGGTCATTGATGGCCACCTGCCGAATGTCAGTCGAGCCAATGCGCACGGTGCCGCGTTGCGGATCATAGAACCGCAGCAGCAGGTTGGTGAGCGTGGTTTTGCCGGAGCCGCTGCTGCCGACCAGGGCTACCAACTGGCCGGCCTTGACCGTGAGGTTGATCCCCCGCAAGACCGGTTTCTCGCCGTAATCGAAGTCTATGTTATCGAAGTGGATGTCCGCCTGGCGGGCCTGGAGCGGAACCGGGGTGGGCGGATCGGGAATTGTGCTGACCATGTCCATCAACTCGAACACCCGCTGGTTGGCCGAACGGGCCTGCTGCATTTGGTTGCCCAGGCGGGTCAGGTTCTTGATGGGCGGATACATCAGAAATATGCTGCCGATGAACGCTACGAACGATCCCATGTCGGCCTCGGTGTGGGACTTGGTGTTGAACCGCACCACGTAGGCGAGCACCAGCGCTACCCCCACGCCACCGAGGAACTCCGTGACCTGGCTGGGAATCTCGTTCGCCCGCACCACGCGCATCATGTGCCCGATGTATTGCCGGGTGGTCGCCCGGAACTCGGATAGCACCTTGTCTTCGAGGTTATAGGCCTTAATGATGCGGTTGCCGGTAAAGGATTCGTGCATCAGGTTGGACAGATCGGCGGCGTGGGTCTGCATCGCCCGCGCGGATTTGCGGACCTTGCGTCCGTAAATGATGATGGGCAGCAGGCACGCCGGCAGCACGACAACGGAGATCAGGGTCAGCATGGGCTCCTGGGACAGCAGCACGGCTAGCAGGATCACCAGGGTGACCGGGTCTTTGATGACAGAGCCGAGCCAGCCGCCAATGACATTGTGCAGGATCTGCGTGTCATTGGTGATGCGCGAGATCAGGTCGCCGGTGCGCGCCTGGCTGAAGAAGCCGAGCGAAAGGTTCTGCAGATGGCCGAACAGGCTGGTGCGCAGATCCGCGATCGCCCGCAGCGCCGCCCAGTTGGTCAGGTAAATGCTCAAATAGGCGAATACGGCACGCAAGAGCATGACCGCTGGGATGGTGGAGATCACCAGCATCATCCCCAGGGTAGAAGTGGGGGATCTCAGCTCGGGCAGCCATTGCTCCAAGCTCCGCACCAGCGGGCGCACAAAGGCGGGCAGCTTCTCCAAGTGGTGAGCCAGGGGGATCTTGGCCGAGCCTTCGAAGACCAGACCCACCACCAGCTTAACCGCCAGGATCAGCGCGCCGTTGGTCAGGGCGCAGAGCACGCCACAGGCAAAGCCCAGGATCAGCCGGGTCTGATAGGGCCGCGCGAAGGCCCAGATTCTGCGGTAGAATGCTCTCAAATAATCACTTGGAGCCGGGCTTGGCGGCCGGATGGCCAGCCGGCAGCGCGGACGGGGCGGGCAGTTCCACCGCCTTCAGCTTCTCATCCAGGATTTCCACATTCGCTTCGGCCTTCAGCTTGGCGACGTAGTCAGGAAACTGCTTCTGCAATGCCTGCTGCGTCAGGCCCTCCTTAATGTCGTTGGCGGCCTTGGCGTACTCGACCTTCCTGGCCGGTATCTTCTCGCTCAGCTTGATAATGTGATACCCGAACCGCGTGGTAACAATGTCGCTCACCTGGTTGGTGTTCAGGGAGAAGGCGGCGGCTTCGAACTCCGGCAGCATCTGGTTGCGGGGGAACTTGTATTCACCGCCTTTGTCTTTTGAGCCCGGGTCTTCGGAATAATCCTTGGCCAGCTTCGCAAAGTCTTCTCCGGCGCGGGCACGCTTCAGCAAGCCTTCCATCTGCTTGCGCTTGGCGGCTTTCTGTTCGTCCGTTAGCTCGGCATTGGTTTTCGGGTCGGTCGTCACCAGCAGGATATGGCTGGCGCGGACCATCTCCGGCTCCTCGAACTTCGCCGGGTTATCGTCGTAAAACTTCTTCGCGTCGGCGTCCGTGACGTTCACCTTCAACTGGCGCTTGAGCACCGCCTCCGCTATGGCGCTCTCGGTCCACTTGGCCATCACTTCCTCGCGCGTCGCACCCATGAGCTTCAACTGCCGATTGAGCGCCTCGTCCGAACCGAGCTTGGTCTTGGCGTCCTCGAACCGTTTCTCCGCCATCGCTTTGCCGGCCGCTTTGTCGGCTTCGGTGGCCTGGGCCTTGAGAAGTTGCACCTGGATGAGCTGCTCCAGGATTTGCCGTTCCATCATCGCCATCTGCTCGGGCGGGATGCTTTGGTTGCGCGCCGCCGCCTGCCCTTTAATGCGGACGGCCTCGTCGTCCAACTGGCCGCGGGTGACTTCCATACCCTTGCCCTTGGCGATGACCTTGCTTCCGAACAGGTCGGAAGCCTTTATGGCCGGCTTCGCCGCCGTGGCGGCATTGGTGGAGGCCGCCTGGTCGGGAGCCGCGCCCCAAACCGGGAGGGCGGCCACGAGGGACAGCAGAATAAGTGACTTGATCGATGTATGCATTGCGATATTTGTTTTGTGCTAAGGCTGCGTTATAGTCTGACCACCTTGACATTGCTGATGTCCGGGTCCTTTTGAATCTCGTCCAACACTTCCTGCGGCGGCACGCTATCCAAATTCAAAACCGTTAAGGCCTGACCGCCGGCAGTATCGCGGCTCAGGCTCATGCTGGCAATATTAACCTTGTGCCGGGCCAGCAACGTCCCCAGGTACCCCACCATGCCGGGCTTGTCTTTATTGCTCAGCAGCAGCACCACGCCAAACGGCACAATCTCCGTCGACTGGCTGAACACGCGCACGATGCGCGGGTTGTCCGGCGACCCGAAGAACGTGCCGCCGGCGGAAATCACCTTCTCGTTACCCCGGAAAGCCTGCACGTGCAACCATTCGTTGAACGTCACCGGCTCGCTCGAACGCTTCTCCTCCACCGTCAGCCCCAGCGTCGAGGCGATGCTCCGCACGTTCACATTGTTGAGGTCTTTCACCGAAGCGCGCGACAGAAACCCCAGCAGGACGGCCCGCGTCACCGGGTCAATGTTCGGCAATTCGTTCGCCTTGCCGCCAAAGGTAATGTGCAGCCGGTCCACCTGCGCCGAGGTGAGCTGGGCCAGCAACCGGCCGAGCTTCTCCCCGAGCGTGAGGTAGGGCTTCACTTGCTCGTAGGTCTTGGCATCGAGATAGGGCAGGTTCACGGCGTTGCGCACCTCGCCCGTGAGCAGGTAACCCGCAATGACCTCGGCCACCTCGATCCCGCACTTCTCCTGCGCCTCTTGCGTGCTGGCGCCCAGGTGCGGCGTCAGCGTGATGCCCGGGTGCTTGCGGAAGGGGTGCTCCGCCGGCAGCGGCTCCGTCGCATACACGTCCATCGCCACCGCGGCCACCTTGCCCGAGTCCAGCGCGGCCAGCAGGTCGCTCTCGACCATGATCTCACCCCGCGCGCAATTGACCAGGCACACCTTCGGCTTCATCTTGGAGAAAGCCGCCGCGTTGAGCATGCCGCGCGTCTGATCGGTCACCGGCATGTGTACGGTGATGAAGTCCGCGTCCCGATACACGTCGTCCAGATCGCCCATCAGCTCCACGCCCAGCGCCCGGGCCCGCGCTTCCGTCAGGAACGGATCATACCCCAGCACATTCATTCCGAACGCCAGCGCCCGCTTGGCCACTTCCGTCCCGATCCGGCCCATGCCCAGCACGCCCAGCGTCTTGCCCGCCAGCTCCGTCCCCTGAAACTGCTTGCGATCCCATTTGCCCGCCGCCATCGAGCCGTGCGCCTGCGGCACCTTGCGCGCCAGGTTCAGGATCATCGCAAAGGACAGCTCGGCGGTGGAAATCGTGTTCCCGCCGGGCGTGTTCATCACCACGACCCCGCGTTGCGTAGCCGCTTCGACATCCACGTTATCCACCCCCACGCCGGCCCGGCCCACCACCCGCAACTGCGGCGCGGCCTCGATAACCTTGCGCGTCACTTTCGTCTCGGATCGTACCACCATCGCGACGACGTCATTGACGATCGGCAGCAATTCCGCCTCGGACAACCGCTTGGGCAAAACGACGACCTCGAACTCGGGCCGCTGTTGCAACAAAGCGATTCCCTTAGCCGACACGGGATCACACACTAAGATTTTCATATAGAAGGCCGGAGTCTAGGCCCAGGGCGGTCCAATGTCAAACATACCAGCAGCCGCATCAGCAGTTCTCATTTTGGCTGGTCTGGGAGGTTTGGTGTCCACCCTTTAGGGTGTCCGAGGCCACAGGGGACCATCCGCCATCCGTCCCATTCGTCCCATTCGTCCCATAATGAGAATTGCTGCAGCCGCATGCGCGGGTCCTGGTTGCCCTGGCCGAGATACGGTTTCCTAACCGGCTTAACCTTGCTGAATGCTGAATCCTGTGATGTCCGGTGCTTCGAGGCTACTTGGGCGTTCCGCCGCCGTTCTTTCTACAGCCTGCATTCATTCTTCTGCATTCGCTCCCAGGTGGCTTCGAGGTGGCTTCGAGGTGGCTTCGAGGTGGCTTCGAGGTGGCTTTAGGGTGGCTTGGAGGTCGCATTGGGGTGGCTTGGAGGTCGCATTGGGGTGGCTACCGCCTGGCTAGCAACACGCATTGAGGTGGCTTTGATGTCGCATTGATGTCGCATGAAGGTGGCTTTGGGAGGGGGGGATAATTCTGCATTCTGCATTCTGCATTTCCTCACCCGTTGCTCGCTGGATAATTCTAAAAAGAGCAGTTGAACCAACGCAGAGACGCAGAGGAACGCGGAGAAACGCAGAGAAGAATAACTCTGCGAATCTCTGCGAAACCTCTGCGCCTCTGCGTTAAATCTTCGCCTCCTGCCGGTGTTGCGCAAAGCCTTTGTCGGTGCTGATGAGCAGGCGTTGTTCGTGGAGCAGTCGCGTCCAAATCAGATCGTCATCCATTCCCTGGTCAACGGTGCCCCGGATGTCGAGCACGTCATGGCCCAGTTGAACCAACGCAGAGACGCAGAGGAACGCGGAGAAACGCAGAGAAAAAGAACT
>CAIWJG010000777.1 GCA_903912925.1 uncultured Verrucomicrobia subdivision 3 bacterium | reverse complement strand
GCGGGTTTCGGGCTTCGGGCTTCGGATTTCAGCCCTGGTGGCAGCGGCATCCTGCCGCTCACCGGAATGTGCTTCGGTGCTTCGGGCTTCGGGCTTCGGATTTCAGCCCTGGTGGCAGCGGCATCCTGCCGCTCACCGGAATGGGAAAAACCATCTCTTCCACGAATATCTCCTGGAACCGCGCATCTTCGTTCAGAGAGACGTGCTTCACTTTGGCGAGGGTCTGCGGATACGCGCCGTCGTGTTCCGGCAAGCTGAAGAGCGCGAGCTTAGCGCCCAGCAACGCCGTGTTGCCGGACGGGCGCACCTTGTCCGCCGGGAAATCCAGCAAACCGATGCGCCGGGCGCTCGTGTAATTGATATAATTGCCGAAGGCCCCAGCCAGGAAGACCTGCGCCAGCTCATCCTTGGCCACGCCCCATTGCTCCAGCAGGATGCGCAAGCCGGCCGCGATTGCGCCTTTGGCCAACTGCAGTTCCCGCACGTCCCATTGATTGAGTGTCACCGGGGCTTTGAGCGTCAGCGGGGCGCCGTTCGCCAGCCGGCCCATAGGTGAAATCCGGCCCAGCTCCAGCCCGACCGCTACCGCATCCACCAGCCCGCTGCCGCAGATGCCACGCGGGGCGGCGTTTCCCAGCACGTGGCACTCGAACTGGCCGTCCCTCGCGCGCACCTCCGAGATGGCACCCGTCGCCGCCCTCATGCCCATGGAAATGCGCGCCCCCTCGAACGCTGGCCCCGCCGCGGTGGACGCGCACAACATGCGCTCACGGTTGCCCACCACGATTTCACCATTCGTCCCCAGGTCAATCAAGACCGCCACTTCGTCACTCTCGTGCAGCTTGGTCGCCAGCAGCCCCGCCAGGATGTCGCTGCCCACAAAGCTCCCCAGGCAAGGCAGGAAACGCACCGCCGGATTACCCGGAAGCTCCCAGCCGAGTTGCGCCGCCTCAAACACCTGCAAACCAGGCGACACCGGCTCGAAGGGATACCGCGAAAGCGGCTCCAGGCTGATGCCGCAGAATAAATGGTGCATCACCGTGTTGCCGACCAGTACCACACTTTTGACTTCACGCGCCGCACCCGAAGCCGTCGTCACCAGCTCCTGAGTCAGCCGGCCGATCTGCTTGCGGACCAGGTTCAGCAGCGTCCGCTGGCCCCCGCCGGCCACGGCAGCTTCCACGCGGCTCATAATATCCGCGCCGCACTTGGCCTGCGCATTCAGCGCCGTACGAACCGCCAGCACATGGCCGGTTTGCAAGTCAATCAACTGCGCCACGATGGTGGTGGTGCCCAGGTCAATCGCAATGCCCAATCCCTCCCGCGGCGTGAAGGCAAAGACCGAGTCGTCGGTGAGAATCGCCGCTTCCCATTGCGCCAAATCGATCTTCAGATCGCTTTCTGCCTGTGCCCGGCAGGCCAACCGCCAGCCCTCGGCCAATTCCGCCCCGGAAAGCTTCTGCTTGTCTTCCTCAGTAATCGGCAGCGCGCCGGCCAACACCTTGATCTTGCACCCTTTGCAGCGTCCGCGGCCGCCGCACGGGAATTCAACGCCGTGCGTGAACAGCACGTCCTGCAAGGGCGTGCCGCGTTTGACCCGCAGCACCTTGCCCAGCGGCATCAATTCCAGATGGACGAATGCGCTCATGACGCAGAGATGGCCTGTAACCCGTTCATATTCGTGGACGGCAAAATATGCCTGGCCCTACCCCGTTTCGAGATAATTCAGCGACCCAATTCTTCATTCTTCTTTCTTCTCCCTAGTGGCAGCGGCATCCTGCCGCTCACAGGAGTCTTCTGCATTCTGCATTCTGCATTCTTCCTTCTGCATTCACCCCGGGGAGGCTTGTAGGCGCTTTAGGGTCGCAATCAGTTGGCCGTCAACGGCGGCGGGCTTTTCGCTCATGGTTCAGGGCCAAGCCCGCTTTGCGGCTGCGCAATTTCCACCCGCACCGCCCACCAGCGCGACCCTGCGGCGGGCGAACACCGCGAGAAACTCGGCGAACTTTGCCGGCAGCAATTCTCATTATGGAGGAGATGGGGCGCCGGGTGAGGGCACCCATCGGTGTTTCGGTGTTTCGGTGTTTCGGTGTTTCGG
>CAIWJG010000776.1 GCA_903912925.1 uncultured Verrucomicrobia subdivision 3 bacterium | reverse complement strand
TTTTCCCAGGGTAGCCTCGCGGACTCGGCAACCCTGGGCTTCGGGGCGGAATCCCTTTGGGATTCAGCTCTGGAATATCCGAAAGGCATTGAATTTAAGCTCTATCTCACCCTGCTCACGGCCAGCAGCGTGAGGCGCCTCAAATAACCTTCATGAAATCCATCGCCATGCGCCGCCGTGCCCCGGAGCTGGGCAAAGGGTGGGGGCAAATTGCCACCCCCCTTACGGTTGCCACTGTCGGCGGCACGCAGAACCTCAACTCATGAACCCAGCCGAAACCAAACGGGCCATCCAAGCCGCCCTCGCCGCCTTCGCTACCCAGCCCCTGGCCGCCGCGGCCACCGCCCTGTTTGAAGCGCTCGGCTACCGGAGCGGCAAGCGCCTGCCCCTGGACCCGAATACGCCGGACAATTTCCTCGCCACATTCGCCCAGGGCCGGCAACTCAACGCCGAGCACGCCCTCCTCGCGCAGTGGCAGTCGGTGGATTTCCTGTTCCAACTCACCGACGACGAAGTCCGGTCCGCTGCCGGCGGCAACCAGCAATTCCTGTTCGACAGCCGGGGCACGTGGGACGGCGCGGCGATGGAGTCCTACCTCTTCTTCGCCATCGAGCTGGCGAGGCCCCGCCACTACAGCCGCACTGAGCTTTCGGGCATTACCCGCGCCGTCAACCGCCTGTCGGACATGCCGGCCATGCTCCTGTTCCGGCACGGCGACACCCTCACCTTCGCCGTCATCAACCGCCGCCTGCACAAACGCGACCAGGCCAGGGACGTGCTGGAAAAGGTCACGCTCATCAAGGACATCCGGTTCGCGTCACCCCACCGGGCGCACGTCGAAATCCTCGCTGACCTCTCGTTCGACTCGCTGCGTGACCGCCACGACTTTTCCAATTTCGTCACGCTCCACGCCGCGTGGCAAAAGTCTCTCGACAGCTCCGAACTCAACAAGCGCTTTTTCCTCGAAGTCGCCAACTGGTACTTCTGGGCGCTCAACCACATCCAGTTTCCCAAGGACGCGCCCAAGCAGGATGGCGAGGATCACATCAGCGTCATCCGCCTCATCACCCGGCTCATGTTCGTCTGGTTCGTCAAAGAAAAGGGCCTCGTGCCCGACCTCCTCTTCGACGAACGCAAACTGCCGCAAATCCTCAACGGCTTTTCCCCGGATGGCGGTTCCCCTCGCCCATCGGATGGGAGAGGGGCCAGGGGTGAGGGTTCCGTTTTCTACCGGGCCATCCTGCAAAACCTTTTCTTCGCCACCCTCAACACCGAGATGGACAAGCGCGGCTGGACCAGGGAGGAACAGAACTTCATGGCGCACAGCCTCTATCGCTTCCGCGAACTGTTTCAGAAGCCCGCCGACGCCCTCGGCCTCTTCAAGAACATCCCGTTCCTGAACGGCGGCCTGTTTGAATGCCTGGACAAGGACCTCGGTGAACATGCCAAACCCCGCTACGTCCGGATTGACGGCTTCTCGCGCCGGGCGGACAGCCAGGCCGTCGTGCCCGATTTCCTTTTCTTCGGCCCGGAGCGCGAGGTGGACCTGAGCTCCCGCTATGGCGACACCAAATTCAAACGAGTCACCGTCCGTGGCCTCATCCACACCTTCGATCACTACAAGTTCACCATCACGGAAAATACTCCGATCGAGGAGGAAATTGCGTTGGACCCGGAGCTTTCCGGCAAGGTGTTCGAGAACCTGCTCGCCGCCTACAACCCCGAAACCGGCGCGACCGCCCGCAAACAGACCGGCTCTTTCTTCACCCCCCGCGAAATCGTCAACTACATGGTGGACGAGGCCCTCATCGCTTACCTCAAAACCAAGCTGGAGGCTGCCCACCCGTCCGCCAGGGACGTGGAGGCCCGCCTCCGCCATCTGTTTGCCTACAACGACGAGAAACACCAGTTCACGCCGCAGGAAGTGGAAACCCTCATCGCAGCGATTGACAGCCTCAAATCCATTGACCCAGCCGTCGGCTCCGGCGCTTTCCCGATGGGCCTGTTGCACAAGCTCGTCTTCATCCTCGGCAAACTAGACCCGCGCAACGAGAAGTGGAAGGAGCGCCAGGTCAATCGTGTCCGCGAAGCAATGGCTGCCGTCGAGAAGATCCAGGACGCCACCGTTCAGGAGAACACCCTGCGCGAGCTGGAGCAGCAGATAGTCGGCATCAACGAAGCCTTCGAACACAACGAATTGGACTACGGCCGCAAACTCTACCTCATCGAGAACTGCATCTACGGAGTGGACATCCAGCCCATCGCCGTCCAGATCGCCAAGATGCGCTTCTTCATCTCCCTCATCGCCGACCAGAAGATTGACGACGCTAAGCCCAACCGGGGCATCCGGCCACTGCCGAACCTGGAAACCAAATTCGTCGCGGCGAACACACTCATCGGCGTGAACCGGCCAGGCCAACAGATGTTGCGCAATCGCCAGATTGACGCCAAGGAAGCCGAACTCCGTCGCGTGCGCGAGCGCCACTTCACGGCCCGCACTCCCGCCAGCAAAGCCAAATGCCGCGACCAGGACGCCAAACTCCGCACCGTAATCGCCGAACTCCTCAAGGGCGACGGCTGGGATACCGCGACCGCGCACCAACTCGCGTCATGGGATCCTTACGACCAGAATGCCTCGGCCGGATTCTTTGACCCAGAGTGGATGTTTGGAATCGTGGAGGGATTTGATGTCACCATCGGCAATCCGCCCTACGTCAGGCAGGAAGCAATCAAGGAATTCAAACCGGTCTTGCAAAACCAATTCCAATGCTACACCGGCACGGCTGACCTGCTGGTTTACTTTTACGAACGCGGCGTAAAGCTGCTGCGGCCCGGCGGCACAATCGCGCTCATCACCTCGAACAAATTCTACCGCGCCGGCTACGGCGAGAAGCTGCGCGGCTTCCTGGCGCGCGAACTCACGTTGCACCGGCTCATTGATTTTGGGGACGCGCCCGTGTTCGATGCCATTGCCTATGCGTCCATCCTCACGGGCCTCCGCACCAAACCGACGCCGGAAGCCAGCGCACTCGCCTACACCTGGGAAAAGGAAATGACGTTCGAGCGCATCGCAGAAATTGTTCCCGAACGCGGGCAGCAAATCCGCCAAGACGAATTGAAAACGGACGGCTGGCGGCTGGAATCACCTGCCGTGTTGCGGTTGCTGGAAAAATTGCGCCGCGCTGGAAAGCCGCTTCGCGAATTCGTTGGCGCGCGAGTGTCTCGCGGACTCACAACTGGACTCAACGAAGCGTTCGTGGTTGACCACGCTACCCGTGACCGGCTGGTTCGCGAGCACAAGTCTTCGGCTGAAATTCTGAAGCCATACATGCGCGGCAAGGACATAAGCCGTTGGTGTGCGGAGTTTGCAGAGCAATTCATCGTTAAGATCGAGTCATCGGAAAACAAAGAGCATCCATGGTCAGGCAAATCGAAAAGGGAAGCCGAAGACATCTTTGCCAAAACCTACCCGGCCATTTACTCGCACTTTGAGAACCTGCGTAGTGAACTCATCCAACGTGATGATCAGGGCAAATACTTTTGGGAGCAGCGCTCCTGCAAATACTGGCAAGAATTTGGGAAGCCGAAAATCGTCTCTACCAAAATGTCCATTCGGCCTACATTTGCTTGGGATTCGGAAAGACGCTACATCGGAAACACCGCCTATTTTTTCCCAGCCGCCACATCAGGTCGCTATGTGCTTGGTTTGTTGAACTCCAGCTTGTTTTTCACTTACGCCAAGAAGGTTTTTGTTGAGAAGCAAGGAGGCTGGTTTGAAGTCCAGCCCGATGGTCTTGAAGCCTTTCCCATTTCCACCCCGTCGCCAGAAAACCTAAATGCAGTTGAGCGCCTGGTTGACCGCATCCTTGCGGCGAAGCAGCGGGATGCCAAGGCGGACGTGAGCGCGCTGGAGCGGGCGATAGACGATTTGGTGTATGGGCTCTACGGCCTGTCGAAGGACGAAATCAAAATCGTGGAATCCGCCTCCGTTCCCACTTCGGCGCGACAAGCGGGTGCCGCCAAATGAAAACGCTTAAAGATTGCTTTGGCCATTCCGTGCGGCTCACGGATGAACGTCTGGCGCACATTCTGGAACATACCGAAATGAAGGAGATGGGTGCCGAGCTCGAGCGCGTGTTGCTCCAGCCCCAGTTGGTGCGGCGCTCACGTTCGGATGAGGCGGTGCGGTTGTTCTACGAATTTTACGCGCAGACGATTGTGGGTGGCAAATGGCTGTGCGTTGTGGTTAAATATATGGAGAATGATGCGTTTGTGGTCACGGCCTACCTGACCGACAAACCGAAAGCCGGAGAAGATTTATGGCCGATAAAATAAGAGTCTGGTTCGACGCGGAGGGGGATTTCCTGGAAGTCCGTTTTTCCGACGCCGCTGGCTACGAAAAGGCGACCCAACATGACGCCGTCATGGAGCGCGTGGACGCGCAGGGGCAGGTCATCGGCTTCAGCGTCATGGGCGTGAGCAAATTCAAGAAAGGCAACCCGCTGGATGCGGAACTCGTTGCCGCTTGAGGCTGCTTTTGCCGAGGCGGACGTGAGCGCGCTGGAGCGGGCGATAGACGAGTTGGTGTATGGGCTCTACGGCCTGACGCCGGACGAAATCAAAATCGTGGAGGGCGCAGCCAGATGAAACCGGAACACTCCAGGCATGTTCAGCAGGAAATGGATCGGCGCGGCATCCCGTTGGCGGTGGTCGAATCGGTGCTGGCCGCGCGCGCCCAGGAAGTGCCTGAACACGGCGATGGGGTATGTTATCAATCGCAAGTCGAAATCAACCAGAAGCCGTAGCTGGTGCGGGTGATGGTGAACGAGACGGCGACGCCGCCGAAGTGGTGACGGTTTATCGCATGAGCAAGATTAGCAAAACCGGCGAAGCCACTCCAAGCCACCTCAATGCGACATCAAAGCCACCCACAAGCGAATGCAGAATGAAGAATGCAGAATGAAGAAACCCGGCGAAGCCACTCC
>CAIWJG010000775.1 GCA_903912925.1 uncultured Verrucomicrobia subdivision 3 bacterium | reverse complement strand
CTGGTATTGGTAGGTGTCCCGCGCGTCCTCCGGGGGCTTGATGATCAGCGGATAGGGATCGCGGCCGTCGCCGGCCAGCACGGCCAAGCGGTGGGCCGGGGGATCGAGCAGGACCTCGCAGCGGTTCTCCCACAGGCCCGGCGAGTCGGCGGCCAGGCCGAGGATCTTGCCGGCTGCCCTGACCATTACTACCGGGAACGTCTCGGTTTTGGCTGTGCCGCGCACGGTGTCGCAGAGCGTGCGGGACTTCACTGGACCGGAGAACGAAGCGAATTCACCCTCCCAGATGACATCGAGCGGGAACCAGACCGAGAATCGCTGGGCGGCGTCCGCCCGCACTTCCAGCGTGCGCTCTACCAGCGAAGGCGTCTTCTGCACCAACCGCAGCCGCAGGGTCAGCGCGCCTACTTGGGCAGGGCCAAGCTCGATCACGCCGTCGCGCTCGGTCTTGGCGCGGAACACGACCGGTCTGGCCTCCGCGCCGGGCAGCAGAAGCTGCACTCCTGCAGGCGCTGCGTCGGTGGACCGCACGGCAAGGGTGCCGCCCGAGTAGTATTCGACACCGATGCTGCCGTCCTTCTCGACGAGTTTGGGGTGGAGTTCGACGACTTCCGCGGGTGCCGCCAGGGCCAGCGCGTTCACCAGCAACGCGGCGAGCGCGAGCAGCGTGGCTGGGCGGAGACTTGTTACAGATGGCCGGCGTGAATGCGGGTGGGAACCCGGCCGGATTGTCAGGTGTGCTGCTAGCGTCTGAATCACAGCAGAGCTTCTACTCTTCCCGCCGGCGGAGAGCAAGTCGCAGAATTTCAATCTTGCAGCAGCAATGGCTGAGGGCGACCGGACAGCAGGGCCAATTCATGAAAGGGGCGGGGAGCAGGGCTGAGCTAAGGTTCTCCCGTTTCCAGCGAGCCGCTCTCAAATCCGAAGCCCGAAACCCGAAATCCGAAGGAAATCCGAAATCAGAAATCCGAAGGGCGTGCGGGCGGCTGGACCTTTTCGGGTTTCGGGTTTCGGATTTCGGTTTTAGGCAGATCCTAACCGACTTTAGCGCGCCCCTGCCTTTTGTCCTTCATGAATTGGCCCTGACCGGACCGGGCCGAACCAGTTGATCCAGGGAGTTGCAGCCGAACAGCCAGTCGTTGCCGCGTGAGCCAGAATACGCCACGCACTGCTGGCCTGGGCCGTATTCCCTTACATAAGGCACAGAAATACTAAACACAAGTTTGACTATTCTGTAATAGACAGTATAAGTGTAAACCGCTTACGCTCGGTTCGGCTTTGGTGCGGTTCGCCATAGCAATCGTTCTTAGGCGAGCTTTCATGGGCCAAACCCAGGGAAGAACAACTCAATCAAAGAATCGTTAGTGAAAGAAATGCTAGTGAAAGCAATGTCCGGATTATGAAAACATGTCGCTTATCGGTCCACTGTTCGCTGCAAGTTCTGGCTCTACGCCGTTTCCTGCCAGCGATTTGCATAGTGCTGCTTACCGGCCTCGCGGTCTTGCCTGGGCACGCTGCAGCCCAAATCTTCGACGACTTTGAAGCCTACGCCGAGGGTTCCAACCTGCTCGGCCAGGGAGGCTGGGCCGGTTGGGGGGGCAATGCGAGCGCCGGCGCGCTGGTTTCCAGCAACTTCGCGTTCAGTCCGACCCGGTCGGTGAACATCACCGGGGCCAGCGACCTTGTCCGGACCTTCTCCGGCGCGACTAACGGGCAATGGGTGTTCAGCGTGATGCAGTACATCCCCTCCACTTCGACGGGCACCAACTACACGATCCTGTTAAACACCTACCGACCACCTTATGGGACTGCCGACCTGAACTGGAGTGTGCAACTCCAGAACAATATGACGAGCGGCCAGATCATTTCCTACTACGGCGGTGGCGCGGCCCTGCCCATGGTGAAGGACCGGTGGGTGGAGGTTCAGTGCGTGATCAACTTGGACGCCAACTCGGTGTCGGAATTCTACAATGGACAGCTTCTCAGCACGCATCCCTGGCAGGGCAGCGCCGGGGTCCCGGGATTGAGGGAGATCCAAGCCCTCGACCTTTTCGCCGACAACGCCGGGCCGGTCTATTACGACAACGTGACCTTGACGCCCCAGAACCTGGTCATCACCGTGGACATCGGGCGCAGGAGCCAAGGCTGCACCGGCTTCGGTATTTGCAGCATTACGATCGATCCATTGGCCAGCACCCGCCCCGTCCCCACCGCCGCCACCTGGGCCAATGGCCGCTTGCAGTTGAACTTCCTAGCCGACCCGCCAAACAAAGGGACCCTGCTGACGATTGATCAGGACATCGTATTGGACAGCGCCACCGCGCGGGCGCTCGGCTATGAGCAAGTCACGGTGCGCGCCGGGCAATACCCCGTGGATTATTCAGTCAACCCCCACGGCCAAGTCAGCCCGGACGTCACCGCCTTGGGCATCGTCATCACGATTGACTGCCGGCGCCACTGCACGGGCGGATTCGGCTTCTGCAGCATTACGATTGACGCATCGGCGAGCGCCCGCGCCGTCCCCACCGCCGCCACCTGGGGCAATGGGCGCCTGCAACTGAGCTTCCTCGCTGAGCCGCCGGATAAGACCAACGTCTTGATTCTCGATGACGACATCGTGCTGGACAGCGCCACCTCGCGCGCGCTGGGCTACGAGCAAGTGACGGTGCGCGCCGGTCAATACCCGGTGGACTTTTCCGTCAACCCCCACGGCCAGGTCAGCCCGGACGTTACCGCCCAAGGTCTGATCATTTGGGTGAGAATCGGCCGGCCGAGCCAGGGCTGCACTGGCTTCGGTTTCTGCGGGATGGGGACCGGGACCCCCCCATTTGACCGTGCCGTCCAAGCCGCCGCCGGATGGGCCAATGGCCAGTTGCACTTGAACTTCCTGGCCGACCCGCCCGACATGGGGAGCCTCTTGACGATCGAGCAGGACATCGTGTTGGACAGTGCCACCTCGCGGGGGCTGGGCTATCAACAAGTCATCGTGCGGGCCGGGCAATACCCAGTGGACTATGCCACCAACCCCCACGGCGAAGTGAGCCCGAACGCCGACGGTCTGATCATTTGGATACAGATCGGTCGCCCGACCCAGGGCTGCACCGGCTTCGGTCTCTGCGGTATTGGCACCGGGAATCCGCCCACTGACCGCGTCGTCGAGGCCGCCGCCCAGTGGTCCAATGGCCGCCTGCAACTGAGCTTCCTGTCCGAGCCGCCGGACAAGACCAATGTATTCGTCCTCGACCAGGACGTCGTGCTGGACAGTGCGACGGCGCGGTTGCTTGGCTACGAACATGTCACGCTGCGCGCCGGGCAATACCCCGTCGATTACTCCGTTAACCCGCGCGGTCAGGTCAGCCCGGACGTCATCGCCCAGGGCATCGTCATCACCATTGACTGCCGCCGCCATTGCCAGGGAGGCTTCGGTTTCTGCAGCATCACGATCGACTGGCTGGCCAGCGCCCGCGCCGTCCCGACCGCAGCTACCTGGGCCAATGGGCGGTTGCAACTGAGCTTCCTTGCTGAGCCGCCAGATAAGACCAACGTCTTGATCCTCGATGAAGACATCGTGCTGGACAGTGCCACCTCGCGCGCTCTGGGTTATGAACATGTTACGGTGCGCGCCGGGCAATACCCGGTGGATTATTCCGTCAATCCGCACGGCCAGGTCAGCCCGAACGTCACTGCGTTAGGCATCGTCATCACGATTGACTGCCGACGCCATTGCACGAGCGGATTTGG
>CAIWJG010000774.1 GCA_903912925.1 uncultured Verrucomicrobia subdivision 3 bacterium | reverse complement strand
TGAATGACGCCCTTGGCGTCTCCGCGCGCGCGCCCCCCCACGCCGCCTTACAGAGGCTTTGCTCGGATTTGCTCCAAAATTCTTCATTCTGCATTCTTCATTCTGCATTTGCCTTCTTGATGTGCCGCCGGAAGTATGGCACTGTTTCGCCCGTGCTAGTGTTTGCGCTGACGATTTTTACGGGTGCCTTCCTGTTGTTTCAGGTACAGCCGCTCATCGCCAAGTTCATTCTGCCTTGGTTTGGCGGCGGCCCGGGCGTCTGGACCACCTGCATGTTGTTCTTCCAGGTGTTACTGCTCGGGGGCTACGCCTACGCCCACGTGATCTCCCGCTGGCTCAAACCCCGCGCCCAGGCCATCGTACACTTGGCGCTGCTCGTTGCGGCGCTCGCCCTGCTGCCCATCGTCCCTTCCGAAGCCTGGAAACCCACCGGCAGCGAGAACCCGGTGCCGCGCATCCTGGCCTTGCTGCTGGTCACCCTCGGCCTGCCTTACTTCGTGCTCTCCGCGACCGGCCCGCTGATGCAGCAATGGTTCAGCCGCGCCAACCCGGGCCGCTCGCCCTATCGCCTTTACGCCCTCTCGAATGCCGGCTCCCTGCTGGCGCTGCTCAGCTACCCGGTCCTCTTCGAACCGAACTTCACCCGCAAAGCCCAGGCCGGGCTGTGGGCGTGGGGCCTTGGGGCGTTCGTAGTGTTTTGCGGCTTCTGCGCACTGAGACTTTGGAAATCCGAAACCCGAAACCCGAAATCCGAAGGAAATCCGAAACCCGAAACCCGAAATCCGAAGACTGAACCGGGCGTGGGTGAAGTCGGGAGCATGGGCGCTTCGGTTGTTGCCGACGTCCCCGTTCGGCCTTCGGATTTCGGACCTCGGCCTTCCTTCGGCCTTCGGACTTCGGCCTTCGGACTTCACTCCCTCTGGCTTCTCCTACCGGCTTGCGCCTCGGTCCTGCTGCTGGCGACCACAAACAAAATGTGCCAGGACGTGGCCGTGATACCCTTCTTATGGGTGCTCCCCCTGGCCCTCTACCTGTTGAGCTTCATCCTCTGCTTTGACAGCCCGCGCTGGTACAAGCGCCTCCCCTACACCCTGGCGCTGATCGGCCTGTGCGCTGCCGTCTGCTGGGCGCTGCCGAAACAAAGCGCTATTCCCATTCTCGCGGTCCTCGGGATTTATTCCGCCACCCTCTTCGTCTGCTGCATGATCTGTCATGGCGAGCTCTACCGCCTCAGACCCGAGCCAGACCGCCTCACCTCGTTCTATCTCATGATCGCCGCGGGCGGCGCGCTGGGCGGATTGTTCGTCGCCGTGATCGCCCCGCTGGTATTTGATAGCTATGCGGAATTGCCCTGGGGCCTTTTTGGTTGCGGGCTGCTGTTGCTGATCACTTGCGTGCGGGACCCGGCTCCCGCCAGCTTGAGCCGCCGGCTCTGGCTGGCTGCGCAGGGCGTCGGGGTGGTCGTTCTCGGCGTGGCGCTGCTCTGGCAATCCCTCAAGTTCGCGAAGACGCGGGTGCTCATCGCCCGCAACTTCTACGGGGTCCTGAGCGTATCCGAAGAGTTAAAGGACAGCGCGGATATGCGTCACTTCGCCCTCTTCCACGGCCAGACGCTGCATGGCCTGCAGTTCGTCCACCCCATCGGCGCAACCTGGCCCACGGCCTATTACACCGACAACAGCGGCGTCGGGCTCGCCGTGGTCTCCCTGCCCAAAGGCGACCGCCGCATGGGGTTGGTCGGGCTGGGTGTGGGCACGCTGGCGGCTTACGCCCGGACCAATGACTACCTCCACTTTTATGAAATAGACCCCGAGGTGCTGCGCGTCGCTACGAACCGCTTTACTTACCTGCCCCAATGCAAAGGCAAAGTCGAGTGTACGCTGGGCGACGCGCGCCTCTCGCTCGAACGTGAGCCCTCGCAGCAGTTCGACCTGCTCGCCCTGGACGCCTTCAGCAGCGATTCCATCCCCGTCCACCTGCTCACCCGCGAGGCCTTTTCCATGTATGACCGGCATCTCAAGACGAACGGCGTCATCGCGGTACACATCTCGAACAAGAACCTCGACCTCGAGCCGGTGCTCGCCAATGTGGCCCGCGAATGCCACTACCAGATGGCGGTGATCGAATCCAACACTGAGCAGCCGCACCCGTTTTGGAAGCTTGAAGCCGGATGGGTTCTGCTGACGCGGAACCCGGCCTTCCTCGACTCCCCCAACATCCGCAAAGCCATCAAGCCGCCCGAGGCCCACCTAAAAAAGGTGCCGCTCTGGACCGACGATTTCACCAGCCTCTATCAAATCCTCTACCAGCGCCCCGTCGGGCCCACTGCGGCCGCTCCGGTTGTGGCGCCCCTCCCAGGTTCCGCCCCTCCCAAATAGCCGCAGCCGCAGAACAGATCCACAGATGGACCTGACGCGGTTGGCACCGCAACCAAAGGAATTTAACCGCAGAGAGCGCAAAGAGCGCAGAGGTGGAAAGCATTCTCTTTGCGGATCTCTGCGGTCTCTGCACTGCTATATCCCGCTTGGCTCGCAGGCGGCGAAGATTTAACGCAGAGACGCAGAGAGTCGCAGAGAATCGCAGAGAGTTCTTCTTCTCTGCGTTTCTCCGCGTTCCTCTGCGTCTCTGCGTTAAAGGTCTTCCCCGCCCCCTTAATCTCTGTCCATCTGTGTTCATCTGTGGCTAAATGAATCTCATGTTCTTGATACCAAAAACGATGCAGGCAGTGGTCTATCGCGGGGCCAACGATCTGCGACTGGAGACCGTGCCCGTGCCGCGCATCGGGCCGGACGAATTACTCGTCCGCGTGGCCGTCTGCGGCGTCTGCCCCACCGACATCAAGAAGATCCAGTATGGCACCGTGCCGCCCCCGCGCATCTTCGGCCATGAAACCGCCGGCACCATCGTCCGCGCCGGATCACGGGTCCGCCAATTCCGGACTGGCGAGCGCGTCGCGCTACATCATCACGTGCCGTGCCTGGAATGCCATGCCTGCCGCCACCACGCCTTCGCCCAGTGCGCCCAGTATAAGCGCACCGGCATCACGGCGGGCTTCGAGCCGGCCGGCGGCGGCTATGCTGAATACGTCCGGGTCATGCCCTTCGTCCTGCCGGGCGTCGTCAGAATCCCCGCCCGCAACACCTTCCTCGAAGGCGCGATGCTCGAACCGGTCAACACCGTCCTCAAAGCCGTCAAACGCCTCGCCCTGCAGCGCGACGACACCGTGCTGGTGGCCGGCCAGGGGCCGATCGGGCTGATGTTCACCCGCCTGCTCGCTTTGCAAGGCATGCGCGTGCTGGCTACGGATCTGCTCGACACAAGGCTGAAGATCGCGAAGGAGTTTGGAGCGGCGGAGGTGTGCTGTCTGAAATCCGAAACCCGAAACCCGCCCAGTGAAGTAGCAGGAAGACTTCACGGGCCAAGGAAAACCGAAGGAAATCCGAAATCCGAAGCCCGAAAACCGAAGGCCGGCATTACGCGTGACGCTTCACGCATCACGCTCCCCGCTCCCCGCTCCACGCTCCACGCATCACGCTCCACGCTCCACGCTCCCCCCCCCCCCATCTTGGCTGGTTTGGTGAAACGCCTCACGCGCGCCCGCGGCCTGGACGCCGCCGTGATCGCCGTGCCCTCGGACGCCGTCGTGCGCGAGGCCCAGGCGCTGGTCCGCGGCGCCGGACAAGTGCTGCTCTTCTCCCACACCCGGCGCGGCGATCAGACATCCCTTGATCTCGCCACGGTATGTGTGGACGAGAAGGACCTGATCGGCAGCTACTCGGCGGACTTCCGGCTCCAGGCCGAAGTGGCCCGCCTGGTCTTCTCCCGCAAGCTGGATGCCCGCCGGCTCATCACCCACCAATTTCCCCTCGCCCAAACCGCCGCCGCCATCGAGCTCGCCTCCCACCCCAGCGCAGAATCCCTGAAAGTCGTCGTAGTTCAGAGCGCGTGAGGCGCGCAGAGGTTTTAGCCACAGATTGCACAGATTTCACAGATGCCGGAGGAACCGGAATCCTATTCTGTGAAATCTGTGCAATCTGTGGCTAAGAAATCAGGCCTCCTTCCGCGGCTCAGCCATCCCCAAACTGCCGCCGCCATCGAGCTCGCCTCCCATCCCACCGCAGAATCCCTGAAAGTCGTCGTGGTTCAGAGCAACCACAGATGAACACAGATGAATACAGATTCCGAGGGGGCCGCAGGAAGGATTACAATTGAATAGCCGCGAGAAGGCGCAAGAAGCGCAAAACATATTGCTCTTATGCGCCTTTTGCGTCTTTTCGCGGCTATTCTCTTTTCCCACTCTGTAGCCTATGCTGCGGCCTTTCCAGTAAGGATCTTGCTGGTCCTTGCAGTGACTCCCCGCGGCTGAGCCATTAGCTCAGGCGGGCGCCAGTTCAGGCGCGGGACGCAAGGCGCAGGGCTTTACCGCGCGGGCAATCTGGGCTTCCAGTTTGTCCGCCACCGTTTCCAGGTCGTAATACGTCTGTAAATCGAGCCACCAGCCGGGGCGCGTGCTGAAATAGCGAGATAAGCGCAAGGCGGTGTCGGCGGTCACGGCGCGCTGACCGCGCACAATCTGGCTGACGCGCATGGGTGTGACGCCGAGGGCTTTGGCCAGCGCATACTGACTCAGGCCCAGCGGCGCCATGAAGTCATGCAGCAGAATCTCGCCGGGATGAATCGGTGCAATCTTCCGAGTCTTCATACAATCAGTGGTAATCTACAATTTCAACGTCGTAAGCGCTGCCTTCGTGCCAGCGGAAACAAATGCGCCATTGATCGTTGACGCGAATGCTGTGCTGGCCGGCTCGGTCACCCTTGAGGGCTTCCAGCCGGTTACCGGGCGGCAGAACCAGATCGCGCAGTTCCCGCGACCGGTGAAGCTGCGTCAGCTTGCGCAGTGCAACGCGCTCAATCTGCGGCGGCAGCCCATGATCAGACCGCCGCTGCCACAACCGCTCTGTCTTTCGGCAAGCGAATCTGGCAATCACCCAGTCATTGTATCGTCTCGCGATAATATGTCAACAACGGAAGTGAGTGCCGAAAGGAGCCACAGATTGCACAGATTTCACAGATACCCGAGGAACCGGAATCCTATTCTGTGAAATCTGTGCAATCTGTGGCTTAAAGTACCGTGCAATCCGTGGCCTGACGGTCAGTGTACCCGGCGCGCGAATTCGACTCTCTCGCGGCCAAAGTTGATGAGGAGTCCAACCTTGACGCCGGTGGACACCAACTCGTTTAACAACTGGGCCTCGTCCGAGGCGCAATACTCGGAGGCCACCTTGAGTTCGACCATGACGCACCCCTCCACAAACAGATCAGCGGCATAATCCCCGACCACGACGCCTTTGTAGAGGACTTGAATCGGATGCTCCAGTTGGGCTTTGAGCTTACGCTGAAGCAGTTCGACTTGCATGGCGCGTTGATAGACCTTTTCCAGGTAGCCGTAGCCCAGGTGCTTGTACACCTCGAACGCCGCGCCGATGATTTCCTGAGTGATCTCCTTGTGGAGAAACTCACCGCTATTAGAAGATGGAGTATTTTTCATTGGAGAGGGATTGAGCCACAGATCGCACAAGTTTCCAGTAAAGAATGGGGAAACTTAGCCGCGGATCGCGCGAGGAATTAAGCCGCAGATTGCACAGATTGCACAGATGAAGGGGGGAGTTCTCTATTCCCGTTCCTTTCTGTGAAATCTGTGCAATCTGTGGCTAAAAGACCCGGCTAAAAGACCCGGCTTGCACCGCGCGCGCCTTTTTTGTAAGACCTCCGCCGCTATGCGCATGAAATATCTTGGTTTAGGGCTCCTGGCCGCGCTCATCCTTCCCCTGGGCGGCGGCTGCAACAAATCCGCCTCCGACCCAGAGGCAAAGCAGAAAGCAGAAAGCAGAAATCAAAAATCCCCCACGCTCGCCCGTGTTCATTGGCTGGGCAAAGACCGTATCGCCGCCGAGACGAATGCCGCCCGCTTCCTGAGCCTCTGGAACCTGCCCGAAAGCGCCAGGCTCGAAATGCAGACCCTGGACAAGGTGGCCGTACTGCTGGCCGGCGAGCCGCAATTGGTGATCACTAACCCGGTATGGATGCCAGGCGAACCGATCCCGACCAACACCCCTCCCCCCGTCTCCCTGCTATCAGGCACCAACTACCTGCGAGCAACCAAGCGCTATCCCGTCGCAACCAGACTCCGTCCATTACTCGACGACCTGGTGCGCGAGGAATGTTACCTGGAAATTGAGCAGGCGGCTGCCGCCCAGCCGGCCGAACTGGCCCTGGCCATCCGCCTCGCCGCCCCCCGCGCCGCCCTCTGGACCTCAAATCTCGTCGCCGCGCTCGGCTCCCTCACCAACGTCCAATCCCTCCCCCCCCCAGCCAACGGCCTCGCCTGGCGCTTTCACCCGCAAGTAGCCGCCGACGTCAGTCGGCGCCATCTAGCGGGAGATAAGAATGCGCCGACTGACGTCGGCGGCTACACCCTGTCGGTGAATCGCGTCGGCGACTGGACCCTCGTGGGCCTGCTTCCGGAACGCTCCAACGCTCCAACGCTCAACGACTTGACCGCCCGCATCCAGCGCACCCAAACCCCCGTCCCACCGGAACGCTCCGACGCTCCGACGCTCCCACGCTCCGACGCTACACCGTGGCTCGAAGCCGACCTTGACCTCCCGCGCCTCTCCACCGCCCTCCCAGCCCTGTTCCCGGATTCACGTTTCGCGTCTGACCTTTCACGTTTCACGTTTCACGTTTCAGGCCCCCCGTTTCACGTTTCACGCCTCTACTTCACCGCCCAAGCCGACGCCGCCGGCGTGCGCACGCGCGCGAAGCTCGATTTCCCCGAGCCGCTGCCGCTCGAACTGGAGCCCTGGAACATCCCCACCAATCTCATCCACGACCCCCTGATCGGCTTTTCCGCCCTCCGCGGCATCCGCCCCTGGCTCACTAACTTAACTTCAGCCTTTAGCCTTCAGCCTTTAGCCTTTCCCAATCAAGCCTTCTTTTGGGCTCAAGCCGCGCTGCCCAGTCTGCATTTTCTAGCCTTCCCCTCGGCGGATGCCAGCAACCAAGTGTATCAACTGAGCGAAATGGTCCTGCGCGACGTGAACCCAATCCTGGCCACCAATGGATGGCCCGCGAGCGCCTTTGAGCGGCAAACGAATTCGCCGGGCCTGAAGTGGCTCGGCTACCCGGATTTTTCACCTGCTCTGGAGTATGCTGATTGTGGCAGCAATCGCTTCCTGATTGCCGGCCTGGCGCGTAACACAATGACGAACTCGCCTGCGCCCGCGGGCCTATTCCAATACCTTCAGGCGAGCCCGAAGCTAGTGGCCTACGATTGGGAAAATACCCGGACCTGCGTGGACGGCTGGACACAGATGGGACAACTGACGCGGCACATGCTCTGCCTGGCCCGGATGAATACGCCCTATGACGCGGGCCTCACCTGGGTGGTGGCCCTTTCCCCTCATCTCACCAACTCCATCACTTCGGTCGAGTTATCCAGCCCAACCCGGCTCTCGTTTGCGCGCAGTTCCAGTGTCGGTTTTACCGGCGTGGAGCTGCACCTGCTGGCGGATTGGCTGGAGTCGCTCCAGTTCCCGCACGGACTGCACACGTTTACCGCCCCGCCGCCGCCGCCGCCGCCGACCGAACCTCCCGTAACCAATACGCCCGCGCCCGCGAAATAGATCGGGAATCAAGGACAGCCGGGAGGGGGCGGCGGAAATCCGAAACCCGAAACCCGACCCGCTGCGACGGCGCGACGGCGCGGCGAGTGGCACAGATTTCACAGATCAGGACTCATCTTCCCTCGGTAATCTGCGAAATCCGTGCAATCTGTGGCCAATTATTCGTGTCTAACCCCCGCGATCAAAAAGGTGCTGCGCTATGAACTCAGCCAATCCCTTGGCCAGGCGACTGTGGCCCTCAGCATTCGGATGCATGGAGTCCCGAAACAGTGCGCCCGGCGGGAGTTCCGGCGGATGCAAGGCATCGTAGGCATCGTACAGCAGCACATGGTGCTCGTCACAGAATCGAGTCAGCAGACACGTATGGCGTATGGACTCGCGATACGAGGGGTGAATGACGATGAGTGAAACGCCACGCGAACGGCATACGCTTGCAAGCTGCGACAGATTCTCCAGCCGTTCCGTTGCCGAGACCCTTTGCCCGAGCGACTTCTCGTTCAAACCCGCCTTTGCAAGTTGGCCATTCTCCATCCGCGTAAGCCGACCTGGCAGGGAAATGTCTGGCAGCCCTATGGTCAGGAGCGGATTGGTAAAGTCCTGCTTGTTGAATGCCTCGACGGACCATACCGCATAGCGACTTTGAAGGAGGCGCACCAGGGCCGACACACTGAGTAGCCGGCGTGATACCGAGTTGAGCCGCGACTCGTAGAGTTCCCGATCGGTCTTCCGGACGCCAATCTCCGTGTTGCTGGAATCACGAAGCGTTGACGGCAAGTAGTCGTTCAACTCGTGGTAGAATATTACAAGATCGGGTTTCAGCTTGAGACCGCGTAATTCCAGGTACTTCAGGCTTTGGAATGACGACCAGGCAGAGACTCCAGCGTTGAATGCGGTGAAGACGAAGTCCGGGTTAGCGTTTTCCAAATACCGGGGGATGAGTGCCGTATAAGTCTGGTCGTCGGACACCCCGCTGCCGAACGTCGAACTCTCGCCAAGCGAGAGGATGCGGAACTCATGGTCTTTCTTAGGGCCGGCTTCCGGGCTTCGCAGCCCAAGCCGGTCGGTCGTAACCCGTGCCCCCTTGTAAGTGGCGTTCAGGTTGGGTCGCAGCGACCAAAACAGCTCGGCATCGGGCACGAACAACCCGGCCGATTCTTCTTCCAGGGGCAGTGTTTGCAGTTTCGGATTGGCAGGCCCCATGAGCCGAGCCGCCACTTCGCCGGTTATGAGCAGCAGGCAGATCGGCAGCAAAGAGAAGAGCAGCAGCTTCCAGCGTGGCAGGTCTCTCGCCGAAAGTCCGGGGCGTCGGTTGGCTTTTGAAAGGTCCGAGGCAGGCGGGGGCTTTTGGGGGACAGGTTCGCGATTATCTAGCCTCTTCGTCATGGGTACCTAGAGAGAGCGCGCGTGTTCATAGCTGTTCCGATTGATTGTATGCTATTCGATTGCCCCGGAAGGTCAACAACCGCCGCGCTGACGTGGAAAACCGCCCCGGTGCCGCCGCCGCCGCCGGACGTGCCCCCCCAGACCAATGCGCCCGCGCCACCAAAGTAAACCGGTTTTAACTACTGCTGGGAGGCGGCGGAAATCCGAAACCCGAAACCCGAAAACCGAAGGAAATCCGAAATTCGAAGGCCGAGAGATAATTGCAAAAGCCGGGAATAGCCGCGAAAAAGCGCAGAAAGCGCAGAAAGCGCAAGAAAAGGCCCTATTCCCATCCCTTTTGCGTCTTTTGCGCCTCTTTGCGGCAAGTTCTGCAATTGGCTCCCGAAACCCGAAAACCGAAAAGGTCCAGCCGCCCGCACGCCCTTCGGATTTCTGATTTCGAGCTTCGGATTTGAGAACTGCTCGCTGGAAACGGGAGGATCTTAGAACAGCTCTTGCCCTCCGCTGCCCGTCGGACTAGGTTGACGCCGTGAGCAAGATCGAAGAAATCGAGCGCGTCATCGAGCGACTGCCGGCGGAGGATTTCGAGAAACTCTCAGCCTGGATGGCCCGGCGTAGCGGGCGGTCGGGACAACAAGCCAAACCTGCGCCGCTTGTCTTTCGCGACCACAACGCCTTTCTGAACAGCTACACCCCGGAAGACGAGGGGCTTTACGACGATGCCGAAGGCCGGTGAGTTACGTTTCAATCTGTAAGGCGCTACTCCCCATCTATCAACGGGCGCACGACAGATTTCTTCGGGGTGGGCGGCCGACTCTCATTAACACCTCGCTTCAGCGAGGTGGGTGTGGCACGCGAACAGGCTCCCCAACCGCTTCAGCGGTTAACGGTGGTGGGTAAACCGCTGAAGCGGTTCCGGCGCCGTGACCATCGCCCACACCCCACTCAAGTGGGGTGTTAATGAGAGGCAGGCCGCGTTGTATATATGCGGAAGGCCCGGATTTGCAGGGTAGAATCACCTCGAGAAGAATCCAGTCTTGCGCCATCTATCAACTACTGGGACCTTGCACGGAGGACCTTTCAGGCGCAAACTGACACTATGAAGCGCAGCATTGCCACTATGAATACGCTCAAAGCCGATGCGAAGCAGCGCGTGCGGATTCCCGACGCCAAGCCCCATCAGGTGTTTGCCTACTCCAATAACGGGGACGGGAGCTTCACGCTCACCGACATTAAAGCGCAGCGCAAGCCGGCCTTCCCTCGGGGCAGCCTGCTCAAGTATTTCACTGCGGAGAAGAACAGAGAGGAACTGGCCCGATTAACTGGCTGCGTCCAGGCCCCGCAGCCTGAGTGCTACTTCGCAGACGCCTATCAGGACAAGAGCCGGGCCAAGCGGGAGGACGCGATCGCCAAGGCCACCCTCCAACGCCCGGAAGCCCCCACGGTGCGCCCGGTCCAGACAAAGGAAGGTTTTCTCATGCTGCCCCGGGCGCTTGACCGTCAAGCCATCACGGCGGCGATCCGGAAGGATCGGGACGCCCAGTAAAGGTGCAACTGGTTTAGGCACAAGCGTTTAGCCACAGATGGCACAGATTTCACAGATCAGGACTCCTTTCCCTCCGTAATCTGTGAAATCTGTGCCATCTGTGGCTAAGTATTCGTTCATCGGTGGTTGAACTGCTCTCTTTAGGACATTAGTAAGTCGGGCTTGGAGATTGCGCTCCGGTTGGCCTCTGGTAGAATGGGTCCATGCCGAAGCAGTTGTTGGATAAAGCGCGCGTTAACCGCCATGCCTTTGAGGTCACGTCCTTTGCCGAAGCGGATGAATCGGATCGGCGTTACTGGCGGTCCCGCACCCCCGACGAGCGTCTCGAAGCGCTGGAACTGAGCCGGCAAATCGCTTATGGCTACGATCCGGCTGCCCGCGGACTTTCGCGAGTTCTTGAAGTTGCTGAATTCCCACCGCGTTGAGTACTGAAGATTATCAGCCTCAACGACCTTATCAAAAACAAGCTCAAGAGCGGACGGCTAAAGGACCTGGACGACGCTCGAATGCTAAGCTGAGAAATCTGATCGGCGTAGTACTGCGGTAGTGGTCCAGCGGCGCGATGGATACGGGAGGGTAGCAGACAGCGACTTGCGAATTCGGTTTAAGCCACAGATGGCACAGATTTCACAGATCAGGACTCCTT
>CAIWJG010000773.1 GCA_903912925.1 uncultured Verrucomicrobia subdivision 3 bacterium | reverse complement strand
GGGCACGCGGCCTACAGGAGGCTTGTAGGCCGCATGCCCTCACGCGGCGCTATCGCTGCAACCAAGCACCAGACAGCATATTATGAAACGCAAGAACTTACAGGTTAGTCCGGTCGCCAAGAACCCGGTCAAAGAGTTGCTGAAGAAAGGCCAGTCGGTCATTGGCATTACCATCGGCGTCAACAACGTGGAGGTGGCAGCGCAGGCGGCGGCGCTGGGATTCGATTTCCTATGGCTCGAGATGGAGCATACCCCTGTGAGCCTGGAAACGGTGCGCAACGTGGTCCTGGCTACCCGCGGTCTCCCAGCCGTGCCCTTCGCCCGTCCACCGGTGAATGAGCTATGGATGGGAAAGCGGGTATTGGACTGTGGCGTGCTCGGGGTGATCTTCCCATTTACCAGCACCCCGGAACTTGCCAGGCAGGCTGCCAACGCCGGCCATTACCCGCCGCAAGGATTGAGGGGCTCAGGTGCGGACCTGGCGGCCTTTCGCTGGCCCGCTGCCGAGGGCTACTACGACTTTGCCGACAAGAATGTCATGGTCGTGATAGTCATCGAGACAGCGACCGCGGTGGCTAATATTGATGAAATCGCCGCCGTGCCGGGGATTGACGTGCTTTTCATCGGAACGAGCGACCTCGCGTTCTCGCTCGGGCTCCGCGGTAACCAGAATCATCCGCGGCTCGAGGAGGCGGTCGCCAAGATCGTAGCGGCGGGCAAGAAGAACGGCAAATTCCTGGGCCGGCCGGGGCGCACCGTAGAGGATATCAAACGCTTCCAGAAGCAGGGCTTCCAGTTCTTCCAGGCGGGCACAGAATGCGACTTCGTCGCTGCGGGTGCCGCGCAGTTGCTCAATCCCTTCGGCAAGAAGCGCAGCTTTGCCTGGGGCGGCGCGGTCTAACCTTCAGGTTAGGCCCGTCCCGAAAGGAGCAGTTGAGGAAGAAGGTGGAAAGCGGCAAGCAGTGATCAGTAATCAGGTCGGAGGTCTCCTCGTAGCATCGAACGTGAGTTCGATCATTATGCCTCGCCCGGGGTGGCGACGGCGGATGACGCGGATCAGTGGTCGGTGATCAGTAATCAGTAACCAGTGATCAGGTACGGAGCGGGACCGGGAGGAAAGGCAGAATGAAGAAGGCGGAAGACTGGTCTGCCAACGAGATTTTCACGAAGATTGTCAGCAGGCCAGACGCGGGGTATGATGTGCGCATGAAGACGACATTGGACATCGAACCCGAGCTTTACGCAGCGGCCGAGCGACTGGCTCAGGCGCAGAAGAAAAGTCTCGGCCAGGTCGTGTCGGAATTGCTGCAGCGGACGCTCGGATTGAGCGCGGGGCCCGACGACGCGTCGGCGACTGAACTGGAACGCCGCAATGGGTTTGACGTCTTTCCGGAGCGGACGGGGCCGAAGGTAACCGTTGAGGGCGTCCAGCAGCTTTGCCGTAAGGAAGGCATCTGATACGGGCCTTGCTGGATGTCAACGTGCTGGTGGCGTTACTGGATCGCAGCACCTCGCGCATGGCCGCGCCCATGCGTGGCTGGCGCAGAATCTCGGCACCGGCTGGGCGTCGTGTCCGCTGACCGAGAATGGCTGTTTGCGTGTGCTCACCAATCCGCGCTACGCCGCACCGGTGCCTGCGCTGGATGTCCTGGCTAAGCTCGCCACCGCCAAGACCGGTGGTCATCATGAGTTTTGGGCTGATGATCTGACAATTACGGATGCACAGGTGTTCGACCGCACCAAGTGGAGCGGCCATCAGCAAGTCACCGACACCTATCTGCTGGCACTGGCGGTGAAACACAGTGGCCGGCTGGTCACCTTCGATACCGGCATCGCGCTCGATACTGTGTGCGGCGCAATGCCCCACCATCTCCTCGTTCTCTGAACGGGTTCGCGCCGCCGCCCGCCGTCGTCTCTGCCGTCCACCGTAGATTCTACATGGATATAGCAGCTAAAGTGAGCAATCTACGGTTTTGACCCATTTCGCCGGTTCAATATCCACTACTAAACCACTGCTATACCCGTCATAAGCCCCTAGTATTCCCATCGTATGTAAAATACTAGGGGAATACGAGGGGTGTAGGATGGGTATATGATGGGTATAGTATGGGTTATCGGATTAATAGGTTGACGCGGAGCCTGGAAAGGGGTCAAAAACCGTAGATTCTACATGGAGGCAGCGGCTAAAGTGAGCAATCTACGGTTTGCCCCTTTCCCCGGGTGATGGCACACAGCAGCCGAAACCCCTGTGCCTTTGCACCTTTGCAGTGCTATACCCGAGAATCGCGCACTTTTGGCAAGATTCCTTGAGCCGTAAGTAGGACCTTCAGGCCGAAGGCCTGATTCATACCAGCCCAGGGCAACGCCCTGGGTTCATCGTCCAATTGTCATCCGGTTGCAGGCCAACGGCCTGCTTCATAGCGAAGGATGAATCGCGCCTTCAGCGCTCATGGGGTTTTG
>CAIWJG010000772.1 GCA_903912925.1 uncultured Verrucomicrobia subdivision 3 bacterium | reverse complement strand
GTCGGTGAGAACCTGCCCGCGTTGCTGTCGCTAGATCTCTATGCGGGGGTGATGGTCACGGGCACTGTGGGGCAGACGTACGAGGTCGAGTGGAGTCCGGTGGTCACGGGAGGAACTTGGACGCCGGTTGCCACGGTGGTGTTGACAAACGCGATGCAGTTGTGGGTGGACCCCAGCGCACCCGCCCGCAGCGGCAGCAACCGCTTCTACCGCGCCGTCCTATTGCCGTAGCGGCTCTTGCAATGGCAGAACTATTCACATTATACATAACACACCAAGATGACTATATGATGACGAACCTATCCAATAATTCGGTCCTTGGCCAGAAGGGTCGGGCAGTTTTGTTTATTGCCTTAATCTTGTCAGTTGCACTGCAGGCTTCGGCCCGGCAGGGAACGCCGCCGCGCAGCTTTCAGCCGCAGGTCCAACCGCTTGGGGCCGTGCAAAAGCTCGTCTTGCCCCCCACGGACGTCCAGGCGGAACTGGCCAAGGACGCCGGGAAAGGCATGCCTACCCCGCTGCAGTTTGCCGTGCCGCACATGGTGGAGGTGACTCCGGTCACGCACGGAACGTGGGAGCTACTCCCCGACGGCCGGCTCTGGCGGCTGCGCATCAGCTCCGCAGGGGCCACCGATGTGAATCTGGGCTTCACCACTTTTTGGATGCCCGAGGGAGCGACCTTGCATATCAGTTCTGAGACGGAGAACTACCATCAAGGCCCCTACACGGCGCAGGACAACAAGCCGCACGGCCAGCTCTGGACGCCTTTGGTGCCTGGCGAGGCGGCCGTCGTCGAGTTATTTGTGCCCGCCCAGGCGGCGCAGGAACCCCAGCTTGTCTTGAGTCAGGTCAGTACCGGCTACCGGGATCTATTTCACAAGAAGCAAGACTTGGGCGGCCCGAAGATCGGGAGTTGCAACGTCGATGTAATCTGCCCGCAGGGCGATCCGTGGAGGAATGAAATCCGTAGCGTCGGTGCGTACACCGTTAACGGGGCCTGGACCTGCACGGGGACGCTTGTCGGGAACACGGCCAATGATTTTCGGAATTTCTTTCTGACGGCCAACCACTGCGGGCTGAACTCGGGCAATGCGCCCACCGTGGTGGTGTACTGGAACTTCCAGTCTTCCGCCTGCGGAATGCTCTCGGGCGGCTCGCTGGCCCAAAACCAGAGCGGGGCGATCTTCCGCGCCTCCAGGGCGGACGTGGACTTCGCGCTCATTGAACTGGACGACATTCCCAGCCCCAGTTTCAACGTTCACTACGCCGGCTGGGATCGCTCCGGCACCGCGCCGACTGGCTGCGTGGGCATTCATCAGCCGGGGTGCGATGAGAAGTGCATCAGCTTCTGCACCACCCCGTTGACCACCATCAACAGTTGCATCGGCAGCGGCGGGGTGAACACCCACTGGAGCGTCCATTGGAGTTTGGGCGTCACTGAACCGGGATCGTCCGGCTCAGGAATCTGGGATAGCGCAACTCACAGGTACGTCGGTTTCCTGTCCGGTGGCGCGTCGGCGTGCGGTGGCGCGAACCTGACTGACTGTTACGGCAAGGTGTCTGTGGCGTGGAGCGGCACCAGTTCCTCGAGCCGGTTGAGCGACTGGCTCGATGCGGGAAACGTCGGCGTCACCAGCATTCCAGGCGTGGACCCGTTCCCACACCCGATCATCACGACCGCCGGGTCCTGGCTGATCTCGGAGGGATGCACACCGGCCAATGGTGTCCCTGATCCCGGCGAGACGGTCACCGTCAACCTTTCGCTGCGAAACGTCGGCACCGTGGCGACCGCGAATCTGGTGGGCACGTTGCAGGCCGGCGGCGGAGTTACTTCGCCCAGCGCGCCGCAGAACTATGGTGTTCTTGCTGCTGGTGGCGCCTCGGTGTCTCGCTCGTTCACGTTCACGGCCAGCGGTGTCTGCGGCGGGACGGTCATCGCCACGCTTCAGCTTCAGGACGGGACCAACAATTATGGCACGGTGACGTTCAACTTCACGCTGGGCAGCCTGACCTTGACGACACTTCAATCCCAGAACTTCGATGATGTCACTGTGCCGGCCCTGCCCGCCGGGTGGGTGAGTTCGCCGGCCTCGATCTGGACCACCTCGACCGGCCAGCGGGACACGCTGCCAAACTCCGCGTTTACCTCGGACCCAACCACGACCAGCGATAAACAGCTTGTCTCACCCTCCATCACCATCAACTCCGCGACCGCCCAACTCACGTTCCGGCACTGGTATAGCACGGAATCGGGTTACGACGGCGGCGTGGTCGAAATCTCCACGAGCGGCGGGGCGTGGACCGACATCGTGACGGCCGGAGGTTCCTTTGTGGCCGGCGGGTACACCGGAACGCTTCTCTCCGGCAACCCGATGGCCGGACGTTCAGCTTGGACTGCCAGTTCAGGGGGCTTCATCACCACCACCGTGAATCTGCCTTCCGGCACGCCAGGACGAAACATCCAACTGCGCTGGCGTTTCGGAAGCGATAGCAGTGTGGGCGGCATCGGCTGGTACGTGGACACCATTTCGATCAACATGGTTAGCTACAACTGTTGCGTTGCCTTGGTGTCGCCAGCAATCACCGCCGGGCCGGACAGCCTCACCCGAAATGCAGGCACGACGGCTGCCTTCACCATAGCGGCCATTGGCCAAGACCCGCTGCGTTATCAGTGGATCAGGAATGGGACGAACTATTTGAGCGATGGCGGTAACGTGTCCGGCGCAACCAATGCCACGCTGACGTTGTCCCCGGTGTTCAAAGCTGACGAAGGCAGTTACAGCGTGGTGGTGACGAACGCGGCGGGGTCGGCCTCCAGCAGCAATGCGGTGTTGACGGTGATTGATCCGGTGGTAAACGCGCAGCCGCAGAGCCAGGCGGTGGCGGTGGGGGTGGACGTGAAATTCAGCGTTGTCGCCACCGGCACGGAGCCGTTGCGCTACTACTGGCAGCACAACGGGGCTTCGATTGCCGGGGCCAACGTGTCGAGTTACACGCTCCCTAACGTGCAGGTATCGGACAGCGGCAGCCAGTTCAGTTGTCTGGTCAGCAACGGGGCGGGCATGGCCACCAGCCAGCCAGCCACGCTGACCGTGATACCGCCGGTTGCCGGCTTTGTGACGCGACAATTACCGGCGGGTTACATAGGCGGGGTTTCCCTGACGGTTGCTTTGGTGTGTGCGCCCCCGGTTGGCGCCAGCGTCTATGCGGTGGAAGACCGTCCGCCAGAGGGATGGATTCCTGAGTTGATCAGCGATGGAGGCGTATTCGATGTGGTTTCGGGCAAGGTGAAGTTCGGTCCGTTTTTTGATAACACGGCGCGCACCCTGACCTGCCACATTACTCCGCCCACAGGGACAACCAATCGCGTGTGTTTTGTGGGGGCGGGATCCGTGGACGGGGTGGGTTCCGCCATCGGCGGAGATAGTTGCTTGGATGTGGCGCTGACGCATCCAGCGGACTCAAACTCGGATTGGCAGCTTGTGGTGAACGAGGTGACAGCGTATGGGGCGGCTTGGAAGAACGGGACGGACTGGCCGTTGCCGCCGAATCCGATACCTATTGGGTATGTAACCCGTGCCGGGGCGCTCTGGAGGTGGGGGGAGTGTTATCGCTACGATAGCTCACAACTTCCGCCTTTGTGCTGGGTTAACTGCACCAAAGATGCCGCATATGAAGGAGCGAAGGGATGGAGTATAGCCAGTCGTGTGATTAGCGGCAATACGGTCACCTTGACGGTGACACCCTCTGCCAGCGTCAGCGTGTATGCGGTGGAGGAGGGTGTTCCGCCCGGGTTTGTGGTTTCCGGAATTACTCCTGTTGGCGGGGTGTTTGATGTGGGATGCCGGAAGGTGAAGTGGGGACCGTGGTTTGACAACACTCAGCGGACGCTAAACTACACGCTGACGGCGTCAGTTGGGTTTAACGGGAACGTCACACTGGTTGGGACCGGCAGTTTTGACGGGGGGGACGTTGCAGTTACAGGTGATCGGCTGATAGTGGTCCTTGACAGTGGAGCGCCAAAATTGGCGATAGACTTGCGTCGGGGCGTAGGGCTGACGGGGGCCATCGGACACGCCTACCGGGTCGAATCTAGTCCGGTACTGCAAGGGGGTAAATGGACGGAGGCTGCCAGAATTTTACTCACGAACACGACCCAGGTGTGGATCGATCTTAAGGTTCCGGGTGACGGCAACATAAACCGATTCTACCGCGCCGTCCTGGTGCAGTAACCGCTTGCTCGGAATACCGGAAGATTCAACGGATCGCTCTGTCAAGTGGGCCGGTTTCTTTTACTCCAGTAACACAACGCAGAAATAAGGCTTTTGGTTCTTACATGCCAAAACTAATTGAGAAACGCATTGGGTGACCACCAACCCGAGTTTCGCACGTCAACCATCAATTAACAGCGGTTTTCGCCATTTTTCTTTCGTAAGTCCTTGATAATCAACAGCAATGAGAAGAATATTCGCCAAAGTTTGCAGACAGGTGTTTGGTTGAATTCCTGACCTGCGGGGGTATGCGGATTGATTTTCCGGGTGTAGTGCTGCCCCAGCGGCTTGGCTATTTCAAAGTTGGACTTTGAATCAGTCATCCGCTTAAATGGGTCACTGTTATGGTAGATCGCGACATCGAACCTCGGCTCAAACTGTTGGCCAGGCAATTCCCGGCCATTGTTTTGACTGGCCCACGCCAAAGCGGCAAATCCACCTTGTGCAAGAAGGTGTTTGCCCATTTGCCCTATGCCACGCTGGAGTCCCCGGACGTGCGGGCCTTTTCGTTGGAAGATCCGAGGGGTTTCCTCAAGCAATTCCCGCAGGGGGCGATTTTGGATGAAATTCAAAACAACCAACAGCTTACCTCCTATTTGCAGGAGATTATTGACCAGGAGCCCGCTCCGGGCCGGTGGATTCTGACCGGTTCACATAATTTTTCTGTGATGGAATCAACGAGCCAGTCGCTGGCGGGACGTTCGGCGGTGGTGCATCTGTTGCCGCTGTCGCGGCATGAAGTGGTTGAGTTTTCCCATCATCCCAAGACCTTGAATGAAACGCTGGTAGCAGGCGGCTACCCGCGGATTTTCGACTGCGAGTTAAGGCCGGCGGACTGGCTGGCGTCGTATGTGGCGACGTATCTGGAGCGTGATGTTCGCTCGATCTCGAACATCGGTGATCTGGTGACATTCCAGCGATTTGCGCAATTGAGTGCGGGACGCATCTCGCAACTGCTGAGTTTATCCTCCTTGGCATCCGACTGCGGGGTGTCGCAACCGACGGCCAAAGCCTGGGCGTCGGTGCTGGAAACGCGTTTTATTGTTTTCCGGCTGCCGAGCTATCACGGCAACGTTTCAAAGCGTCTGATCAAGATGCCGAAGCTGCACTTCTACGACACAGGGCTGGCTTGCTGGCTGCTGGGCATCCGTAATACGACCCAACTGGATGTGCATCCGTTGCGGGGGGCGATCTTTGAATCCTGGGTGGTTTCAGAAATCATCAAGCAGCGCTATAACCGTGGAGAATCCAACGGCGTTTATTTCTTCCGCGACCGGGCAGGTTTGGAAAGTGACATGCTGGTCCAGGGGAGCAAGACCTTGAAACTGGTGGAGGTCAAGGCCGGGCAAACCATTTCCTCGGATTGGGCTGCCAATTCGCAGAGAATCATGGAAATGTTTGCCCGGACAAAGCAGCGGGTGTCTTGCGTGGTGGTCTATGGCGGAACTCAAAGACAGGAGCGCAACGGTGTGACGTATCTTCCTTGGCACGCGATTCAGGATTACGCTTGGGAGGAATAATTCTTCCTCAACAAGGAAGGGGGACTCGCGCCGCTCAGTCGCGGGGCTGTTTGTCCAGTGTCCAGAGCGTCAGATTGCGCAGGTCACGCGGGCGCGCAGGCAGGAGGATGGCCAACGCGAAGCCGACTACGAACATCACCAGGTTGCTGGCCAGCCCCGTGTAGTAGCTGTCGAACCGGCTTTCCAAGGCGCGCGTGAAGCCGTCGGGCAGCCAGCCAAGGCCAGCAAACGAAATCAGCGTGGAGAAACCCACGGCGAACGCGATGCCCAACCCCACCGCCCGCCCATCACCGCGGGTCGTAACAAGGCCCAGCAGATACAGTCCCAGCAACCCGCCTGCAATGATCGAGGTGAACTCGACGTAGAAGTGCTGGAGCGTCTTCGTCTCCGAACGCACGAGCACCCACGCGCCGCCAATCATAATCGCGGAACTGAGCAGCGTGGAAAGCTTGGCCATCCGGACGTAATGACCGTCGTCGCGACCGGCGGCCAGGTGACGACGGTAGATGTCCGTTATGAACACGGCGGAGATGGAGTTCATCGCCGACGACATGCTCGACATGGCCGCCGCCAGGACCGCCGCAACTACAATGCCGGAAAGGCCGACAGGCAGTTGCGTCGTCACGAAATGCGGCAGCACTTCCTCCGCCTTGCGCGCGCCAGAGAGCATCTCGGCCACTTGTGGGTCGGGAAACACCTTGTAAAACACATACAGCCCGGTGCCGAGGAACAGGAAATACCCCCAGGTCGGCACGCAGGTCCAGCAGCTTATCCACATTGCCTGGCGCGCGTCGGTGGTAGATCTGGCGGCGCAGTATTTTTGCACTACTTCCTGGTTGGTGGTGTATTCCCCCAGCCATTGGAAGATGCCGACCAGCACCAGCATCAGCACCGTCTTGTGGCTCAACGACAGGCCCCACGAGGCCGGATGCAGCTTCCCGTCGGCGAGGTCGAGATCCCCGAGCATGAATTTCCCGTCCGCGGAGGCGACGGAGAAGATCTGACCCAGCCCGCCGGGAAGTTTGGCGACGATTACCCCCAGGATCAGCAACCCGCCAGCCGTCAGAATGACTGACTGCACGAAATCAGTCCAGATGACCGCTTCGATGCCCCCGACGACCGTGTAGTAAGCCGTGATGCCCCCGCCGAGGAGGATGCACAGGGTCACGTCCCAGCCGGTGAGACGATGCACCAGCAGCGCCACGAGATACTGGATCACACTGATGCGCATGGCTTGCGCGATGATGAATACGGTCGCGCCGTAAAGCCGAGTGCGCGGTCCGAAGCGGCCTTCGAGGTACTCAAAAACCGACGTGATTCGGCCCCGGCGGAAGACCGGCAGTATCCATCGTGCCACAACGAACACACCCACAGGCAGCGTCAGGCAAATGACGTAACGCAGATATGCCGTTTTGAACGCGTCAGCGGGATACCCGATGAACGTGATGGAGCTGATCGCCGCGCCGAAAAGCGAAACACCCAGCAGCCAGCCGGGATACGCGCGCCCGCCGACGAAATATTGTTCGGTCGTCCCGGTGCGCCGGCGGAAGTACCAGCCCATGCCCGCCATGCCCACGAAATAGAGGGCGATGACGGCAAGGTCGAGAGGGCGTGTGTGACCCATGTTGAGGGGAAGGCTAAAGGCTAAAGGCTAAAGGCTGAAGTGTGAGGGCTGGATTTAGCATTTAGCCTTTAGTCTTTCTTCGCGCAGCGCCGCGAGCAGCTTGCGCCGGCTGAAGGGGCGAACATCGTTCACGATGGCTTCACGCATGGCGCGACCCGCTTCCGTCTGCTGCGGGTAGGACATGAATTCAAGTTGAATCCCGAGCCGTTGCGCCGCCCGGCTGGCGATCAACGGCCAAATCGCACCGAGGTCGCCGATAATGGCGAGGCTCCCTTCGTGGCGGGCGAAGCCGGACATCTCCATCCGGAACGGCACCTTGAATGTCTTTGTCTTCGGCAAGCCGTCGGCAATCGCCGACTGCACCGCGCCACCTTCGCGCTCGATTTGCCACACGCGTTCCAACGCGGGATCCAAATCAATGCGGATGAGGCTTTTACCGGCCAGGCTGTAACTGAAATGGCCCTGCCACGCCGACCACAAACCGTGGCCGGTGTAGGTCTCAAACGGGCCGTCGTGGACTTCCTGCGTCAGCGCCACGCCGGATTCAATGATGACATCAGCCGTGCTCAGCATCCGGGCCAGGCGCGTGGCGCGCCCGGTCAAGGTGAGACTGTCACCAATGCCCAAGCCGACCATGCCGCCGCCAATAAGCTGCGGAATGGTCACCAGCACCGGAAGCCCCTTTTGTGCCGCGACGCCAATCATCGTGCGCGGGTCGCAGCCCAGGCCGGCCACTTCCTCGAACGAGGCGCCGTGGCTATGGGCCAGCGTCAGAATCTCACGCGCGAGATGTTCCAGCCACAGTCCCACCGGGTAGCCGAGGTTGCCCGCTGCCTTGATGATGGTCTTGCCCGGCGCCGCCTGGAGTCGCGCGAGCAACCGCTTGTCGAGCGGCAGCGTTTCCTCAATCTCGCCAAGCGTCTCGTCATCCATCAATGTCAGTTCGAATTCACCCCCCAGCGGCAGCAGCCCCGCCGGGACGCCCACGGCGGCTCCCGCGCAACGCTTCACCTTGTCCAGGGTACCGCCCATTTCGTGAGCGACCACCGCGGAACTGGTCGTCACACCGTCCACCAGGCCCGCCCGCATTAACTCGGCGAGCAGCGTGGTCACGCCCTCGTGGATGTTCGGGCCGCTCCCGGTCACCACCACCACTTTGCCCCCGCGGTTCTTCGCCGCGACGATTTTGTCCACGGCCTGCTCGACGCGCGCAAGCGTGCTGGCGTCCAGCTCGCGCTCGATGGAACTCAGGGTTTCAGTGTCAATCATAGTAGCATCGAACGTGAGTTCGATCATTCTCCTCGGCGCTCGATGGATTTCAGGGTTTCAGTGTCAATCATAGGGATTATCCCAGTTTGCGCTCGCGCAGCATGGCTTCGGCGCGCGCCAGGTCCTGCTCGGTGTCCACGCTGAACCCACTGAAGGTGTGATCGCGGCATTTGGTTTCGATCACCCGCAGGCGAAAGCCGTGTTCCAGAACCCGCAGTTGTTCGAGCGACTCGATTCTCTCCAGCGGCGTCGGCGCGAGCTGGGCGAGCTTCTGCAAGAACTCGCGGCGATAGACATAAAGTCCCACATGCTCGTACACCGTGTGCGCGCCGGCCTGTCGCGGATAGGGAATCAGCGAGCGCGAGAAGTAGAGCGCGTTGCCCGCGAGGTCCACGACGACTTTGACGACCGACGTGTCTTGCAGGTCTTCCGGCTGTTGAACGGGATGCATGAGCGTGGCCATCGGCAGCGCTGGATCATCGAGCAGCGGTTGGACCGCCTCGTCAATCATCACGGGATCCAGGAACGGCTGATCCCCCTGAATGTTGACGATAATGTCCGCGTTCATCGCGCGCGTGGCCTCCGCGAGCCGATCCGTGCCGCTGGGGTGGTCGGGCGACGTCATGACGGCCCGCCCGCCGAACCCCTCGACGACGCGAACGATGCGCTCATCGTCCGTCGCAACGCACACCGAGCTCAGC
>CAIWJG010000771.1 GCA_903912925.1 uncultured Verrucomicrobia subdivision 3 bacterium | reverse complement strand
CGGGACCATTCTGGTTCGAGGGACCGGACTTCCAGAAGCGGCAAGAGTATCGGCCTGCCAAGTCGTTCGATCCCAAGGGGTATTCGGACAACTTCCTGACCTATGTGGGCGATTTCAACGGCGACGGCTGGCCTGACATCCTGTGCGTGCCGTTCCCCGGCGCGGAGTGCTACTGGTATGAAAACCCGGCGGGCAAGGATGGCCATTGGAAACAACACCTCGCCTATACCAACGTGGGCAACGAATCGCCGGTGTGGGGCGACGTGAATGGCGACGGGCGCGCTGAGCTGGTCTTCTGCAACGAAGGCTACCTCGGCTATGTGGGGGCAGATCCTGCCAAGCCGGACGAACCGTGGGTGTTTCATGCGGTCTCGAACAAGGACAGCCGCTACCAACGATTCACACATGGCGTCGGCATCGGCGACCTCAACGGCGACGGACGCGTGGACATCCTTGAAGCCGCCGGTTGGTGGGAGCAGCCAGCCGAGGCGAAACCGGACCAGCCGTGGACGTTCCATCCCTTCCACTTTGCCGATGCGGGCGCACAGATGCTCGTGTATGACGTGGACGGAGATGGTCTGGCCGACATCATCACGGCCTGGCACTGCCACCACTATGGCCTCGTCTGGTGGCAGCAGGTCAAGAATGCCAGCGGCCAGATCGACTGGAAGCAGCATGTCATCCTCTCGCCAACGCCTGACATCAGCACGTCCGATTTCCGACCAAGCCAGATGCACGCACTGGAATTGGTGGACCTGAACGGCGACGGGCTGAAAGACATTCTCACCGGCAAACGCTACTGGGCGCACGGCCCGACTGGTGACAAGGAACCCGACGCACCCGCCGTGGTCTTCTGGCTTGAGCTGCGCCGGAACGGCCCGGGCGACGCCACGTTCATCCCGCACCTGATTGATGACGACAGCGGCGTTGGCACCCAGGTATGCACCACCGATCTCAACCACGACGGCCGGCCGGACGTTATCGTTGCCAACAAGAAAGGCATCTTCGTTCACCTGAGCCAGCCGGCGGCGAAGTGACTTGTCAGCCCGAATGTTGAGTGCCTGGCTGAATTCGCCGACAAGGTGTAGCCGCCGACGTCAGTCGGCGCATTCTAGCCTTTCGCAAGATGGCGCCGACTCACGTCGGCGGCTACTTAAGTGTGAAAGGTCCATGCTAGCGGCAGGCATACAACCATGAAACCGCAAATGACCTCCCGCCAGCGGGTCCTCGGCTGTCTCGCTCGAACGGGCTACGACCGCATTCCCATCAAGCATGAACTTTAATACCTGCAGGCAGTTCCTCGGTTACGCCTGGCTGGTCCTGGTCTTGGCGCGACTAGCCTCCGCGACCAGCAGCCAGGCCCAGGACTACTACTTGTTCACCTCCTTCCGGGGGAACGGCGAGGATGGTCTTCACCTGGCGCTGAGCACCAACGGTTACCATTGGCAGGCGCTGAACCATGACCGCTCGTTCCTCAAACCGGTGGTCGGCGGTTTCAAGATCATGCGCGACCCCTGCCTGGCGGAAGGGCCCGACGGCACCTTCCACCTGGTCTGGACCAGCGGTTGGACCACCGAGAAGGGCAGGATTATCGGCTACGCCCACTCCAAAGATCTGATCACCTGGTCGGAGCAGAGGGCGATCCCGCTGATGGAAGGCGAGCCCAAGACCCGCAACATCTGGGCACCGGAGATCTTCTACGACAAGGCCAAGGCCCGGTGGCTGGTGTACTGGTCCAGCACGGTTCCGGGCAAATTCCCGGGAACCGACAGCACGGGTGACGACCGCTACAACCACCGCTTCTACTACACCACCACTGCGGACTTCCAGGAGTTCGAGGAGTCACGGTTGCTCTACAACCCGGGGTTTAATGTCATTGATGCCACCTTGTTTCAGGCGGGCGAGAAGTTCTACCTATTCTTCAAGGACGAGCGGAAGACGCCCGTGAAGAAGAACCTTCGCTATGCGACAGCGGACCAGCCGGACGGCCCGTTTGGAAAACCGAGCGAGCCGTTCACCGGGGATTGGGTGGAAGGGCCTTCGGTGATCAAGATCAAGGACGAATACCTGGTTTACTTCGATCACTACGCGGAACCGCAGTATTACGGGGCCGTGCGGTCGAAGGACCTGCAACACTGGGAAGATTGCTCCAAAGCCGTGTCGTTTCCCCCGGGCCAACGGCACGGAACGGTGCTGAGGATTCCGCAGCGCATCGCTAAGGGGCTACAGGTCACGCAGTAGGGTGCTGGCAAGTGGAGTTCTGGGCCCGGCTCGGCCGGGCGGTCGAACCCTTGCGGCAAGGCACCCAGGCGCTGGCCTTGTGCCGCAACGCCGCCGCCCGCCCGCTTTCAGCCTGCCTCGACTCAGTGGATTCTCCCGCCGGACGCCGCCGGGTCGCCAAGTTCCTCCGGCCCCAGCCCTATCCCCACTACGAGCCGGCCCCGGACGCCCCCAGCAATTCTCATTATGGCCAGGTCAGCCCAAATCCGAAACCCGAAGGAAATCCGAGATCCGAAGGCCGATTCCGCCAGCTCACCCTTTAACCTTAATTCGGCAGTTGAGTTAACCGCAAAGAACGCAAAGAACGCAAAGAAAGATAGTTATGAACGGATGGCATACGTCTTCCCTTCACCCGGCGGGTGAATCAGTTCTTTGGCTCGGAATCATCACAAGCTCCTTTCTTTGTGCTCTTTGCGTTCTTTGCGGTTGATCCCAAGTGCCGTTTCCAGGTTTAACGCAGAGGCGCAGAGATTCGCAGAGGTTCGCAGAGAGTAGTTTGTCTCTGCGTTTCTCCGCGTTCCTCTGCACTGCTATCTGTGAGGATTTGCGCAGCCCGCGCAAAT
>CAIWJG010000770.1 GCA_903912925.1 uncultured Verrucomicrobia subdivision 3 bacterium | reverse complement strand
GTTTCCCCACGCCCGAGTCGTACACTCCATCTACAACGCCAAACCGTGAGCGGAAGAACCGTATGCCTTAATTGGGCTAGTACGGGACTGTGGGGGAGCCGGTGGGCAACCACCGGCTCTACCCGGAAAGAGCGTGGGCCAGAGCAGCACGGCCGCGATCCGCGTTCTCCCCGCTAAACACGCGAAATGACGCTAAACCGGACACGGATTTCACGGATTTGCACGGATGGAATACCGGAATTCCTTTTAGCGTCCTTTCGCGTGTTTAGCGGGCAACCTCCTTCGGCCTTCGGGCTTCGGATTTCGGGTTTTATTACCGCCTCGCGTCCAGCCAGTGGCGGAGGCTCAGCATTGGATGCTGCCAAAGCATGCGTGGGCCGGCGTAACGCATCACCACTCTGACCTGCTCGCGACGGGCAGGCTGATAGCAATGCACCGGACACTTGACACAAACCGGCTTCTCCGAGCCGAAGCGGCAGCGCTCCAGCCGGACGGTAGCATAATCCAGCAGCCCCTGGCATTCCTGGCAAAGCGTTGTCTGGGTGGCGTGAAGGCCACGGCAGTAGCAGCGGATCATCGCTTCGATCGTCTGCCATTCCCGGGCAAGACGCTTACTGGCAAAGCTTGGGTTGACTGCTTGGCCTTCTTCCGTCGCTGGCTTCATGCCAGGGGGTTCGATGGTCTCTGCACTGGTCATCGTTAGGGCTACTATCGCAGGATGCGAGCTGTGCCTCCTTGATGCCAGTCAAGGTTCCGAGCAGTCCTTATTTGCGTCCATCTGTGGTGGTATTGAATTGCTACGGCTGGCCAAAACATAAGGATTGCACTTGAGGCTTGTTAACCCGTCCCCTGTGCCTGTATGAAAACCGCGTGACGAATGAGCGTAACTTTCGCATAGGCGTGCTGGGTTCGGGCAAGGGCTCGAACTTCGTGGCGGTCGCGGACGCCTGCCGCGCCGGAACGGTGCCGGCAGAAGTGGCACTGGTGTTGTGCGACGTGGCCGAGGCGGGCATCCTGACCCGGGCACACGAACGGCAGATTGCGGCACGCTTCATTCCGCCCGGCAAGTTCCGCACCAAACTGGACGAGGAGGCCGAGCGGGCCTACATCGAGGCGCTGAGCGCTGCGCGGGTGGACCTGGTGGTGCTGGCGGGATTCATGCGGGTGCTGAAGGAGGGATTCCTTCGGGCTTTCGCAGGGCGGACTATTAACATTCATCCGTCTCTCCTGCCGTCGTTTCCCGGTCTGCAAGCCTGGCGGCAGGCGCTGGAGCACGGGGTGAAGGTGACCGGCTGCACAGTTCATTTCGTGGATGCGGGCGTGGATTCTGGCCCAATCATCGGCCAGCAGACAGTGCCGGTGCTGGATGACGACACGCCCGAAACGCTGCACCAGCGGATTCAGGCCGCTGAGCACCAGTTGTATCCCCGGTGTGTCGCCGCCTTGGCGCGCGGTGGAGTCAGCGTGCAGGGCAGGCGGGTGGTCTCGTGCGACTAAAACTGAAGAATTTGCTTTTCGCGCCCGCTTGTACTTGACGCTGCGCGGGTGAAATAGTCCTTGGCAAGGAGCGCAAAGGGGCGTAAAAATCACTTCCGTATGGAAGCTCATTGACAAGGTATGTAAGACAACCCAAGAACAGCAATTGACGTAGTTCTGGCTACGGTCCTACTGAAAACCGCGAATTTTCTTCCGAGACCACCCAGGCCTGCGCCCCATCGGGCGCGGCTTGGCGCACTCTCGGAAAGGCGCTTCGCGGTGCCTCAGTAGGGGTGCGTTGGGCTCGCGCCCCTTTAGTTCCGTGCCGAAGAACTCACACAGAAGGAGAACCCTATGAAGAAATGGCTGTCAATGTCGGTAATCGCGGCGGTAACCTTGGTGGTGATGTTCGCCACCTGTCCCGCCTTCACCCTGCGGGCGCAACCGCGACTCACGGAAGCACAAGCAGCGGCACTGGAACCCACCCCGCCAAGCCTGGTGCCTGGCTGGGGGACGTTCTGGTCGGTTTCCCGCCCAGAAAACCCGCCCCTGCCGTTCAACCCATACCCCGACCTGCCCGTCTATAGGCTCCCGGACGGCTCCTGGCTCTTCGACGACAGCACCGTCCAATTCCCATCGCCGCCTCCAACCAATGTCGTCGCCGCCGCCCGCAACTCCCTGCTCCAGTCCACCTTGGCCAGCGAACGGCAATTGCTCTCGCTCCTGGAGAATCAGAACATGTTTCTGAACGAAAGCGAGTCAACCAACTCGCCCCCGGATGAGGACCCGTGCCCGCCACAACTGGTGGATACCAACTCGGTTCCGGAGTTCGGCACATTTTGGTTCATGACCCGGACGAATGATCCGCCGTTGCCTTTTGACCCCTGCACGGGATGCGATGTGTATCTTTTGTGCAATGGCTCTTACCTTGTGGATGACACGGGTTACACCTGGCCGCAACCCAGCGGCGGCGAGGACGGCGGCGGAACAGAGCAAACAAACCAGTACATCTATGTGAGCGGAGACTTCTGGCTCGAAATCACGGGAGTTAGCAACGACCTGGCAAACCTCATTCTTCACGGGACGACCTCCGGTGTCCCATACACGATATTGTCTCGACGGACTCTCTCATCTGACGACTCGTGGGACGCCGAGGCGCCACTCGTCGGGACCTCTGGGCAGGACTGGACCGCGATCCAGATTCCGGCCTTTGGCCGTCCCGTGTTGTTCTTCAAGGCGGTGGTAGGTTCCGTCATTCCACAACGGCTCTGGCTCTGCGCCGTTGGGATCAGCAACGACTGCTTCAACTGTGTCTTGCACGGCACAACCGAGGGCGTCAACTACGAGCTTCTGTCAGTGGGTTCATTGGGGCACGTGAACAACTGGGCGAGCGAGACGAATTTCCCCGGGGGCGGCGGCCAGTTCTGGACGCCGGTTCCGATTCCGTTGTCAGGGCGCCAGAGTCTCTTTCTGTCGGCGCGGTCCTGGGTGGACAGCAGCGGCAGCGGACTGCCCGACTGGTGGCAGCTTCAGTATTTCGGCCACACAGGCATAGACCCATACGCTGACCCGGACGTTGACGGCTGGTCGAACCTTCAGGAGTGTCAAAATGGGACCAGTCCGAACCAATTCGACTCGCCACCGGCACCCACAGCTTGGGCTTATATTACCGGCGGCGGTAGCAGCAGGGTCATTCAATGGATGCCAGCATCCGGATCGGTCCAAGGTTATGCGCTGGTAAAGTACCTAGCGTATGCGAACTGGCCGTGGGTGTCGGTCAGCACACAAGTAGTAAGTGCGGCCACGTTCAGCCTCAGCGACGCCAATATACAGCAGCCAGCGGATGACCCTGACACCAACCCGGACGGGTTCCGCGACGAGTATATGCTCTATGCTCTATATGGTGCAGGCACATCATTACCCGCCCTGGTAACGGACGCAACCACCGCCCTGAGCGTACGCCTTGTACACGGCCCCGGGGACCAATTGCAGTTGGCCCTGTTATCGGTTCCCAACGGAACTACTATAATCCGCCTGCATCTGGCGACGAATTGCCCCTGTGGCTGGGGCATCAGCGTTGATCACACGATTGACCTGCCCGTAAGCGCTTTTACTAACAATCTTTACGCCTTCTCAGAGCAGGAGTATCCGCTTTACTGTGCTTACCAACTCACCGCGCAGGCGATTACGCCCGATGGATTCGCAGGGCTCCCACGCGTGGTCGAAACTGATTGTGGCAAGACGATCCGCTATCCATTTCTGGACGGCAGCTATGTTCTTAAAGACAATCTGATGTTCACACTGCAATCCCAGACTGCTTTCCCTGGGGGAGACTTGTTTCCGTATTACCTCGTGGACACAGAAGGCCTCGGCTTAGCCTACAGACCTGGATGCAATGTACGCGGATTTCCTTGTCCAGTTCCAGTTTACGCTGCCGCTTCTTACCACCGATCGCCCCTTGCTTGGAATTCTCCGAACTGGGGCACAACTCCCGCGCCGCTGCATCCCTGGGAAATCAACAACTGTTTGCGGGTCTTCGAGCACATGCCTTCGGCCTCGACTTGCTGGACCGTGACAAACGATACTCCTTTCTTTTGGACAGACAACTTTGCGTTGTGCGGAGTCGATGGAGGCTACTACTTCGACAGCATCGGCTTTGCGAGCAACAGCGTGCTGACTGCCTGCCCTTCGGTGTTATCGTCGCCGTCGGGTCGATTCGTCGGGGTGCCGATGACTTGGCCAAACGGAATCTATAATTGGGATAATTTTGATCCAATCGACCCTTTGATTGACCAAGGTAACGGCACCTGCAGCATTCCAGCCATTCATCCGAACGCCTACGGCTTGCCGCTAAGGGGGGTTATTTGCAGCGTCTATGTCAATGGCGATTGGATCTACACCCCACCCTACCTCCCCGGAGCTTCTGTGCCCTACGACTATAACGACACTTACTTCGATTGCGAGCGATTCGAGGTGCCCTCTCTGCAAAAGGAGGTTTACCAGTTCACGCTGGGAGGCGATCTGGCTTCTATATCTCCGGACGCTGCGAGCACAAATGGCGGCCTGATCGTCAGCAATATTCTGGTTGCCTCAATCGGAGACCCTGATTTTAGCGTCAGCGCCTGGCTGAGATTCCGGCTCACCAACGGCACGCCTGGTGTTTATGGCTATCTCGATCAGTACTTCGACAAGGCGTACCGGGTAGGCACTAACGGCAACGTTACAACCATGGAGACTGGCATCCTGTCCCCTTACGGCTACTTCTTTCCCACCGAACCGGGGCCAGTGGCGCTTGTGACCATGCCGAACATCGAGGATGGCCAGCGCGGCACTGGCGTCGTCAACGTCATCAAGTTACAGTTGGATGTGAACCACGACGGCACCATGGACCTGAGCTTCGGTGGGCCGGACAACACTTCGCAAGCACGGCCGTTTCGGTTTTGGATCAACAATGACCATGATGAACCAGCCACCAGCACTGAGCCGGATCGTGACCTGGAGGCGTATGCAATCAAATTAGAGACCCAGGATTGGTTCCATGGACGTATCGGCTGCAAGAGGAACCTTGAGGATTTCGCTCGACTCTGGATCTGCGGGCTGCCAGCGCTACCGGACACCCAGGGTTACACGATTAAGCTGACCATGTCTCCATCCAGCGGGAATCCCGCCATAAACCTTTACGCGTCGTATGATACTAACGGAAGCGCGATGTATTTAGCCGACGTCAATGCGGCCTCTGCCCAATTCACCCAGCAATACTTGAATGGTCAACTGACATTCGACTACGCTCAGAAGCTAAGGACCATTGATTCTACCCAGAGCTACACGCTGCCGGTGAGCGTGAACACGGGGCGACCGCTATTCACCCATTTCCTCTTCGAAGGCGCTGGCAAAGGTTCAGGTCAACTGGTGTTAACGATTGCTCAGGGAGCGAATGTCATCGCACAAACCTCAGCGTGGATTGATTTACGTGACGTAAAGGAACTTTACCAGCAGGTGTTGGTGACGAATGTCCAGCAAGAGTGGCCTCAGATGGTGGAAGAAAGCATGGTGAGCGGATTCCAGGTCCTCAGTTCGCCTCAGACCAACATGAATTACGCAAAGCAAGTGGCGGTATTCATTCACGGCTGGCGAATCCCGGACAGTGAGTATTTCACTTTTTCGGAGACCATGTTTAAGCGCCTGTACTGGCAGGGATACAGTGGACACTTTGCTGCCCTTCGGTGGCGTACGCGCTCCGGAGATACAGATCCATTCTTAGGCCTGGAGTACGCCACCTACAACCGAAGTGAACACATCGCTTTTGACTCCGGTGCTGGCACGGTCGCTTATTTGAACGATTTGCGCCAGCGATTTCCTGATTGTACGATCAGTGTGTGTGCTCACAGCATGGGGAATATCGTGATGCTGGAGACCCTCAAGGAATTGGCCGATGCGGGGCAGGCCCCAGTAGACAACTATGTCCTTATGCAGGCTGCGGTCCCAGCCCAGTGCTATGACACAAGCATTACGAACTTTCCGGATTTCATGGAGGCTGAGCAACTGACACCCACGCCGAATGGTTATCGAAATTACGGACTTAACGCTTCCGCTGGGCTGCGCACAGGCGGCGAAATGGTCAACTTCTTTAATCCGCTTGACTTCGCCTTGGCCGCTTGGGAGTTGAACGAAGGATTTTATCTCCCCATCGTGAATGGGCCTGTTACGATGAAACCGAACACCTTGCTTGGTTATTATACCGATGGAACCAGCCACCTTCTGCGGACAAATTACTGGAATCAAAGCATCCTTTCGCCTTTCTACGGTGGATACTACAGCGGGCCGACTCGGTCCGTGACAAATGTCTACGAGGTGCTGCCGTTTGTCTCCAGACCAAGGAGCAAGGCCGTGGGGGCACAAGCCGGTACTCAAGGTGAAATTCAAGGAGGTGAAATCAATCTTCGGAACGAATTCGGGTTCGGAGATGCCAGCAGCGACCACAGCGCGCAGTGGAATCGCAATATACAGGACCCTGCGGTTGGACAGTTCTATTTGCAATTGCGCCGGAGTCTCTTTCCGCCAGCACCATGAGAACAAAAGTAACGGCCACGGCGATTCTCGCACTTTGCCTGGGTTTAGTCCTGATGTGGCTGCTTCGGCCTAAGGAGCAGGAGGAGGCAACGACTATGTCGGCGCAGAGCACGGAGGGACAGCCATCGGATACTCATGGTGCACCCGCCAGGACAGCTTCATCTCGGCCTGCGAGCAGTGTCTCCTCGTCTGAGCCGCTAGCATCCCCGCCTAACGGCATCACGCCTCAAGCTCCAGGGGCATCAGGAATCGGCCTCGAGGCTTGGAAGCAGAAGGTGCAACGACCGATCGAGTTTTACGGGAAGGTGGTTGATGAGCTCGGGCAACCAGTGAAGGGGGCGAATGTGTCTTTCTCCTGCAATCAGTTTATCCCGCCGGCAGGCTCGTTTACCACGAACACAAGCTCGGACCAAGCTGGATTGTTCTCTCTGGCGGGGGTTATGGGCGGCACCCTGGGTGTTCATGTGGAGAAGCCAGGCTATTACCCGGTGAAGGGCACGAACCCGGATCATTTTGACTACATGCAACATTCAACTTCGGAAGCGTTTTCCCCTAACTCACAGCAGCCGGTTGTTTTTCACCTCCGCAGGAGAGGCGCCGGTGCCGAGTTGATAACATCACGACACGGAGTTGCTCCCGACTTGGAAATCAGTGGTCTTACCAACGGCTCCACAGTGCGCGTGAATTTCTTTAATCAGAACATTTCTCCGGACGGCCAACTAGAGCTTAGTGCCACTAAACCGCCACGCGGTGAGCCAGTATCGAGATGGTCATTCCGTATGTCGATCCCTAGCGGTGGCTTCATCGAGCAGAACGAGGAATTTCCATTCGAGGCACCGGAATCAGGTTACAAGCCAATGGTTGAATTTGATTTCAGGGTCGGCGAAACCAACTGGTCCCAAAGCCTGCACAAGAGCTATTACATCGTTTTTGGCCAGCCGCCTAGGTATGGGCGTATCGATGTCCAGACGGGTATCTATCGGGGCGTCAGTCTTAGCTACGCGATCAACGCGGACGGCACGCGCAACCTGGAGCCAAGAGAGACCGCCGCAAGCAGGCGTGAGCTGCCGCCGGGAGTCAGTGAGTACATCCCGCCGGATAAGCGCTAGCGGGTGCTCGTCGGAGACCAACTCACACCAACTTCCTCGCAATCTGCTCGTCGAGTATCTCCCGGACCGTCAGGGGGGCGATGACGGCGTGGTCGTCTTTGAAGAAGCGGTCGATTTCGCGGAGGGCGTCTTCGGTGTAGTCGAAGGCAACGAAGAAGCCTTTTTCGCGGCGGCTGCGGCGCATGGCGGTCTCGAATTGGTCAATGTCCGGGCGGCCTACCTTGTCCTTCTGTTTGACCTGGATGGGATACCAGCGTTCTTGCAACGCCAGCTCATGCTCCTTGAAGGGCGCGGGCTCCGCGCCTACGGGGAAGATGCGGCCGTCAATGCCCTTGTCGCCTACCTTTGTCTTGTTCGGGATGCCGCCCAGGGCGATGACCGCCCAGTTTTCGAACTCGAATGGGGGGATGGCGCGCAGCTTCTCTTCCGTCCAGGGCAGACCGCGCACGACGAAGCCGCGCCCGTTCTTCCAGAGCGATTCGTCTTCGGGCAGGCCGCACACGTCCCGGAGCCGCTTGGCCATGACCCGGCAGGCGGTGGGCGACACATCGATGCCAATCCACTGCCGTTTGAGTTTCTGCGCCGCCACGAGCGCCGTGCCGCAGCCGCAAAAGGCATCGAGGACGATGTCGTTCTCGTTGCTGCTCGTCTGGATGATCCGCTCAAGGAGTGGAAGGGGCTTCTGCGTCGGGTAGCCGCGGGATTCCTTTGCTTGCGAGTTGATTGGGTTGATGTCATCCCAAACGCTGCCGACGGGAAGCCCCTTCGACTCGTCCAAGAATCTCTTGTAGCGCGGAACTTCTCCGCCGGGGGGAATGGCGACGCGGCCCTCACGAATGAACTGCTCCATCTTTTCCTGGGTGTACCGCCAGTAGCCGTCAACACCGAGAACCGTGTAGTGGGGATTCCCTTTGGATGGTGCGGCTCCGCCGGGAGCCCGGAGGTCACCCCACTGGAACCGGCGCCCTCTCTCGTCCGCCTGGGAGTAGTGAGACTCTATGTAGCTTTGGTCGAGCGGAACGTATTGCTGGTTCCAGGTGTAGGCTTCGCTGCCGCCGCAATAGAACAGGAGAACGTCATGCAGGCGTCCAAAATGTTTGCTCCCCTGCTTGGCATCATTGTGCGAAGTCTGCCGTTTCCACACGACTTCGTTGATGAAATTGTTTTCCCCGAAAATCTGGTCGAGCATGACCTTGACGTAGTGGGAGGCGTGCCAGTCGCAGTGATAATAAAAGGAGCCGGTGGGCTTAAGAACGCGGCCCAGCTCGACACAGCGGGGGCGCATGAAATCAATGTACGCTTGGGTGCTCTCGTGGCGGTCCTGAAAAGCCCGCTTCTCCTTGGTCTCGCCCCAGAAGACCTCGTAATTGCGGTTGGAGTTGAACGGCGGGTCAATGTAGATGAGATCAACGCAATGCTCGGGCAGCTTCTTGAGCTGCTCAAGGCAATCGCCGCAATAGACCACCCGCGTGTCGAGCAGCGCGGAGGCCCGGCCCGCAGGCTCCGTGGCGGGCGCGTCTTCTTTGAGCCGTGCCGCGCGGCTGGCGACGTGAGGGGGATACGAGACGTCTTTCCTACGCATGGCGCGAGGATAGAGGCGCGCCCTGCCCGCGTCAATTCAACCCGCCCATTACGGCTACTGCGTGATGACGCGGAAGATCCTGGTGCTTTTGCTTCCTGTCCCCGATCTGCTCCTCCCCTCGGAGTTGCCGCGCAAGGCCACGGAAGCACTGACGCTTCTGTTGAATGGCGGGGCGATTCGCTTGCCCCTGACCGTGGTCTTGCCTACTCTGTAAGCCCATGCAAACTGATAAGAATTTGGTTTTCGCGCCCGCTTGTACTTGACGCTGCGCGGGTGAAGGAGAATTGCTTTTCGCTCTCATTCATTGCGGCCCCGTCCTGCCAGGCCGGGCAAAGGGCGTCAACCGTCAAGTTTTGCCGGTTTTCTGGCGGTTTTGCCCCATCGCCAGAGCGTGGGCGGGCGGAGCGGTAAAGCGGTCAGGCAATGCGCGAGCAGTGGCGCGATTCCGTGGCAAACCGGGCCGGAGGAGGCCGGTGCCGGGCACAAGCCCGCCTTCAAACCGGCCTGGAAAACAACGGGTCTCAGTCGGTTAGCACATCCTCGTAGTCCGGCGTCGGGTCCACATCCTCGCACGGTTCGCAGGTGTAGGGTCCCGAGCCATCCGGCCGCGGCGGTCTGGGTGGCGGGTCGTGCCAGGCGCCGAGATGGCGAAGGATCTTCTCAATCACGCGAGGGTCGTCAACGACGGCAATGACGCGCATTGGGCCTTGTCAGACGGACAGCGCAGCGGGTCAACATGCCAGACGCGCAGAATCAGGTCGCGCCACCCGCTTGGAGGGTAATTTCAGCGGCGGTGGCGGTGAGAGGCCCGGACGATGCGGAACCAGCTCCAACGGCAACCCTTGGTGTCGGACGCCGCGCATCTTGTTGCTGTACCAGCCATAGAAGCGGACCAACTGCGCGCCCTTGTCCGGGATATGCTGCGTGATGGCGGCCAGGAAGTCGGTGGCGGTGAAGACCTCGAAGTTGCGGTTGATCTAGGCATTGAGGCGGGAGCGGTAGATCACCATGTCGGTCGGGGACTCCAGCGTCATTTTCTTCACGGAGAAGGGATTCCGCAGGATGTAATGGGTCAGAACAAAGATGTCTCGACCACCCAAATCTACACGCATGTGATGGCGAAACCGGGGCTCGGTGTTCGCAGCCCGCTGGATGAGCCCAGAAATACCGTGTAGCGTTTCCAGGCGAAGATGTGAATGTAGTGTGCGCCTGACCTGCCGCAGAGTTAATTGCGTAAATCTATATATCCCAATAGGTTACGCAATCCACGTCAGGTACTCGCCGGGCCTGCGGCGGGGCTTCACCGTCTATGCACGGGGCACATAGGCGCACACAGAGCCAGATTGTTAACTTCGTAAGCCGCGCAATATCAGAGCCTTGTCTCCGCAATTGGATGTGAACAACGAAGGCGCGAAGATGCAAAGAAAGAGCCAGGAAACGGTCGACTTTGTTGAAATGCCAAGCATCGCCTTGTTTTCAGCCTTCGCGTCTTCGTGTCTTCGCTGTTAAACGGCGGGGGGAGCGTGCACTCGTGCGGCGCAGGATCGGCGTGTGGATTCAGACGCCCGGCGAACGCCCGGGGCCTTATGGCTTTGAGCAGTTCACCTTTTCAAGCTTCCAGCTTTGCCGCAGATTGCTGACTGGCCTGGGGCAGTTAGGGGGCGAGGGCCAGGCACCAGTCAACCAGTCCGCAGGGCGTCCGAAGGGTATCCGAAGGGTATCCGAAGGGGTTAAGGGCTCGCTAGCGCGGTTCGGCGGGGCGTGGGCTGGACTGGCGGAGGCGAGGTGCCGGGGAGAATGGCGTCGAATGGATCGGGCAGGTCGCGCCTTGCCGCTCGGTCGAGCCTGCCCCAAAGAAAAGAGTCGCTTTCCTGCGGCGGACGTGGCACATATTCCGCCTCACCTGAGCCAGAGGAAATGCGGCAGGGTATTCGCGTCCACGTGCCAGAGAGTCACTTTAAAGCATGAAAAAGAAACAAGTACTGCGGTTCGGGCTGCCCAAGGGCAGTCTGCAAGAGGCTACCATCGAAAAGATGGCCAAAGCCGGATTTAACATCTCTGTCAGCAGCCGCTCCTATATTCCATACGTGGATGACGTGGAGATGGAGGTGCGGCTCATCCGGGCGCAGGAGATCAGCCGTTACGTGGAGCATGGCTATCTGGATTGCGGCATCACCGGTTACGACTGGATTCAGGAGAACGGCTCGAAGGTCCACGAGGTGGGCGAGTTCCTGTTCAGTAAAGCCACACGGCAAGCGGCTCGCTGGGTTCTCGCGGTGCCCGAGCAGTCGCCGATCCAGTCCGTGAAAGACTTGCAGGGGAAGCGCATTGCGACCGAGGTCGTTAACCTGACGAAGAAGTATCTGCGCCAGCATAAGGTCAAGGCCGAGGTGGAGTTTTCCTGGGGGGCGACCGAGATGAAGGCCCATGAGCTGGTGGACGCGATTGTGGATATCACCGAGACGGGCTCGTCCCTGCGCGCGAACAAGCTGCGCATTGTGGACACGCTGCTCACTTCTACGCCGCGGCTCATTGCGAATTACGATACGTGGAAGGATGCGTGGAAGCGGCGGAAGATTGAGACGCTGGCCTTGTTGCTTAAAGGCGCCCTGGAAGCGGAGGCCAAGGTTGGCCTGAAGATGAATATCGAGGAGAAGAACCTAGCCAACCTGTTGCGCGCGCTCCCGGCGCTGCGCAACCCGACCATTTCCGGCCTCAGCCAGTCCGGCTGGGTGGCCGTCGAGACGATCATCGACGAGCACATCGTGCGCGAGATAATACCGGCCTTAAAGGCCGCCGGGGCTGAGGGCATCATCGAGTATCCGCTCAACAAAGTGGTGTACTAATTCCAAGCCGCGCTCAAGGTGAGGCCCCCATTCCCCCTCACCCTAAGGGTGAATGCAGAAGGAAGAAGGAAGAATGCAGAAAGGGGAATGGCTGCCGTTCAGCCGGCGG
>CAIWJG010000769.1 GCA_903912925.1 uncultured Verrucomicrobia subdivision 3 bacterium | reverse complement strand
CCTTGGCCCGTGAAGTCTTCGCTACTTCACTGGGCAGCTTTTCCCTGGAGAGTGGCTGGCGGCGGCGGAACGGGCTCGTGCGACTTGCGGCCATACACCTTCTCGTACGCGCGACAATAGGGGCAGAGCCCTTCGAAGGTCTTGACTATCAAGAAGAGGAGGCCGGCTTGCTGGCGTCGGGCGCGCTGGCACACGACGCAGTTCACGCTGCGCTCAGCCAAGGCTCGGGTTCGTTCGGTTACTGAGGAGTCCCCAGCATACCCTGCATCCAAAGCTGCCGAGGCTCCTCCCTCGCCCCTTTCTGCCTTCTGCATTCTTCCTTCTGCCTTCACCTGTATGGGTTCGTTGCTCATGCTGCCAGAGTCTTTAACGGCGGCGCGCGCTGGTCAAGCGCGGATCAGCTTTAATAAACCTTGGTTTTGATTCGCCAATGGTCCGAGCGACGGAATAGTATGACCGGATGAGAGTCGGTCCTTGCGGGCTCATGGTAATAACCGGGCTGGGCATCACAGTCCTTGTCTCCTGCGGTAAAGGCGACCTGTCGAAAGCCGCGGGCAAAGCGGAAATGGCTGAGCGCCCGGTGCGGGTCGCGCGCGCGGAAGTCCGGGCGATGCCAAGGATGATCCATGTAAACGGTTCGCTGGCGGCGCAGGAGCAGTCCACGCTTAGCGCCAAGGTGACCGGGCGGCTGGAGCGGCTGAGTGTGGATATCGGCAGCGTGCTGCGCCAAGGGGAACTGGTGGCGCAGATCGAGCCGCGCGATTATGACCTGGGCCTGCAGCAGGCGGCGGCGGCGCTTGCGCAGTCACGCGCGGCACTAGGGCTGCCGCTGGAGGGCGACGATGACCGCATCGAACTCGAGCGCGTGACGGCCGTTAAACAGGCCAAGGCCGTACTGGAGGAATCGGGCAAGAATCGTGACCGCGTCCAGCGCCTGTCGGTTTCCGGCATCGCTTCGCAGTCGGAGGTGGATACGGTCGAGTCCGCCCACACGGTGGCGTTGGCACGTTACGAGGCGGCAATCGAGGACGGCCGGGGGCGGATGGCGACCGTTGCGCAGCGGCGGGCGGAACTGGAGCTGGCCCGCAAACGCCTGGCGGACGCCTCGGTGCGCGCCCCCTTTGATGGAACCGTCCAAGCCCGGCCAGCGAGTGTCGGCGAGTACGTCGCGGCCGGCACGCCCATTGTGCAGTTGGTCAAGACCGACCCGCTGCGGCTGCGCCTGGAGGTGCCCGAGCGGGAATGTATTCTGGTGCGCACCGGACAGGTGGTGCTGCTGCTCGTTGAAGGGGATACCAACACTTACCGCGGCGAACTCGCCCGGCTCAGCCCGGCGCTCGATGACCAAACCCGCATGCTGCGGGTGGAGGCCGACGTGCCCAGGGAAGGCTCGCTGCGGCCCGGGCTGTTTGCGCGGGCCCGGATCATCGTGACGGAGCGCGAGCAGGCGCTAACGGTGCCCCTCGAGGCCCTTACCACTTTCGCCGGGCTGGAGAAGGTCGTAGGGGTGCGGGAGGGCAAGGCGGTGGAGCAGGTCATCGCGACCGGACGCCGCGGTCCGGACTGGGTGGAGGTCTTGTCCGGCTTGGAAGCGGGAGAAGCCGTGGTGTTGAGCCCGGGCAGCCTGCGCACGGGCCAGCGGGTGAGGGCGAGCCACGGGCCAGACAGGAGTCCGAGCGTGCCGGAGGCGAACCGGGAGAAGCAACCTTCCTCCAAGTGACGGATGCAGAAACTTGCTGAGATTTGCATCCGCCGACCGGTCTTCGCCACGATGATCGTGCTGACCCTGGTGGTGGTCGGGGTGGCAGGCTACCTGCACCTCGACGTGGATCGCTTCCCGTCGGTGGACCTGCCGACCGTCCGGGTCAGCACGCGACTGCCTGGCGCCTCGCCCGCGGAAATGGAGTCCCAGGTTTCTCAGCCGATTGAAGAGGTCCTTAACACGATTGAGGGGATCCAGGAACTGCGCTCCATCAACGGCTCGGGCTCCGCATTCACCGTGGTCACCTTCAATTTGAATCGGGACATTGATTCGGCGGCCCAGGACGTGCGCGACCGGGTGTCCACGGTAGTGCGGGATTTGCCGCGGGATACCGACCCGCCGACGATTGCCAAGACGGATACGGACCAGTCACCAGTCCTGACGCTCGCGCTCTCGGGCAATCGCTCGCCGCGCGAGCTGTCCGAGATTGCGGACAAGATTGTCAAAAAGCAGATCGAGCGCTCCGCGGGCGTGGGCCAGGTGGACCTGATCGGCGAGTTGGCGCGCGCGATCAATGTCTGGGTGGACGCCGACCGCTTGGCCGCCTATCAGCTCCCCATCACGGCGGTGCGCGATGCGGTGGCGCGTCAAAACGCCAACATCCCGGGCGGCAACATCACCGGAAACCTGCGCGAGCAAACGTTGCGAACCATGGGGCGGCTGCCGGACGCCCGCGCCTTCAATGACCTGGTGATTGCGACGCGCAAAGGCTCGCCGATCCGCGTGCGGGACGTTGGCTGGGCGGAGGACGGGACGAAGGAGCAGCGGTCCATTTCACGGCTCAATGGCGCGCCCACCGTGGCAATCGAGGTTCTGCGGCAATCCGGAGCTAACACGATCGCCGTCATCGAAGGGGTGAAGGAGAAGCTGCGCGAACTGGCGGGACAGCTCCCCGCCGACGTGAAACTTGAAGTGACGCGCGACCAGTCGCGCTATATTTACGAGGCGCTGCACGAAATCCAACGGCATCTGATCCTGGGAAGCATCCTGGCCTGCCTGGTGGTGCTGCTATTCATGCGCAACTGGCGCGCGACGGTCATCGCCGCGGTGGCCATCCCGACCTCGGTGATCGCCGCGTTCGGCATGATGAAGGCGCTGAATTTCACCTTGAACAGCGTCACGATGCTGGCGCTGGTGCTGATGGTGGGCATTGTTATTGACGACGCGATTGTGGTGTTGGAGAACATCTTCCGATTCATCGAGGAGAAAAAGATGCGGCCGTTTGAGGCGGCGCGAGCGGCCACCGCGGAAATCGGGCTGGCCGTCATGGCCACCACGTTCAGCCTGGTGGTGATCTTCGTCCCGGTTTCTTTCATGTCCAGCATCTCGGGACGCTTTCTCTACCAATTCGGCTTTACGGCGGCGGTGGCGGTGCTGGTAAGCCTGCTGGTCTCCTTCACCCTGACGCCCATGATGAGCGCCCGGCTGCTGCGCGGCGCCGACGGTCGGGAGCCCAAGTCCGCGGGAGCCGAGCCGCGCTCACGCGGCGGTTTCTATGGCCGAATTGACCGCGGTTACCTGCGAGTTTTGCGGTGGGCCCTGGCGCACCGGTTGGTGGTGGCCGGGCTGGCCTTGCTGGTCATTGCCTCCTCCGTGCCGCTCTACAAGGTCGTCCGGCAGGAGTATCTGCCCAGCAACGTGGATGAGGGCGAATTCGACGTGCGGGTCACCGCGCCCGAAGGCACCAGCCTCGCGGCCATGAACCGCGTGGCCTTGCAGGTGGAAGCGGAGCTGCGCGCGGTTCCCGGGGTGCGCCTGGTGCTGGCTACCGCCGGCAGCGGTTTCCTCGGCGGGGTCAATGGTGCCAACTTCTTCGTCCAGCTTGTTCCGCATGCGGACCGCACCTTTCGCTGGGGCCGCTTGCTGCATTGGCCCCCCTGGAAAGCGTTTCGCGGGAACTTCTCCCAACTCGACGCTCAGCAGGAAATTCGCCGCCGCCTGCGCAAGCTGCCGGACGTCCGGGTGGCCATCCGCAATCCGCAAACTTTCATGGGCGGCGGCGCCAATACGGATATCGATTTCGCCCTGCTCGGGCCGGACCTTGACCTGCTGAACACCTATGCCGAACGTCTGCGCACGAACGCGACCGCCCTAGGGCTGCTGGATGCCGACACCACACTCAAACTCGACAAGCCCGAACTGCGCGTCGAAATTGACCGAGACCGCGCGGCCAACCTGGGCGTGAGCACGACGGACATCGCCGACGCGTTGCGAGTGATGGTGGGCGGCGATCAGCGAGCGACTCGCTTCCGCGACGACTCGATGAATGAGGACTACGACGTGGAAGTCCGGCTCAAATTGGGGGACCGCAACGATCCGGAGCCGATCCGGCGGTTGTTCGTACCCCGCCAGGGCGGTGGGCTGGTGCGCCTGGATAACGTGGTGAAGCTCGTGCCGACGCAGACCGCCTCGCGCATTGACCGGTTGGACCGCCAGCGGCAGGTGAGCTTGCGCGCGGCGGTTGCGCCGGGTTACGCCCAGGCGGACCGCATCGCCGCGCTGCGGAGCGAGGTGGCGAAGATGGGCCTGCCGACCGGCTACTCGACGCGCGTCTCCGGCCGCGCCCGCGAAATGGAAACCACGTTCAGTGAATTCCTGTTCGCTTTCGCCCTGTCGGTCGTCCTGATGTATATCATCCTCGCCTCCCAGTTCGAGAGCCTCGTGCATCCGTTCACCATTCTGCTCTCGCTGCCGTTGTCGGTGCCCTTTGCGCTGCTCTCGCTGCTGGCGGCCAACCAGACGATTAACCTCTACTCCGCGCTGGGGTTGCTGGTGCTCTTCGGCGTCGTCAAGAAGAACGCCATTCTCCAAATCGATCACATGAACAAACTCCGCGCTGCCGGGCTGGATCGTATCGCCGCCATCCTGCAGGGCAACCGGGAACGCCTCCGCCCGATTCTGATGACCACGCTGACCTTGATCGCCGGCATGTTGCCCCTCGCGCTGGGCACCGGGCCGGGGGCCGAGGAACGCCGCGCGGTGGCGGTCGTGGTGATCGGCGGCCAGGCGCTGTGCTTGCTGTTAACGTTGGTCGTAACCCCGGTGACCTATTCGCTCCTGGATGATCTCAGCGACACAGTGCGGGCACGGTGGCGTAACCACAGGGGCCCCGCTGGCCAGACTTCGGATTAGCCGGCGGCCCGCGAGGTTGCCGTCCAGACCGCTGAATCCGCGCCAGGTCGCCCGCGGGTTTCCCGAGTATGCGGACGGCTTCGACCGGCTGGCCTGCGCCGCTGTGCGGGCCGAACCGTGGGGTCTTCGTGAACTCCGCAGCTTCTTCGGAAACCGTAGCGTTGCCCGGGCAAAAGGTGCGTTCAGCCGGCGGTTTTCCTGCTGCATGCTTCCTTCTGCAATCACCTGCGAACTGCCGCCGTAAGAAAGTTTTATTCCTGTTTGACTGATAAGACATTACTGTATTTAATCCGCCCATGCAAATCGAAAGCTTAAAGGTATTCTGTGACTTGGCTGAGACCAAGAGCTTCACCAAGGCCGCCCAGATTAACACGGTCACCCAATCCGCCGTCAGCCAGACCATCAGTGCGCTGGAACGGCGTTTCAAATCGCTGCTCATCGAGCGCAGCAAGAAGAACTTCCGCCTCACCCCGGAAGGCGAGGTCTTCTACGAATACAGCAAACGCATCCTCTCGACCTGCGACGCGCTCTTCAGCAAATTGCAGGAGATCGAAGACGTCATCTCCGGCAACATCCGCGTGGCCACCATTTACAGCATCGGTCTGCATGTCCTGCCGCCTTACGTGACGAAGTTCATGCGGAACTACCCGGCCGTGAATGTGCACGTCGAGTATCGCCGGGACAACCAGGTGTACGAAAATGTGCTGGGCAACGTGGTGGACCTGGGCCTCGTCGCCTACCCCACCCGCGACGTCCGGCTCGAAATTATCCCCCTGCGAAAAGACAAGCTGGTCCTCATCTGCCACCCGCACCATGCATTCGCCAAACGGAAGTCGGTCAAGGTCAAGGCGCTGCAAGGGCAGAAGTTCATTAACTTCGAACACGACATTCCAACGAGCAAGGCGCTGGACAAGATCTTTAAGGAACACCGGGTGACGGTTGATCAGGTCATGCAATTCGACAACATTGAGACCGTCAAACGAGCGGTGGAAATCGAGTCGGGCGTCGCCATCGTGCCCCAGGTGACCGTTGGCGAGGAGATCGCCACCCAGACCCTCGTCGCGGTGGAACTCGAAAGCGGCCGCTACACCCGCCCGCTCGCGGTCATCTACAAGAAGCATAAGGTGTTGTCGCCGGCCATCAAGCAGTTCATCGCGATGCTCAAGGAACCGGCCTGAGGGTCGGCCCGCGCTGCGGGAAATCCGAAACCCGAAACCCGAGATCCGAAACGTGAAACGTGAAACGTGAAGGAAAGGCGAAGCCCGAAACCCGAAGGGCGTGCGCGCGGCTGGCCCCTTTCGGTTTTCGGATTTCGAGCTTCGGATTTCCTTCGGATTTCGGGTTTCGGGTTTCGGATTTCGGATCTCCGCCCCGGCCTTCCTTGGCCCGTGAAGTCTTCTGGCTACTTCACTGGGCGGATTTCGGGCTTCGGATTTCCCCCTTCGCCTCGTGACTGCTGCCTCGACCTGCGATCCCCCGCCGGCGTCCCACTTTCTTCGCCGATTGTCTTGGGCTGATACTGCTTTGCGCAACACCTCTGCTCGCAAATCAACTGCGCCCCGAGCCGAGCCGATGATTCAGCCGCAAGCTCGCCACCCCGAATCACTTTTCACGTCTCACGTCTCACCTCCCCCCTTTCTTATTGGCCCACCCCTGCCCCAGTGCAATGATCGGCCCAGGAATCATCGTGGCTAAACATCGCATCATGCCGAGTGGGGAGACTGCCGGCTCCGGGGAATCGGCGCCGGAGATTCTGGAGCATCTGGTCGCGCAGGCTGAGCGCGCCGGGGCCAGTGATATTCACCTGCAAATGCGGGCGGGCTCGGCTTCAGTCACTTTCCGGCTCGACGGCGTGATGACACCCACCGCGGAACTGCCCGCCGCCGTCGCCGAACGGGTCTTGGGCCGTATCAAGTTCCTGGCCCGGCTCAAGACCTACCAGGAGTCCCTGCCCCAGGATGGCCGGATTGACAAGGCCGAGCTGCACGCTCGCACCGACATCCGGGTCGCCACCTATCCGACCGTCACGGGCGAGAAGATTGTCCTGCGCCTTTTTGATACCACCGGCATTCGCACCCTGGCGGAACTGGAGTTCTCTGCCGAAGCCCGGGCAGAACTGGAGCGCTTCCTGCGCCAAACGGCGGGCCTGCTGCTGCTGACCGGGCCGGCCGGCAGCGGCAAGACCACGACCATTTACGCCTGCCTCCGCCACCTCGCCGAACAAGGTGACCGCCACATCATCACGGTCGAGGACCCCGCCGAGCAGATCGTTCCCGGCGTCATGCAGACCGAGGTCAACGAAGCGCGCGGGTTGGACTTCGCGAAGGCCGCGCGTCATCTTCTGCGCCAGGATCCGCAGGTGCTCGTCATCGGGGAGATTCGCGATGAAGAGACGGCCAATATTGCCGTCCGCGCCGCCCTCACGGGTCACCTGGTCATCTCAACACTCCACGCGGGCTCCTGCCAGGGCGTCTTTCAACGGCTGCTCGTGCTTTGCGCGGATCACTCGACGGTCGCGTCCTCGGTGGAGCTGGTGCTCAACCAGCGACTGCTCCGTCGCCGCTGCGCGGAGTGCGCCGGCAAAGGCTGTCCCACATGCCTGCAAACGGGCTACCGGGGCCGGCTGCCCCTGGTCGAGTGGCTGCGGCTCAACGACGCTCTCCGTCCCCGCATTGCCGCGCACGACCTGGAAGGACTGGCCGCCCAGCCCGCCTTGGCCGAGAGCGCCCGCGCCCTGGTACAGACAGGAGCGACTACCGAAGCCGAAGTGGCCCGCGTGCTGGGGACCCCGGGTCCGACTACGTGAGCGCTAGGCGGGAAATCCGAAACCCGAAACCCGAAATCCGAAGGCCGAGCGCCGCAAGCCTGCAGTACTCGATTACCATTCTCTTCGGATTTCGAGCCTCGGATTTCCTTCGGATCTCGGGTTTCGGATTTCGGATTTCACTTCCGCCCGCGTGACATCCCCTCCCCTGCCCTGTCAAATGCTAAAGATGACGATGCTACGGGAATGATGTCATGAACTACGACGAATTCGCCTTCTTCAACCAGCAACTGGCAGCGATGCTCCGCGAGGGCATCCCACTGGAGGGTGCTCTGAAGCAGTTATGTGCCGGGATGCGCTCGGGGCCGCTCCAGGCCGAAATCCAGGCGCTCGAAGCCGAGCTTGCCCGCGGCGTCCCACTCAAGGAAGCCCTGGCCCGGCGCGAGCTGCCGGACCTCTACCGCCAGATGCTTGAGCTGGGCGCTCGCAGCAACGACCTCCCTGGCGTGCTCACTTTGCTGGCGGACCATTACTACCGCGCCAACGCCCTCTGGAGCCGCCTCAAAGGGCTGATGGTCTATCCACTGCTGGTCATCCTTGTCTCGCTAGGGCTCACCACGCTGATCTCGGTGAACTTCAGCCGCTTCATGCGGCAGTTCGATGTGGGAATCGCACCCCCGCGCTCTCATTTAATCATCCCATGCATGTGGATCCCCCCGATCACACTGGCCCTGGCGACCGTGGCCGGCTTGGCGGCAGTATCCATTCCGAGCTGGCGCGCGCGCTTGCGCTGGCGTCTGCCCGCCTTCCGCGAAGCCAGCCTCGCTCAGTTCGCCTCGGCCATGACCCTCATGCTCAAGAACGGCACGACCCTGCCCGAGGCGCTGGCCCTGGCCGAAGCGCTGGAAAGCGGCACTCCCGCAGCCAAGACCCTCGCCCGCTGGCGGCAGTTCGTCGCCGCCGGTCAGGGCAAGCCGGCCGATTGGCAAGGCGACAGCCGCCCTTTCCCGCCGCTATTCCTCTGGCTGGTGCAAAAGGGCGGCGAGGATCTGGCCGCCGGATTCCAGAAGGCCGCCGAGATCTTCCAGGTCCGGGCCTCCTACCGCATCGAACTGGCGCTGTATGGGGCGCTGCCGGTCTCAATTCTGCTGCTGGGGCAAATGGTCCTGTGGCAAACGGTGCCGCTGATGCAATCGATGGTCTGGATCATGAACCTGATAGGGATGATCGGGGACGGTGGTTGAAGTTGACCCGCCATGGACAACAGCATCCTCCAACTCCTTCATTCCGACCCGCTCCAGGCCATTGGGACGATGGCCTTGGCCGTTCTGATCTACCTGCTGGTCGGCCTGGTGCCCGTCTGCGGCATCAGCTACGGCATCTACTTTCTCCTCACGCTGCCGATGCGCCGCACTGAGCGGGCCCGGATGTTGTTGGACTTGCTCGAACTCGGCTTGCGTGAAGGCCGCACACCGGAAGGATCTATCACCAGCGCCGCCGCCAGCCGCGACCGCTCGCTGGGGGTCCGTTTCCATCTCCTGGCAGCACACCTCGAACAGGGATGGCGGCTCAGCCAGGCGCTCGAACAGGTGCCGCGCCTCCTCCCGCCGCAGGTCTGTGCGATGCTCAGCACGGGCGATCGCATCGGCGACATCGGAAAGGTGCTGCCCGCCTGCCGCCTGCTCTTGCGGGACAGCGTCTCCTATGTCCGCAGCGCGTTGAACTACCTTGTCCTCCTGGCGTTTGCCATCTCCCCGGTAATGGTCGTGCTGCCCATTATTTTCCGGGTTACCGTCCTGCCGCAAATGAAGGAGGTGTTTGCCGGAATGCTCGAAGGGCAGAGCTTGCCTGCATTTACTCGATTCGTGTTCGGGGGAAGCACCTGGGTCTTGGTCATGCAACTCTGCATGGTCGGCTTTATCTGGCTGGTCACCCTGGCTTACCTGGGCGGGCCGCGGCTCCACGGCTGGGTCCATCGCCTCCTGCCGAACTTGCAGGATTGGCTGCTGACCCGAGTGCCGTGGCGGCGCAAGCGCCTGCAACGCGATTTCTCTGCTATGCTCGCCGTGCTCCTGGACGCCGAAGTGCCCGAGGCCGAAGCCGTCACCCTGGCAGCCCAGTCCACTGCCAACCTCGCCATTATTGGTCGGGCGCAGAATGTCCGCGCCCGGCTGCAAGCAGGAGTCAGCCTCCCCGAGGCCCTGCGCGCCCTGGACAGCTCGCAGGAGTTGCAATGGCGCCTCTCCAATGCCGTGCGCCGCGGCTCCGGCTTTGTGCGTGCTCTCACCGGCTGGCACGAATCCCTGGATGCCAAAGCCTTTCAACTGGAGCAATCCGCCGCCCAGCTCACCACCACCGCCCTCGTGCTCATCAACGGGGTGATCGTGGCCAGTATCCTCATCGCCGTGTTCTTGATCCTCATCTCCATCATCAACCAAATCAGCCTATGGTAAATCCGAAGCGATACCAATCCGGCTTCCTGATGGTCGAACTGCTGGTAGCCCTGGCCCTGGTGGTCGCGGTCTTGCTGCCTTTCGCCTACTCCTTCGCCGCCGAGCGACGCCTCGCCCTCGCCTCTTATCAGCGCGCGGTGGCGATGGAGATCGTGGACGGCGAGATGGAGGTGCTGGCGGCCGGCGAATGGCGCGCCTTCCCGCCCGGCACCCACGACTATCACGTCCAGGCGGGCGCCGCCACCAACCTACCGCCCGGCCGCTTCATGCTCACCGTCCAGCCGGGCAAGGTCCGCCTCCACTGGCAACCCGACCGCAAAGACCACGGCGGCCCCGTCACCCGGGAGGCCATCCTCAAATGAAGACCCCACCACGCGGCTACCTGCTCATCGAGGCGCTGGTCTATATTGGCGTCATAACTGCGTTGCTTGGCGTTGCCTACGCCGCCTCGTATCGCTGCATTGACCGCTCCATCGCCCTGCGCCGCAACGCCGACGACATCACCAGCGCCCTCCACGCCGGCGAACGCTGGCGGGCTGACGTGCGCGCCGCCGGTAGCCAGGTGCGCCTGGAAAACACGGAAGCCGGCCAGCTTCTCTACCTCGACGGCCCCAGTCGCGCCGTCGTATATAGCTTCGCCACCAACACCGTATCCCGCCGTCTCGGCACGGGCCCCTGGGTTCGTCTCCTGCCCAATGTGAAGTTCTCCACCATGACCGCCGATCAGCGAGCGCGCGTCACCGCCTGGCGCTGGGAACTCGAACTCCAGACCCGTGCTACGGGAAGCGTCAAGCCAAGCCGCATTCGCCCGCTGTTCACCTTCCTGGCCATCCCCGAACACCCCGCACCCAAATGAAGCTACGTCGCTTTTACGCTCCACGCTCCACGCTCCACGCGCTACGCTCCACGTCCCGGCAATCCGGATCCGCCGTCATCGTCATCATGGCGCTCCTGGCCATCCTGCTCCTCTACATGAGCTACAATCTCAAGACCCTCGCCAACCTCGGGCGCGAACTGCGACTGTTGGAGCGTCAGCAAACCCGCCGCCTCCAGACCGCCGCCCTGAAGACCAATTCACCGCCCGCCCTGATCATCAGCACCAACTCCTTCCCGCGGTCTGGCACCAATTAAGCAACACCAGCAACCACCCCACGCTCCCCAGCCCGGATTCAACTTTCCATGAAACTCGAAGCGATTGAGCCAGCCCCCTCACCCTTTCCCGCTCCCCCTCAGAGGGGGAGCGGGGGCCGAAGGCGGGAGAGGGGCCAGTTTATGGTCACAATGCGATCCGGAAAGGTTTGGACACTATCAACCACCGCGCTCTGCCAATGCCACGCATCATCGTCATCCAACTCTCGCTGAGGGCTTTCGTCTGCGGGATAATAGGGGTGTTGCCGGTCATCGGTCTGGTCCCCGGACTATACGCGCTGTCCTGCTGGGTGCGGATCCGCCGACGCTACCGCGATGAATGGAACCCGGCTTCCAACTACCTGAGGTGGGGCTCTGTTCTGGCGGTGTTGGGATTAGGCATAACTGCCGTCAGCATCCCTGCCGCCATCCTTTGGCTCGCCATCTACCGCCTGCAGGCTGGCGGGTGATGCCACAGGGAGGGCGAGTGTCCTCCCGCCGCGTGAACCCCGGTGGTTTTGGCGCGACCGCCGGTGAGCGGAAATCCGAAGGCCGAGCGCCGCAAGCCTGCAGTACCCGATTACCACTCGCTTCGGATTTCGGGTTTCGGATTTCACTTTCTCCCGCGTGACTATTCCCCCAAAAACACATTACCCTCTCCGCATGGCGAAGAAACTCTTTCTGCTGGATGGGATGGCGCTGGTGTATCGGGCGCACTTCGCGCTCATCAGCCGCCCGATCCTGACGTCCAAGGGCGTGAACACCTCCGCGCTCTACGGGTTTACCCAGTTGCTGCTCGACATCCTGAAGAACCAGCAGCCCACGCACTTGGGCGTCGCCTTCGACACTCAGGCGCCGACGGCGCGGCATATCGAGTTCGCCGACTACAAAGCGCACCGGGAGGAGATGCCCGAGGAACTCAGTGCCGCCCTGCCCCACGTGCGGCGAATGGCCGAGGCCATGAATATCCCCGTGCTCATCCGCGACGGCTACGAGGCCGACGACATCATCGGCACGCTGGTGCGGCAGGCCGGAAAGGAAGGATTTCAGTCCTATATGGTTACGTCGGACAAGGACTTCGGCCAGCTCGTCACGTCGAGCACCTTCATCTATAAGCCCTCCCGCAGCGGCGAGGGCGTAGAGGTCATCGGCTTGCCGGAAATTCAGAGCCGTTGGGGTGTGCCGCGCCCGGAGCAGGTGGTGGATGTGCTGGCGCTGATGGGGGATGCGTCGGACAACATCCCCGGCGTGCCCGGCATCGGGGAGAAGACGGCGATGAAGCTCATCGCCCAGTATGGCACACTGGACAACTTGCTGGCTCACGCAGGTGAACTGACGGGCCGGGTGAAGCAGAACCTCGAGACCAACCGCGAGCAGGCGTTGTTGTCCCGGCGGCTGGCGACTATCAATTGCGACGTGCCCTGCCCCGTGGACATGGACTCGCTCAAGGTGCAGCCGCCTGATGAGGAGAAGTTCAAGGGGTTGCTCGTGGAGTTCGAGTTTAACTCCATTGGGCGGCGCCTGTTTGGTGAGGAGTTCAAGGCCGGACGTGGAGGAGGAATGCAGAAGGAAGAAGGCAGAATGCAGAAAACGCCTGCGGCTGCCCCGAGCGACAAGGGAGGTGAACAGTTGGTGCTCGTATCGGAGACGGTGGGTGGGTCCGTACCTCGTAGCAGCCGACGTCAGTCGGCTCTAACTTCGTTGGAGCTCGCATCGGAGACAATAGGTGGGGTGGAGGAAGTGAAGGCAACGCCAGCGGCGACGAGCACGAACCATAAGACAATTGCCGATGTGCCGCACGCTTACCATTTGGTGGACTCGCCAGCCGAGCGGACGAAGCTCATCCAAGCTTTGCAAAGCAAGGACTCCTTCTGCCTGGACACCGAGACCACCAGCCTCGACACCAAAGAAGCGCGCCTGATCGGGCTGGCCTTCTCGTTCGCGCCGCATACCGGCTACTATGTCCCCCTGCCGGTGGATGCTTTCCATCGCACTGGAGGCGATCAAGACGGCCCCCTCACCCCGTCTCTCTCCCCCTCGGAGGGGGAGAGGGGGAATCCTCGGCCGTCAGTGGCCATAGCGGACACCGCAGAAAATGGCCAGAGACTAGCATTCTACAGCCGGGTGAGGGCACCCGGCCTACATTCATCGCTTCTCCCTCTCCCCCACCCAGGGGGAGAGGGCCGGGGTGAGGGGGCCAAATCTCGCGAGCGGAACCACCCGGCTGCTGAGCTGCAATTCGCCGCCAGCGGCAGCCCGGCCGTCCCCACTCCGCACTCCGCACTCCGCACTTCTACTGTGCTTGAGGAGTTCCGCGCGGTGCTGGAGTCGGACCGCATCGAGAAGGTCGGGCACAACCTCAAGTTCGATCTGAGCGTGCTCAAGTGGCACGGCATCTCGGTGGGCGGGAAGCTCTTTGATACGATGGTCGCGCACAGCCTGATCGAGCCGGACAGGCGCCACGGGATGGATTACCTGTCCGAGGTCTATCTGGGCTACACGCCGGTGCCAATCAGCAAGTTGATTGGAGACGCGAAGGCGGGTCAGGTCAACATGGCCGACGTGCCGGTCGCCAAGGTGGCGGAGTATTCCGCGGAGGATGCCGATGTGACCTGGCAGCTTCGCAGCGTCCTCGAACCGCTGCTCAAGGAGAAGGGGCAGGAGCGGGTGTTCTATGAGGTCGAATCGCCGCTGATTCCGGTGCTGGTGGACATGGAATTCGAGGGCATCAAGGTGGATGCCGCCGCGCTGGCTGAGTTCGCGGCGCAGCTTTCGAAGGAAATGGATGAAGCCGAAAAGACCGTCTATCGGCTGGCAGGGACGACCTTCAACCTCAATTCGCCCAAGCAATTGGGCCAGGTGTTGTTCGATCTGCTGAAGATTGGAGCTGCCCCCAAGAAAACCAAGACCGGCCAATACTCGACCGATGAGCAAACGCTGACCGCCCTGGCGGCGGACCACGAAATCGTCCAGCGCCTGCTAGAACACCGCACGGCGACCAAGCTCAAATCCACCTATGCGGACGCCTTGCCCGAGGCGATCTGGCCCAAGACGGACCGCGTCCACACCACCTACAACCAGGTGATGACCACCACCGGGCGGCTCAACTCGCAAAGCCCGAACCTGCAAAACATCCCCATCCGCACCGAGCGCGGGCAGGAAATCCGCAAGGCGTTCGTGCCTCGCAGCAGCGAATATCGGCTGCTATCGGCGGATTACTCGCAGATCGAGCTGCGCATCCTCGCCGCGCTGAGCCGCGAGACGGCCATGCTGGAGGCCTTCCAGGCCGGCGCGGACATCCACGCAGCGACCGCGGCCCGCGTGTTCGGCGTGTTCCCCGATCTGGTGACACCCGAGATGCGGCGCAAGGCGAAGATGGTGAATTTCGGCATCGCCTACGGCATTTCGGCCTTCGGTTTGTCGCAGCGGCTCGGCATCCCGCGCGCCGAGGCGGGCGAGATCATTGACCAGTATTTCAAGCAGTTCCCCGGCATCCGGGGCTACATGGACGCCACCATCAAGTTCGCCGGTGAGCATGGTTACGTGGAGACCGTCACCGGGCGTCGCCGTTACATCCGCGACATCCGCTCGGCCAATAACACCGTGCGCGGCGCTGCCGAGCGCAACGCCATCAACGCCCCCATCCAGGGCACCGCTGCCGACATGATCAAGCTGGCGATGATCAACATCCAGCGCGAGCTGGCCCGCCGCAAACTGAAGACCCGGATGCTGCTCCAGGTGCATGACGAACTGGTGTTCGATCTGTACCTGCCGGAGGAGAAAGAGGTGCTGCCGATGGTGGAGGAGCAGATGAAGACCGCCATCCCGCTGGACGTGGCCATGGTGGTGGAAATGGGCGTGGGCGAGAACTGGCTGGCGGCGCATTGAGGGTGATGCTTGCGGATTACGCCTTGAGAGCGAAGGATGCCGTCGTTAGATTGGTCTGAAGTGACACCGCAAGCCGCATTGGAACTGCAACTCGATCGCTACCGTGTCATGACGCGCGAGGAGCGGGTCGCCACCGCGCTTCGCCTACATGAATTGGCCTGCGACATGGCTCGCCTGGGAATCCGGCGGCAGCATCCTAAGGCCAATCCAGCCGAGGTCGAGGAGTTGCTGCGCCGGCGGCTGGAGCTGGCACGAGCCTTGTGACCGAACAGGAACTGCTTCTGGACTGCGTGACACATACAAGCTTTATTGGAACCGCATCACGCCTTCCGAACGACAGCTTGGGGACGTGGCCGGCGTAGTACAGGTACAGCGGGGTAATCTGGACGAGGGCTACCTGCGCCACTGGGCCGAGCAGCTTAAGGTGGCGCCCGAATTGGAAGCGGCCCTGTCGGGCAGCATTAAGCCAAAGCAGACCTGAGCGCAATTCCCACTTGAGGAAGAGCGCAAGCCCGCCAATCCGCTGACCCCTCTCGCACGTCGTCACTTGGAACGATCCGCCACCCTGCGGGACGTGACAACGGCTCTACTCCCCGCGCCGACCTGCTACACTCCCACGTCTCATAATTGAACAACCCACCCGATTCCCCCGGCCAGCGCATCACCGGTCCTGGCTCCGGAAACGCTCACAAGCTCGCTGGCCTCCGCTGCGGCCCGGTCATGCGCTGGCCCCCGATATTAGTCGCACCTCTGGCCGTCCGTGTTCCACACCGGGCCTAACGGCTCGCCCTGCCACCCCCGAGCCACGGCCCGGCGCTACACACTCCCGGCCAGAAGTGCGAACAGCACGGCCCCCGCGACCCCACACGACCAACGGCAGTCTACGTGAACAGCCCCCGCTCGCCATACTCCCCCACAGGTCGCCCGACATCTCCTGACTCGTAACCCACAAACGCATTTCCCAGGAGTCCTCACACATCATCCCGACCAATGTTTGCGAGGGTTTTATGAATTCGCTCTCTGCCTGAGTCACCACCAATCCGCTCGAGGAAGGGCAAACAGTATCAGATTGCAGTATCAGATTATCCTCTCCCTCTCCCGAACTCCACCAACGCAAATCTCGTTTGCAGACCCTCACGGACTTTCCCCCGTTCGCGTTCCCGTGTTGGTCATGGGACTTCCGAACAAACCAACGCCAAGTCCCATGCCCAACACCCGAATGCTCACCCCATGAATCCCTGGTCGCGTCGGATTTGGCACCAGCCCCGCGGCCGATCCCCCGATCGCGGAACTGGTTCCAAATCCGACAACACCAGGGCAAATCTTGCGCGAACCGGCATTACTGGTTTACCTGCGTCTTGCCCGCGCTTCCGGCCACCGGCTTCAATCAACATATTACTTGCAAATTGTGTGCTGTGTGCCCATATTATGCGAATGAATGTGAACACATTAACACTTAGCCTATCGAACTCAGCCTATAGAAAGGCGTTGGAACTCGCAAGAAATCACGGCGTTCCCGTCGTGGCTTATCTCTCGACGGAGCTCGAAGATCTCTTGGATATTAAAGCTCAAGTGTCCCAGAATAGAGAGCCCGCTCTTGCTAATGAGCCTCCGAGCAAGTCATCGCCGCAACCCAACTTCAGTTCGGTGCTTCCCGACACACTGAGCCAGATTATCGAAGTATGTAAGTACGTGTACAGACATTCAACCGTACCTGAAGACGAAGTACATTCTAGGGCTGAGTACAAGGAAGCTGTACGTACCGTAGCACAGAACGTTGGCGTTCGACAAACCACCGTACGCGACAAGTGCGGTACCAACCGCAGGCTTGGCCTTCCCGACGTTTCCGTCAACACTGATGTATTCGTCGCTTGGCTTTCCAGACCCGAGCAACTGCGCGATCATCTCTGCCGTAAGTTTCCGAAATTCGTTACCGACATCCACCACCGTTTTGCCGACTGGCTGCCAGATCGCTTCCGAACCAAGTCAACCGTATGAAACTCCACAATGGGCCTCATCTAAAACAACGAGAAGACTAATCAAGGAAATTATGAGCAAGGTAATCAATCACGAACATAACATGATTCCGAACTTCGTATGAGCATGTTTCTCGTCGATCCTGAAGGTGTAGCGATAGAGTGCTGGCGCGGTCACAAAGGACTTGAGGCACCCGACCGAATCTCCTATATCCGCCTCAAAGCCCTAGGCTTCGAGACCCAACCAACCAACGAGCCTCCCCGCAAGCCGCTCAAAGCCAAAACGCCGAGACCCGCCGAGGCCCAACAATGCATTATGCGCGGCACCGAGCTCCTTGCCGAAAACCGCTACGAAGAAGCACTCTGCTTATTCGAAGAGGCTCGCAGGCTAAAGCACCCCCACGCACAGGCGGCGATCGCCAGGTGCAACGCACTCGCCGCAGCCGCCAACGTAGACCTAATCTAACCTACACTCGCCATAAAAATGCCATACGTCGTCGTATACATCACCTGTCCGCGCTGTGGGCACCGCAACCACCCCGCAAACAACGTCGACCTTGCCATCATCGCTATCCGGAAGCAACTGATCCCGTGCAAGGGCAAGATTGATGGCAGCCCGTGCAACGCCCAGCTAACGGCGGACCCTTCAGATTTCCCCGCCTCCACACTCAACCGCGCATACAGGTGCCTCGGCCTCACCCTACCGCCGGCCGCACCTCCGCGCCCCACATCTAGAGCCACGTTCGTCGCCGACGACCACGGCACTGTCTGGCCCTCTCGCTGTTCATAAAGCACCAGAGTCCAACCGAATTCTTTCAATATGATTCCAGAAATTCGCGACGCGGATGGGAGGCTCAGGCATCCTTATTTCCTTGAATTAATCTGCAATTATCAAGCTCAAGGCCACTCCTACCGCGCAGCGGAATTCCAGCATTACGTACGTTTACTCGGCGTCTTAAGATCCTGCGACTGCGAGAGGGACACCACCGGAGCCATTTATTGGAAACACCGCTGCAATCGCGCTTGGCAGAGAATTCACACGGACGTTTGAATTCCTCATTGGACCCGCCCAGCAACTATCGTTGCCCTCCAACCCCCTTTCATCCACCGCGGCGGCAACTCGACGCTCCACAGCCCGGCGCGGGCCCCCCCCCCCTCGCACGTCGTCACTTCGAGGAATGCGCCACGCATAGCGTGTGGCCACGGGGACAGCCTGGACGGTCCTGCTGGCAGCAGACGACACCAGTAGCGGGGGGGCTAAAAGGCCCCTTTTCTCCGGTTCTTCATGGTTTTGCCAGGTTGGCAAAGCCGGGGACCGAGCGCCCGACCCAAGCAGGGGGCGCCGGATGGCCCGACTTTGACCCCGACTTTGCGGAAGTACCCGGTCTTATTGAGCCTTATCTAAGTGCCCTTCGATCGGTGTTCAGTACGGTTGCCGGTGGAGGCTGCCGTGCTCCGGTGGGAAGGCGGGACCACACCGCATAACTCCAAGAGCTGATTTCTCGGCTTGCGCATGGCGGGTCGTTCCATACATTGTCCATCCCTTTGAGCATCCGCTCTGATAGGGATCGACGAAACGCTAGTGATTTATTATGAAAGAGTATCAACCTGGTGACATTCGTAACTTCGCCATTGCAGGGCATGCTTCCTGTGGAAAAACAATGCTCAGTGAGGCCATGCTGGCGTGCGCCGGCGTGATCAACCGCATGGGCAGCATCGCGGCGGGCTCCACCGTCTCGGATTATCATGAAAGCGAGCAGAACCGGCAGATATCTGTCTCCACCACGCTCATGCATCTCGAGTGGCAGGGGAAGAAGTTTAACGTCCTCGACTGCCCCGGCTACGCCGACTTCATCAGCGAAGCCCTGGGCGCCCTGCGCGTCAGCGACCTGGCCGTCGTGACGGTCCACGCCAACCACGGCAGCGGCGTGGGCACGGACGCGGTCTGGAAATGCGCGACCGCCAACGGCATTCCCAAGGTCATCGTCCTCAACGCGTTCGATAAAGAAGAGACCGACTTCGACAAAGCGCTGGCCCAGCTCCGCGAGCACTTCGGCGAGCGCGTCTTCCCGCTGACCGTGCCCATCAATGCCGGGCCGGGCTTCAACCAGGTGCTGGACATCCCGCGCAACGAAATCATTACCTACGCGGCGGACAAGAGCGGCAAGTTCACGGAAGCCCCGGCGACCGGGGCGCTGCTGGAACGGGCCAAGGCGCTGCATAACCAGCTCATTGAATTCATTGCCGAGTCCGACGACGTGCTGATGGAGAAGTTCTTCTCCCAGGGCGGCTTATCGGAAGAGGAAATGCGCGCCGGCCTCCATGACGCGATCCAGAAGCAGGTGTTTACCCCCCTGTTCTGCACGTCGGCCGAGAGCAACGTCGGCGTCGCCCGCCTGATGGATTTCATCGCCAAGTACGGCTCCTCCCCGGTGGACCGGCCCAAGGTGGAGGCCACGGATGCGGACGACAACAAGGTCGAGATCTCGCTCAAGGATCCCGATCCGGTGCTCTACATCTTCAAGACGATGAGCGAGGCGCAGTTCGGCGAGCTTTCCTTCTTTCGCGTTTACTCGGGCTCGGTGAAGTTCGGCAGTGAGCTTTACAACACCGCCCGGCGCAGCTCGGAAAAGATTGGGCAGATTTACCTGCTGAACGGCAAGATCCGCACCAGCGTGCCCAACTTGAGCGCGGGGGACATCGGCGCCGTGGTCAAGCTAAAGGTTACGCAGACGGGCGACACGCTTAGCGGCGGCAAGAAGCCGGTGACGCTGCCCCGGGTTGACTACCCCAGGCCGAACATCCACGCCTCCCTCAAGAGCAACGTCAAGGGCGAGGAAGACAAGGTGGCCTCGGGTCTGGCGGCGCTGCATCATGAGGACCCGACCTTCCTCTACGCGGTGGATTCCGAACTGCGCCAGACCATCGTCTCCGCGCAAGGCGAGCTGCACCTGGAGGTCATCGCGGCCGCACTGCGTCGGCGTTACAACGTGCATGTGGAGTTGGGCGAGCCGCGCGTGCGTTACCGGGAAACCATCAAGGCCCGGGGCGATTCCAAGTATCGGCACAAGAAGCAGACCGGCGGCGCCGGGCAGTTTGCCGAGGTGTGGATGCGCATCGAGCCCAAGCCGCGAGACACCGGGGTGGAGTTCACCAACTCGCTGGTCGGCCAGAACGTGGACCGCACGTTTGTCCCTTCTGTGGAGAAGGGCGTCATGAAGGCGTGCGAGGAAGGCATCGTGGCCGGTTACCGGGTGACCGATGTGAAGATCGACTTTTACGACGGCAAAATGCATCCGGTGGACTCGAAGGATATCGCGTTCCAGGTAGCCGGTTATTTTGCCTTCAAGGAGGCATTCACCGCGGCGCGGCCCAGCCTGCTGGAGCCGATTAACCTGGTGGAAATTCGCATCCCGGACGATTGCATGGGCAAGGTCATGGGGGATCTCTCCAGCCGGCGCGGCAAGATCCAGGGCATGGATATGGAGGGCGGGTTCCAGATGATCAAGGCGCTCGTCCCGGCCAAGGAACTCTACCGCTACTCCAGCACCCTGCGCTCGCTCACGGGCGGGCGAGGCCTGCACGCGGAGTCATTCAGCCATTACGAGGAAATGCCGCGGGAAGCTGAGCAGAAGGTCGTCGATGAGAGCAAGCGCGCCAAGCAGGCGCTGCAGGCCGAGTAGGCGGTCCGATTAACGGCGTGCGGACATGAGTGTCCCATGCCGCTAGGTATTGGAACCTGGCCTGGAGGTGTCATGCTCAGAACTGCTGGCACCGTGGAAACGGCGTGAGCTCAGTTCCCCCTCACCCCGGCCCTCTCCCCAAGGGAGAGGGAGATGCCAAGCCCGACCCTCGCATATCGTGCGCACCCGCAGGCTCGCAGCGCGGCCCGCGTGACTCCCTCTCCTCTGGGGAGAGGGCTGGGGTGAGGGGGAACTGGGCCGCCGGACTGACGCTGCCGTCCAAAACGTCTCTGGCACGCGTGAGACCGAGCCTCAAATCCTAGCGGCATTGGACGTGAGTGTCCGCAGCAACGTGTTTCGCCAGGAGCGATCGCGCGTAAAAACCTCGTCTGTGGTCGGGAGCGCCTGCGGACAGGAATGCGCACGCGCCGCGTCCGGGCGATGCAAAGGCGATACTCCGGAGGAGCTAGCCTGCTGCTCGCTCGTATTCCGCTCGTGTTCCGCTCGTATTCCGCTTATATTCCGCTTATACTCCGACTTCATCACCCCTGCATTTTGGGCGAGCTACGGCAGTTCTTCAGCCGCGTCTGGCGCGTTGTTGCCATCCAATTAGCTGGCATATGGCGTAGTGCCTTCATTTCTCACTTTTCAGTTCCCGGATTTGGATTAGTGTGCCTGCATGACGTTGTCCGAGCAAATGACCCAATTGGCGCAGCAGGCTAAAGCGGCTTCGCGCGACTTGTCGCGGCTGACTACCGCCGACAAGAACACCTGCCTGCTGGCCATGGCCGACGCGCTCGAAAAGCACGCCACCGCCATCAAAGCAGCCAACGCGCTGGATATGGAGGTCGGCACGCAGATGGGCCTTTCCACCGCCATGCTCGATCGGCTGAAACTGGACGACAAGCGCATCACCGCTATGGCCAAGGGCCTGCGCGAAGTCGCCGCGCTGCCCGACCCGGTGGGCCGTGTGCTCGATGAACGCGTGCGCCCGAACGGCTTGAAGCTGCGAAAAATCAGCACACCGATCGGGGTGGTGGTTATCATTTATGAATCGCGCCCCAATGTGACAGCCGACGCGGCAAGCCTGTGCTTCAAGTCCGGCAACGCAACCATCCTGCGGGGGGGCAAGGAAGCGCTTAATTCGAACCTGGCCATCGCGCGGATCATGATTGAAGCCGGCAAGCGGACACTAGCGGCGTTTCCGGACCTCGCCATCCAAGTGGTGCCCACGACGGACCGCGACGCCATCAAAGAACTACTGTCCCTGACACAATATGTGGATTTGTGCATGCCGCGCGGCGGTGAAGGGCTCATCCGCGCCGTGGCCGAGTGCTCGAAGGTGCCGGTGATCAAGCATTACAAGGGCGTCTGCCACGTCTATGTGGATGGCGAGGCGGACCTGAAAATGGCGGAGGAGATCGCGCTGAACGCGAAAGTCCAGCGGCCCGCAGTGTGCAATGCGATGGAGACTCTGCTGGTGGACCACAAGGTGGCCGGGGCCTTCCTGCCGGCAATCGCGCAGCGGCTGGGCGAGAAGAAGGTCCAGTTGCGCGCCGATGCCGAGGCCGAAGCGATCTTGAAGTCCGAAGGGGGAAGCACGAAGTCTGAAATACGGAGGGCCACGGAGCAGGATTGGTTCACGGAGTATAATGACTACATCCTGAACGTGCGAGTGGTGGATGGGGTGCGGCAAGCCATTGACCACATCAACCATTACGGCTCGGCGCACTCCGATAGCATCGTGACGCGCAACGAGGACCGCGCGATGCAGTTTCTGGGCGAGGTAGATTCGGCCGCCGTCTATTGGAACGCCTCGACGCGCTTCACGGACGGGGGCGAGTTTGGCATGGGGGCGGAGATTGGCATCAGCACCGATAAGATCGGCGCGCGCGGCCCTATGGGCCTGGAGGAGCTGACCAGCTACAAGTGGATCGGGATCGGCAGCGGTCAGGTGCGAAGCTGAAATTGAAAGCTTCCCAGCGTACGCATGAACGCATCGCATCTCATTAACACCTCGCTTCAGCGAGGTGAAGTAACCGCGATGG
>CAIWJG010000768.1 GCA_903912925.1 uncultured Verrucomicrobia subdivision 3 bacterium | reverse complement strand
GGTCAAGGTAGAATTGAACAGGCTCTGGCCGTAGGTGATGGCCGAGGCCGCCGGCCAGGTCGTCACGGTTGGTGTGGCCTTGTTGACGATCAGGCTGGTTGTGCCGATGGCCGTGGTGTAGTTCGTGTCCGCGGGGGTAAAGGTCACGCTGTAGGAATTGGTCCCGACACTCGGCACCGTGTTGGGGGTGGTCCAGGCAAAGCTGCCGGTCGGCGTGGCCGAGCCGCCGGTCAAGGTAGAATTGGACAGGCTCTGGCCGTAGGTGATGGCGGAGGCCGTCGGCCAGGACGTCACGGTTGGTGTGGCCGTGTTGACGATCAGGCTGGTTGTGCCGATGTTGGTGGCGCCGAGGCCATCCGTAATCTTGAAGGTGAAGCGGTCATTGACAGTGTTCGCCGGGACATTGATGTAGGTGCCGTCGCTAGTCAGCGTGGCCCCGTTAGTGGTCGTGGCCGAATAGCTGACGAAGGTAAGCGGGTGGTTCTGGTTGTCGGTGCAGTTGGTCAACAAGTCCGAAATCTTCACCTGGACCGGGAGGCCGGCCCCGCGGGAGATCGTGTTCGTGCTGGCCGCCGGGGCATGCAGTGTCACATTGCCGAGTCCCAGCGCACAGTAGGCGCCTGTCGAGTGCGGTCGGAGGGCGGGGGCGATTGTGGCTGTGGCCGGGTTCAAAGGCGTCCAACTGTAAGAATAAGTGCGATGCGCCGCATCCAGCGTGGGGGTGAATGAAGTCTGGCTCCCGGTGAAAACGCCAGCGTTATCAAACTCGGGGAGGCCAGCCACCAGGGTAAACGATCCTTCGGGGACGCTATACAAAGCGGCGTCGAAGGAAAAGGTATAGGTGACGCCGTAAGCAACGGAAACCCTGGCATTATCGCGATCCAGCCCATAATCAGTGCCTCCGGGGTTGGAGGCGTTGGAGATGTCCAAGCGCAGGAAATGGCTGCCGAGCACCCCGCCCTGAACGTCGTGACCATCGGTCGAGGAGGCGTCCTCCAGCCAGCCTGAGAACCAATCTATGGCTGGCGCCCCATCGGTGTAAAGGCGCCAATGGGCAAAGGTGGTCGTATCACTGTATGGAGTAGTGCCATATCCAACGTACGTGCCAAAGGGGTCGGATTCAAAATCGCCATTCGGGAAGGGCGTGACGGGCAGACCCGTAGGGGCACCCACCTTGACCAGCACGGTGCCGGTGCCGCCGCCAAAACCAGCGAACGTGTAGGTAAAGCTGTCATCCACGCTGCTCGCCGGCACATAGATGGTGGTGGCATCGCTGGTCAGCGTGGCGCCGTTGGTTGTCGTGGCCGAATTGGCTACAAAGGTGAAGCCCAGCGGCTGATAACTCATGATTTTGGCCATCTTTAACTGCGTGGCGGTGCCTTTGGCCCGGTAAACCGTGACCGCATTAGCCACGGGGACGTAAGGTGCCAGCACAACATGGTCGAGCACGAGCGCACTCACAAAGCCTGGATTCTTGGGACGAAACGCAATCGCCACCTGGGTCGTGTTCGGGTTCTGCACGGTATAATCCATCGAATAGTGGTGGAACGCCTGATCCGCCGTTAGGCTTGGGGTATAGGTTCTCTGGGTTCCGGTGAAACTGCCGTACGCATCAAACTCGGCGATGGTAACCTCAAGCGCCAGCGCACCGCCGGAAACTCCGTCCAACTCCAGGTCAAAGGCGAGGGTGTAGGCGTTTCCGAAGGCCACGGGAATCCTGGCATTATCGGTATCCAGGGCATAGTCGTAGGCCGCAAGAGAACCGGTATTATCGAGGTCCAGGCGCATGGCGTGGCTGCCCGGTTGTCCGCCAGTGTAGTTGCCGGCATCCACAATCGTGGCCGTGAAACTGGTGATCGGCGGCGACCCGATACTGAACAAGCGCCATGCAAAAAACGTGAAGGTGTCACTAGTTGGCACGGTCAGCGCCGTGCTGGTGCCAATCCGGCTGTACTCAAAATCGCCGTTGAAGGGGGAAGTGCCGGCGACCTCGATTTTCACATTATCAAGACTCACGGTCGTTGCGCCGATGGGCCCCGACATGGGGCGGAAGCCGAGGCCGATTTCAGTCGTGCCCGGATTAACCGCCTTCCATAGAAATGGGAAGGTCCTATAGTTGGTGTTGGCAACTGAGGCGTTCCCCAGGTTCTCTGAGTTGCCAATGTAAGCTCCGGTATTGTCAAATTCGTTCACATAAAGCAGCAGGTTGTTTTCGTTGACGCCTGCGATCCAGGCGGCGTCAAAGGAGACAATGTAGTTGGTCCCGTATTGCACCGGGGTATGCATCGCGGTATCCCACCGATCCAGTGCGTAACTATCAGTACCGGTCTTGCTGAGATTTAAGCGCAGGGCACGGCTGCCAGCCGAGGCATTGGTGATAATGGTCGCGCTAAAGGTAACGTCGGCCGACGCCACATTGAACACGCGCCAACCCATGATGGTCACCGAATTATTTACGTCGGGGGGTGAGGTGACGCTAACGCCGTTCGTATTTCCTTCAAAGCTGCCATTGGCGAACAGATTAAGATTGGGCGGGATGACCAGCGTATTGGTCGCGCCTCCTTGATAGGTCGAGTTATCAATGATTCCGACGACCGTGTAGCTCCCCGCATCGGTCGGCGGATAGACCGTTCCGTTGTAAGTCAGGCTGACGGCCAGGCCTGGCGGCGTGGTCGTGGCCGAAACACTCTTGGCCGTGCCATCGGCGACCTGCAACAGGTTGCTCAAGGTCACGGTGGCCGCCGTCTTATTCTTTACGGTGATGGTATTGGTCAGTTGCGGCCCAAACCACGTCACGCCCTCCTGCAGCATCTGCCAGCGATTGGTGTAAGCGCCGAGCGTCACAGGGGCCAGCAACGTAAAGGTGAACGCCTTGGCCCGGCCGCGGAAGATGCCGCCGTAGGTCGGGATTTCATCCTGCGCATCGTTAATCAGCACGCGTTTGCCGGCGACAAACGCCGTGTCCGCGTCCCCCTGGCCGAGCTTGTAGTTCGCGGCGGCAGTCCAATTCGAATTGCCGGTGTTGCGGACGATCAGGGTCACCGTGCGGGTTTCGCCCGGAGTCATGGTGGCCGGGATGTTGTGCCAAAGGATCTTCGCGGATTGCGCTGGGCTGTCATTGAAGGCGGCGGCGCCCCGGGCGGCGGTCTTGATGTATTCATACGGATCGCCGGTAGCTGACCAGACATCGGTGTTGGCGTTGCCGCTGCCGTCCTTGATGTGCGGCGGGCTGTTGGTCGCCGCGTAAATGCCGGAGCCCTCGTCGTATTCGTTCCAGCTTTCCAGATACACCCGTTGGGTGGTGGTGCGGTTCACTGACTTCCAGGCATTGCTGTAGGGTATCCCGCCCGCGCGGGCCAGGAAATTGCCCGGGTTGCGAATATTCTGGTCCCAATAGCCGCCCTTGAGCTGTACCGAGCGGATGGTGCCCTGGAGGTTCTCATTGTAGTACCCCATAATCTCGAACTGATGCACCCGCTCGTCGGCCCAGCTCGGATTGGGAGTGGCCACGGTCGAGACCATGACAAAGCCATTCGTGAAGTACGGGTGAGCGGCGCCGAATGCCGCCACCAGACGGCTGGACACGTTGGCGCGGGTAAGGGAGCTGACCCTCGTGCAAGTCGACATTACGTACGTGTCGAGAATAGGTTTGTTGGCCTGGCGCGCGAGGTAGTCGTCGGCATAGGCGTCCGTAGTCGCGCCGTAGTATTGGTTGTAGAACCGGATGTATTGGTTGACGAACGTGTCCTTGTTAGCGGTAATTCCGAGGTCAAGTGTCTGTCCATTCCAGGTGACCGCTGGATCAAGGAATGGCGCGATTTTCGGCGTGTCGTAGCCCAGCGCGCGAAGCTGGCTGAGCGCGATGAACAAATTGATGCGCACCTCCTCCATGTCGGGGTAAAGGTGGACGTAGAGCACGTCAATGTTCGCCATCATCATCTGCTTGATCTGGCCTTGCCACCAGGCCGGTTGGCCCGTCCACTTGCCGCGGCTTTCGAGCGGACGCCACGGACCGCTGAGTTGGCCGCCATTGCCGCTGTACCAATGAAACACACTGGCCGCCACATAGCGGTTGGTGGAATAGAAGGTCGGCGCGGACGTGAATAGCGACGTCGGAGACTGCGCTTCAGCCGGCTTCTGGGTGCCGACCAGCAAAGTAAGCAGCGCCAGGCGCAGGCCCAGCCAGTGGAGTAACTTTTTATTGCGGCGGACCGGGTAGCTGCTGCTGGGGGTTGTGATCATGGGGTATGGATTCATGAGGTTCGTGACTCACCAATCGGAGAGGTTCCATGTTTTTGCTGTTTTGTCGTTCATTCGCAGCGACATAGGTCCTTGCGCTTCGGCGAAAGCGGCCTAGCTTGGTAGGGCTGCCTCGCCGAGGCAGACGGGGCTTATGGCACTGCATAAGTTCTAACAAATTGCTCTGGCTCCGTCTCCGTAAATTGTCTGGCCGGCTGGCACTATCGTCCCAATCGGCCAGATCCACTGGCTTTTTCCATTGAAACTTGGTATAGTATTTGATACTGAAGTGCTGTGCTGGGCTCGCTTGAACGAATCGCTCCGTCTGCGGGACGCTCCTTCCGAGTGCTCCGCTGGTCGGGCAACCTCCGCGACGTAGAGTTATTGCTCGACGCTAACCATGCCGAGCCCATCGCCGGCAAAGGGGCCCACTGGCACCACCACGCCGAGATGGAGTTCACCGTCTTCACCGCGGGCGAAGGCGTGTTTTTCGCTGGCGATCATATCGGCCCGTTCGACAAAGGGGAGGTGGTATTGCTCGGTGAGAATCTTCCGCATCATTGGTACGCGCACGGCCCCTGTGCCGGCTTTTCGGTGCAGTGGAACTTCCCGCCCGAGCACCCGTTATGGGCGTTCCCGGAATCGCCCCCGCTGGTCGAGCTTTTCAAGCGGGCCGGACATGGCATCCGCTATGCCGGCCGCACGGCTACGGCCCTCACCGCGGGCCTGCGGGAACTCGCCCGCACCGGCGGCTTGGACCGGATCGGTCTCCTGCTGCGCCTCTTGTCGCTGATGGCAATCGCGCCGGCCTCCGAGCAGACTTTGCTGTCGCGCCGCTTGTTTTCGCTGTCGGCAGATTCCCTTCACCAGCAGGCAATGCAGGAGGCCTTGCGCTATTTGGTCGCCAATTACCGTAACCCGATCCGGCTTCAGGAAGTGCTGGGCCTTACCCGCATGAGCAAGGCGGCCTTCTGCTTGCAGTTCAAGAAGCACTCGGGCAAGACCTTCAGCGAAGTCCTCTCCCAGCTTCGCCTGGAATCAGCCTGTCGCGAGCTGATCGAGACGGACCGCACCGTCTTGGAAGTCGCCCTTTCTTGTGGCTTCAACGAAATCTCCTTCTTCAACCGCGTCTTCCTTCGGGTGTTGCGTTGTAGCCCCTCCGAATACCGCACCCAGGAGCGCCGCCGGAAACGGAATGCTGCGTGATTCAGTCCCCCGGCGGAAGACCCCATCGCGCCCGGGACGGCCTTTCCGTAAAACGATCCCGGCAGACGAGGGATTGGCATGTAGTTGGCATGTAGTTCTTGCTTTGCCCGCTCGATTCCAATTGAGTTAGCGCTACTTGAAGTTTTGGCCTGCCATCGTCGCACTGGGTTTGGTGGCCGGGTGCGCCCGGTTCCACCCGCAACCGCTGTCTCCGGCGGAGACGGCCGCGGGCCTGGAAAGCCGCTCGCTGGGCAATCCGGAACTCAAGGCCTTCCTGGAAAAGCATCTCAACCGTGAGCTGAACCCCTGGCCGGCGGCGAAGTGGGACTTTGAGATGCTCACCCTGGCGGCGTTTTACTATCAGCCGAGCCTGGACATGGCCCGGGCGGTATGGGCCGAGGCGCAGGCGGGAGTCGTGACGGCCGGCGCGCGCCCGAATCCCACCGTGGGTTTCACGCCGCAATACGTCTTTAACCCGGGAGTCGAGCCGCCCTGGGTTGCGACCTTGAACCTGGATTGGCCGATCGAGACCGCCGGGAAGCGGGGCGCGCGTGTCACGCAGGCCAGGCACCTCTCGGAATCGGCCCGGCTCAACATTTCCGCGACGGCCTGGCAGGTGCGCAGCCAGCTCCGGGCGAGCCTGATTGATCTCAGCGCGGTCACGCGGCGCGAGTCGCTGCTGCGTCAACAGCTCGCCGCGCAGGAGCAGGTGGTCGCCTCGCTTGACCAAAGGAGAGAGGCGGGCGCGATGGCGTCTTCGGAGATCATGCCGGCGCGGCTGCTGGCGCAAAAGGCGCGGCTTGATTTGAGCGACGCCCAACGGCAGCAGGTCGAGGCCCGCGCGCGGGTGGCCGAAGTCATGGGGCTTCCTGTCAGCGCGTTGAAGGATGTCGAGATTGCCTATGATCTGACCTTGTTTCCCGCGGGCCTGGACCGCCTGACTTCGACTGAGGTGCGGCACCAGGCCTTGCAGCGCCGCCCGGATGTGCTGGCGGCGCTCGCCGACTACGCCGCGAGCGAGTCGGCGCTCCAGATCGAGATCGCCAAACAGTATCCGGACGTCCATCTCAACACCGGCTTCGAGTATGACCAGGGGTTGCAGAAGTGGGGTCTGCTGGGGTTCGGCATGGAGCTGCCGCTGCTGAATCGCAATGAGGGTCCCATCGCCCAGGCGGCGGCGCGCCGGAGGCAGTCGGCGGCGCGCTTCGAAGCGTTGCAGGCCAAGGTGATCGCCGACCTCGACCGCGCGCTGGCAGTTTACGAGGTTGCCGCAAAAAGCCGGGCGGGCGCGGAAGCGTTGCTGGCGACGCAGCGGAAGCAGCAGGAAGCGGTAGCTCAGCAGCTCAAGGCCGGCGCCGCGGACCGGCTGGAGGTGCTGACAGCGCAGCTTGAGCTGGCCACCGGCGAACTGGTTCTGCAAGACAGTCAGACCCGATTACACCAGGCGCTCGGCGCGCTGGAGGACACCGTGCAGCGCCCGGTCGCAAACTGGCCCGATCTGGAGCAAGGCCGGGCGGCCCAAGCCAAGCAGGAGAAACCGTGAAACGAGCAATTGTCCTAGTCATTTTGATCGCCGCCGGGTTTGCCGGCGGTGTCCTGTGGATGAAGCAGCGCGAAGCGGCGCCCCCAACCGCTGCCGAGCACTCGGCCGATGCCCAAACGCCAGCCGGCAAGGAAGCCGGTTCGGCTCAGGTCTCGCGAGACACTAATGGCAACGCCGTCATTGCCATGAACGGCAAGACCCAGAAGGACCTTGGACTCCAGGTTAAACATCCGGCAGCCTTCCAATTGAGCCCGGAGCTAAAGGGCTACGGAAAGGTGCTGGACCCTGCTGGCTTGGCAGCGCTGGCCACTGAGCTGGCCGCGGCCCAGGCCACCTACAGCGCTTCCAGCAATGAACTCGCGCGCCTCCAGACGCTGGAAGGGCAGGGGAATGCCTCGGCGCGCGCTTTGCAAACCGCCCAAGCCGCCGCGCAGCGTGACCGGTTGGCAATCCAATCAGTTCGGGAGCGGCTGACCCTGTCCTGGGGCAAGGCCGTGGCGGACCAGCAGGACTTGGTGGCCTGGGTCCGGGCACTCATCTCATTGGAGGTCGCGCTCGTGCGTGTTGACCTGCCCGTCGGCGACGCCTTGAAGGCCCAGCCCACCGGCGCGCGGATTGACACGCTGTCCGGCCAGTCCGCCGATGCGGAGTTTCTGGAGCCGGCGCCGAGCGTGGACCCGCAAATGCAGGGCCGGGGCTTCCTCTTCCTGCTCAAGCCAAATTCACTGCGCCTGACCGCTGGGGAGGCCGTGGTGGGTCATGTCAAGATACCCGGAGAGCCGCAGGCCGGCGTCATCATCCCGCGCGACGCGGTAGTGCGCACGGAAGGCGCGGGGTGGGTGTACGTGCTTAACTCGGCCGGCGAGGCCTTTACGCGCGTGCAGGTGGCCTTGGATCATCCCCTGGAGGCCGGGTGGTTCGTCACTAAAGGAGTGGCTGCCGGTGAGTATGTGGTGGTGGTTGGGGCTCAGCAGTTGCTGTCGTTCGAAATTAAGAGCGCGGGAGGGGGAGAGGAATGACTGACAGAGGCAGAAATCCGAAATCCGAAACCCGAAACCCGAAGGAGGGCCGAAATCCGAAATTCGACATGACGTGCCGGGCCGGAGATCCTTGGTCAACGGCTTCTTTCGGTTTTCGAGCTTCGGATTTCCTTCGGGTTTCGGGTTTCGGGTTTCGGATTTCGCGGCAGGGTATGGCCAAATGTTACAAGGAGCCAATCTCCTAAATGCTGCGCGCCCTCGTCCATTTCTCCCTCAAGTATCGGCACATAGTGGTCGCGCTGGCGTGCGTGCTGCTGGGCTACGGCATCCATGTCGCCCGCAATGCCAAGCTGGACGTCTTCCCCAGCTTCGTCCAGCCACAGGTCGTGATCCAGACCGAGTGCCCGGGCCTGGCGCCGGAGCAGGTTGAATTGCTCGTCACGCTGCCGATCGAGTCCACCGTCAACGGGCTGGGCGACATGGAATCCCTCCGCTCCGAGTCCATTGAGGGCCTGTCCATTATTACCGCGGTGTTCAAGGAAGGCACGGACGTGTTCCGCGCCCGCCAGATGCTGGCCGAGCAGCTCGCCGAGATGGCGGGCGAACTGCCCACCAGCGTCAAGGCGCCGCGCATGACGCCGCTCACCTCTTCGACCATGGATCTGCTCAAGATCGGCTTGGTGTCGGACAAGCTGACGCCGATGGAGCTGCGCACTTTTGCGGATTGGACGCTCAAGCCGCGGCTGCTCTCCGTGCCGGGCGTGGCCAAGTGCAGCTCCTTCGGCGGCGAGGTGCGACAACTGCAAATCCAGGTCCTGCCCGACCGGCTGATGGCCTACGATCTCGCGCTGTCGGACGTGCTCGCGGCGGCGCGCGTCTCGACGGGTGTCATGGGGGCGGGGTTTGTCGAGACCCGCAATCAGCGCATTACCTTGCAGACGGAAGGTCAGGCGCTGACAGCGGACATTCTCGGCGAAGTAGTCGTCGCGCACACCAATGGGTTGAGCGTCCGGCTCAAGGACGTGGCGCGTGTGGTCGAAGGGGCCGAGCCCAAGTTCGGGGACGCGGTGGTCATGGGGCGGTGGGGCGTGCTGATGACCATGTCGAGCCAATACGGCGCGAACACGATGGAGGTCACCAAGCTCCTGGAAGCCGCCATTGAGGAGATGAAACCCGTCTTCGAGCAGGAGGGCATCAAACTCTACCCGCGGCTGCACCGGCCGGCGACGTTCATCGAGGCCGCGCTCAGGAACATGAAACACTCGCTGGCGCTGGGCGGCATCCTGGTGGCGGTGGTGCTGTTCCTGTTGCTGGGCAGCGCGCGCACGGCGTGCATCTCGATTACCGCCATCCCGCTCTCCCTGCTCACGGCGGTGATTGTGCTGGAGAAGATGGGCATCACGATTAACACCATTACCCTGGGCGGCCTCGCGATTGCCCTGGGCGAAGTAGTGGATGACTCGATCATTGACGTGGAGAATATCTTCCGCCGCCTCCGTGAGAGCAGGGCAGGGGTCGCGCCGGCCAGCGCCGCGGGCATCTCTCCCGCGGGTGCGGCTCCGTCCGTCTTCAAGATCGTGCTTAACGCTTCCCTGGAGGTGCGGCGCGCGGTGGTCTATGCCACGTTCATCGTCGCGCTGATCTTCATGCCGGTGCTGACGCTGACCGGGCTGCAAGGCAGCTTCTTCGCCCCTTTGGCGTTGAGCTACATCCTGTCCATCCTCGCCTCGCTGCTGGTGGCGCTGACGGTCACGCCGGCGCTGGCTTACCTGGTCTTTGACAAAGGCGTGCGGAAACACGAGGACCCGGCTCTCCAACGCTGGCTCAAGGCCGGCTACCTCCGCCTGCTAGGGTTAATCGCCCGCTGGCCGCGCGCTGTCATTGCCGTCGTGATCATCGTCTGCGCCACGGCGCTGACGCGGCTGCCGGCGGGCAAGGGCGGTTTCCTGCCGGACTTCCGCGAGGGCCACCTGGTGCTGCAGGTGTCCTCCGCGCCGGGGACTTCGCTGCCGACGATGCTGGAGCTGGGGACGCAAATCTCGCGCGACCTGCTGGCCAACACCAACATTGCCACCGTTGAGCAGCAGGTGGGCCGCGCTGAGTTGGGCGAAGACGCGTGGGGGCCGCACCGGAGCGAATTCCACGTGGATCTGAAGCCGATGCCGGGGGAGCAAGAGGCCAAGATGGCCGACGACGTGCGCAATATCCTGAAGAAGTTCCCGGGCATCGTCTCCTTCGAGGTGTTGACCTTCCTGGGCGACCGGATTGGCGAGACGCTCACTGGCGAGACCGCCCCGGTGGTCGTGAACATTTTCGGCACGGACCTGGATATGCTGGACGCCAAGGCCCGCGAGGTGGCCGCCGTGCTCAACAGCGTGCGTGGGCGCGCCGACGTGCAAGTCAAAGCGCCCGCCGGCGCGCCGCGCATGGCCGTGCGCCTGCGGCCGGATCGGCTGACGCAGTTTGGCTTCCGGCCGGTCGAGGTACTGGAGGCGATTCAGACTTCCTACCAGGGCACGGTGGTCGCGCAGACCCACCGCGGCAACCAGGCCGCCGACGTGGCGGTCATCCTGGACGAGAAGGCCCGGCAAGACCCCGAGGCGATTGGCGCGCTGCTGCTGCGCAGCCCGCAGGGCGGCATCCTGCCCTTGCGCGAGTTGGCCGAGATCTACCCCGCCAGCGGGCGCTTCTCGATCCTGCACGAGGGGGCGCGCCGCCGTCAAACGGTGACCTGCTCGACCAGCGGGCGGGACGTTACTTCATTCGTAGCCGAAGCCCGGCAGCAAGTGGCCGCCAAGGTCAGTTTCCCGGCGGGTTGCTATCCCGCGTTCACCGGTGCGGCGCAGGCCAAGGAGAAGGCCCAGCGCGAGCTGCTGCTCCACTCCGCCATTGCCGCGGTGGGCATCCTGCTGTTGCTATCGGTCGTATTCCACAATGGGCGGAACCTGCTGCTGGTCCTGGCGAACGTGCCGTTCGCTTTGGTGGGCGGCGTTTTGACGGTCTGGCTGACGACGGTGGCTGGGGAAGCGGGTGAGGGGGGGCTGACCATAGGCTCGCTGGTGGGCTTTGTGACGCTCTTCGGCATCACAACGCGCAATTCCATCATGATGATCTCACACTTCGAACACCTGGTGACTGAAGAAGGCATGACCTGGGGTCCGGAGGCGGTCATGCGTGGGGCCTCCGAGCGGCTGATGCCGATCTTGATGACGGCCACGGTGACGGGGCTGGGGCTGCTGCCGCTGGCGCTGGGCAGCGGGGAGGCTGGGCGAGAAATCGAAGGCCCGATGGCCATCGTGATCCTGGGAGGCTTGATTACCTCCACCATACTCAACCTGCTCGTGCTGCCGACGCTGGCTCTCAGGTACGGGAAGTTTACCGTGAAACGTGAAACGTGAAACGTGAAAGCGGAATAAACGCGCTCAATCGGGGTAGCCTTCGGGGTGCAGTTTGTGCCAGGCCCAGGCGGTGACGACGATATCTTCGAGCCGAGGGAATTTGGGCTTCCAACCCAGCTCGCGGATCGCCTTTTCCGCCGAGGCGACCAGCCGCGGGGGGTCGCCGGGCCGGCGTGGCTTTTCGATGGTCGGGATCGCTTTGCCGGTCACCTGCTCACACATGCGAATGACTTCGCGGACGGAGTAGCCGTCGCCGTTGCCCAGGTTGTAGAAGCCCTGCCGCCCTGGTGCCAAGCCGAGGATGTGCGCCTGCGCCAGGTCGAGGATGTGAATGTAATCCCGGATGCACGTGCCGTCCGGCGTGGGATAATCCGTGCCGTAAATCTCACAGTGCGTCTTCTGCCCCAGCGCGACTTGCAGCACGTTCGGAATGAGATGCGTTTCGACGCGATGATGCTCGCCGAACCGGTCGCTGGCGCCCGCGGCGTTGAAGTAGCGGAAGGCGATGAACTCCAGCCCGTGAATCTGCTGATACCACTGGAGCATCTTCTCGAACATCAGCTTCGACTCGCCATACGGGTTGATCGGGCGCTGCGGCAAATCTTCCGCCATCGGCACGCGGTCCGGCGGGCCATAGGTGGCGCACGTCGAGCTGAACACGAATTTCTTCACGCCGCAGGCGACCGCGGCGTCGAGCAGTTTGAGGCCGTTGGCGACGTTGTTGCGGAAGTACTTCCCTGGGTTCGTCATGGACTCCCCGACCAGCGCGTTGGCGGCGAAGTGCATGATCGCGTCGGGCTTCGCCTCTTTGACGGCGCCGAGGATGTCGCCGTCTTCCTCCGGTCGGCCCAGAACGAACCGCGCCCGGGCGTCCAGCGCGGAACGGTGGCCCTCGCTCAGGTTGTCATATATGGTCACGCGGTGCCCGGCCTCGAGCAGGGCCTCCGCGCAAATCGAGCCAATATAACCCGCCCCGCCGGTGACAAAAACGTTCATGGCCGCCAAGCTAGTCGTCCAGGGAAAGCGACTCAACGGAAAAGCGACGGGCTTCCTTCGGCTGGGTGCCAGACGGGATTCTGCTCGGGGTGATTTCACCCTGCAAATCCGGGCCTTCCGTATATCGCTTCGCAGACACAACGTGGCCGGCCTCTCATTAACACCCCACTTGAGTGGGGTGTGGGCGGTGGTCTCGGCATCGGAACCGCTTCAGCGGTTTACCCGCCACCGTAAACCGCTGAAGCGGTTGGGGAGCTGGTTCGCGTGCCACACCCACCTCGCTGAAGCGAGGTGTTAATGAGAGTGGGCCGCCCACCCCGAAGAAATCTGCCGTGCGCCCTCTTCGGCTTCCGGGTTGCGGCGTTCGGTCTCAGCCCCCGAATTGCTCGATAAGCGGGCTGGCCTCTTTCCCGCCCCGTTCGCGTGCGACCTGCGCCTTTGTCTCGTGTAACCTCGGAGCAACCCCAGAGGTGATCTCGATTGTTCCTCGATTGTTCCTCGATTGTTCCTCGATTGTTCCTCGATTGTTCTTCGATTGTTCTTCGATTGTTCTTCGATTGTTCTTCGATTGTTCTTCGATTGTTCCTCTGGTCTTGGGCGTGTTTTTCTGTCCTTGCCAGGGGCCTGTGTCAGTGCCATCCAGCACCGCGCCGCTCCACCAGCCGGTCCTCCCTGTGGCCAATCGGCTACGGGCTGCGCAGCGTCACCGGGTTTAGGCAGTTCTGCCGAGTGAGAATTCATTGTTGCCGGGCGCCGCGCGCGGCTAGTCTATCTTGATGAGTTTGGCCAGTATTGTTGCCGTCGTTGTCCTGCTGCTGGTCATTGCGCGGTGGGGCGTCCAGCTTTGGCTGGAGCAGTTGAACCAGAGTCACGTGCTGGCCCATGCCGGCGCGGTCCCGGAGGCGTTCAAGGGAGTCATGGACGAGGCGACCTATGCCAAGTCCGTGCGCTACACGCTGGCGAAGGGCCGCCTGGACCAAATTGCAGGGACTTGGGGTTCGGTGGTGCTGGTGGCCGTGTTGTTCAGTGGTTTGCTGCCGTGGGGTTTTCACGGGTTTGACCAGCGGCTGGGCAGTTCCGCCTGGGCCATGGCGGCGTTTCTCCTGGTCACTTCTGTCGCGCTGTCGCTGCCGAGCCTGCCGCTGGAATGGTATGATCAGTTCCGACTGGAGGAGCGCTTCGGCTTCAACACGACGACGCAAAAGCTTTGGTGGATGGACCGGCTCAAAGGGTTGCTGCTTGGCATCGTGCTGGGCTACCCGCTGCTGGCGTTGATATTGAAGCTGGTCGAGTGGATGGGGCCGTGGTGGTGGTTGTGGGCTTGGGGCGCGCTGCTTGGGTTTCAACTGCTGATGATGGTGCTGGCGCCGGTGCTCATACTGCCGCTTTTCAACAAGTTCACGCCCCTGCCCGAAGGCAGCCTGCGCGAGCGGCTGCTGAAGCTGGCTGAGCGGACGCGCTTCCGGGCCCGGAGCATCCAGGTCATGGACGGCAGCAAACGCTCCCGGCACTCCAATGCCTTCTTCACCGGCTTCGGCGGCTTTCGCAAGATCGTGCTGTTCGACACGCTGATCCAGCAACTGGCTGAGCTGGAACTGGAAGCCGTGCTGGCGCACGAGATCGGCCACTTCAAGAAGAAGCACATTCCGAAGACGCTGCTCGTATCCGCCCTGGGCTCCCTGGCGGGGTTCTGGCTCGTCTCGCTGCTCGCAACGCAGGAGTGGTTTTATCGGAGCTTCGGTTTTGAGCCGGGCAGCATTGTGCCTGCGCTGCTGCTGTTCGGGCTCGTATCGGGGGTGATTACGTTCTGGTTCTCGCCCGTGGCGCACTGGTGGTCGCGCCGCAATGAATACCAGGCAGACGCCTTCGCGGCCGCGGTCATGAGCGAGCCGCGCTCGCTGATCGGCGCTCTGCGCAAGCTGAATGAGAAGAACCTGAGCAACCTCACACCCCATCCCCTCTACAGCGGTTTCTACTATTCCCACCCGACGTTGCTCGAACGCGAGCGGGCGCTTGCGAGCGAGCAAAGACGCGATCTTCAACCAAGCTTTTAACTACCTTGAAACCGAGCAATACTCCGCCTCACCAGCAGGCCGACCCCTCCTTCTGGGAAACGCGTTACCAGGCTCGCGACATGCCCTGGGAAAAAGGGGCGCCGTCGCCGGGACTGGTTGACTTCCTGGCAGCGCACCCGGAACTGGCGCGCGGCACAGTCTGCGTGCCGGGTTGCGGGACGGGTCACGACGCGCGGGCCTGGGCCCAGGCCGGGTTCCAGGCGTTCGGTTACGATATTGCCCCGAGCGCAATTCGCCTGGCCGCCCGGCGGACCCGGACTGCCAAGCTGCCGGCAAAGTTTCAAGTAGCGGATTTCCTCCGAGACCCGGCGCCATTTCTGTTCGACTGGGTCTTCGAGCACACCTTGTTCTGCGCAATCCGGCCCGCCGAGCGTGACGATTACGTCCGAGCCTTGTTACGCTGGCTAAAACCGGGTGGCCAGTATCTGGCCGTCAACTATCTGATTCCTGAGCGTGGCGGGCCGCCTTACGGCACAACCCGGGACGAGATCGTGCAACGTTTCTCTCCGCAGTTCGAGCTGGCGCAGGAATGGGTGCCGCGTTCTTATCCGAACCGGAGCGACCTGGAACTGATGCTTTGGTGGCGCAGGAGGACAGGAAGCCTCGAGTTGAAGACAAACCGGTAGTAAGCAGCTCATTATGGAGGAGATGGGAACGCCAGGTGAGGGCACCCGGCCTACAAGGGGAAATGATGAAGGATGAATTATGAATGATGAAGGGATGGGAACGCCGGGTGAGGGTGCCCGGCCTACAAGAGGGCGGTTTTGCGGGGG
>CAIWJG010000767.1 GCA_903912925.1 uncultured Verrucomicrobia subdivision 3 bacterium | reverse complement strand
TTGGGGAGAGGGTAGGGTGAGGGGGAATGGGGCTCACGTCGTTTCCGCGGGCTCAGGATCTCTGAGAATGAAGAAGGCTTCGCGTCTTCGCACCTTTGTCGTTCATCTTGGCACCACCGGTGCCGCTTAATCTCACAGAGAGCGACACGAAGACGCAGAGGTTGAGAACACGGCACTTCAAGGAAGAATGATCAGCATGGGGCGGTAGGCTACCCGTGTTCCGCCGCAATACCCGTCCGGCGTGGCCTGAAACGCCTGCGCCGAGAAGAATTTCGCCGTCGCGTCGGACGTGCTCCGGATCATGAATCCGTTATTTGCTCCCGAATCCTTTATCCAGGAGGAAACGAGCGTGGTTACGTCAAACGCAACCCATTGATGTTCCGCGGTCTTTTGCAGTGAGGTTTGCGCAGTCGGACTACCGCACTCAGCGGGAAAGGTGGACCATGTGGCTTCACCGATTGCCGCCGCGCGGCCTGCCACGCCGTTGCACGGGTCGCTGACACCCGCGCCTTCCCTCCAGGCGGCGGGCGCCGGATAAACAGCCAGCGGCACCGGACCGGAATCGCCATCGACCGGTCCGGCACAGGCCAGCCATAGAGTGGCCTTGCCGGCCTTGGGCACATCCGCCAGATCAAAGCGGATAAGGATGGAACGGCAGTTGCCCGCGGGGCCGCCCGTTTCGAGTATGGGTTCCTGACCGGCGTTGTTAGTCGGTAGGTGTTCCCGGAGGGTGGTGTCGGTGGTGCCCAGGTAGGGAACATATCGGGAGCCCTTGGCTACCTCATCGAAATACCGCGGCATCTGCTGGAGGCAATATCCCCCCATGATATCGGCGTACCAATAGCGGCACCACATGGCGGAGGCCGCTGCGGCGTGTTCCATGCCGCCGTAGTAATAGTCCATCACATGAGCCGTGCTCCATGCGAGCTTGGGGTGGTAATTGTTGGCAAGGAGCTGGCTGGCGAACGGCCCAGAGCGCAAGATGAGATGTTCCCGGCTGACGCCCGTTCGGAGTTGCTGCTCGGTGGCATTCACCTTCGCGCGGCGCATGACCGCCATAATAGTATCGTAAGGCACCCAGCTCGAAGGCATCTCAACATGGCCGCGCGCCTTGCGGATGTACCAGGCTAAGTCCATGCCCGTTTCAGCCTCGATATGCGAGGCGCCATCCATCTGCGCGGCCATGTTCAGGAACGAGAGGTCCTTGCCGTGGCGGAAGTGCCAGGGGAGGTCGGCGATGTTGTGGCACAGGGCGCCCATGAAAAAGGCCATCTCCTTCCGAGCCGTCTCGTTGGGGGGCATCGTGTAATGACGGTCCTTTAGCACGCCGGCCCAGGCACTTTCAAAGGGATGCCAGTGGCTGACCTCGCCCGCCTCGGGATTGACCCCGCCAAATCCCCAGTCAGAGAAACCGCAGCCCCCGCACAGAATGCGGCGGATTTCCTGGTCCTTGAACATGGTGCCCAGACCGGGCAGCATGGGATCCGCATCCAGTAGATACTTCTCGACGCACATCATCCCGATTTCCGCGTGGGTTCGCGTGCCATCGGCGTGGGACGAAGGCGAACCCAGCAGAACCGTGGCAGCCACGAGTACAACCGCTCTGAACTTCATGTGCCAGGAATGGGCGACAATTGCGCGGCTTTCCCTACTTGCACGAGGCAATCTGGAAGCGGTTTTTCACGTAGATATGCTGGCTGCGCAACGAGATGCCATTGCGCAGGGTGTTGGGCTCCGGAACCATGTAATCGGGACGGGGCGTGACGCCGGGTATCTCCGGGAAACCATAGACGGTCGAGGATGCCTCGAATACAATGGCGTCGCCCGGCGTCGTCTCGAACGTCACGTCGTAGCCTTTACTGGGCAACATGGTGAAGGACAACGAGAACGGGCTTGGGTTCGGGGTTACATACGCTCCCTCTACGGTGAACCCGGTGATCGCAGGCCCCTGGATCTGGCGGAGGTGGACCTCCAACGGATAATCGCCGCTGACCAGCTTTGCCGAGATACGCCGTTTGCCGTCCACGGTCTGGTCCTTGACGACATCGCACCGGATGCCGCGCAGGGCAGCCGCCACGGGTGCGCTGGCGCGCAGATAGTGGCTGCCATTTCGCCCGGGCAGGATGTATTCAATGGCGGCGCGTTTGCCCTCGGGGAAGAACTGCCTGGTCCACTCGTCCACCTTCACGTCTTCGCTGACCCACCAGGCCTCTTTGGTGTCCAGATTCGCCACATAGACGACTGAATTCATCAGGGGCCGATCTTTGCTGGGCTTGCTGCTCAGCATTCCGGTGCTGATCAGCAGCACCGCGAGGAGCGCTGCGGCAGCCCATATCGTCCAGGAATGCCGCACTCGCCCGAACAGCGTGAAGGCCGGCATGAGATTCAGCATGAGCAGCACCACCAGCGCTGCCAGGAGCGGCGCGCCCAGGATGTTGATCATCCACATGAGAATGAGCCATCCGGGGGGTAGCAGGCACAACGCCGGAGCGGCAAACAGCAACGACGCCAGCAATAGCGCGGGGCCCGGCCCTTGTTCGCGATCGCCAAAATAGAGCAGCGCCAGACCCAGCGCGCCGAAAAAGACCGACCACATGCCCAGGTAGCTGCCACCGGGAAAGAACGCGACCATCGCCGCCAACACGGGGCACAGCCAGGTTAAGGCGGCGGCATGCAACTCCTCGGCGCGCAACCGGCGGCTGGCGAGCCAATAGATCAGCCCCGTGATGGCAATGGCCATGAGCGCCATGGCATAACAATAGAGATTGCCGTCATACAGAGCGCGGGGCTCGGGAATGTAGGTTATCTTGACCGTATAGAGATAGACCGCGTTGTGGTAGCCGAACACGAGGGCCAGGATCCCAAACGCCGCCGCCGCCGACAGCACCACCACTACCGGGAACAGCAGCAGCGCCTTGAGATACCCGCCGATCGCGATCCGCCGCTTGGCGAAGCCCAGCGCGATGACCACGAGCAAACAGGCGATGGCGAAGATCGCCAGCGGCTTGCCCAGCGCCATCGGATACTGGACCAGGTGGAACCCGAGCGTGTTGAAGTAGATGTCATTCGAGGTCTTCAGCTTGAGTGCGCCAAAATCCGCATTCGCGAAGTGCTTCGCGATGCCCATGACGTGCGCCCCGAAATGCTGGATGCTGTCAGGATTGATGTGTTCCGGCGAATCGTTGGCCGTGTGGTACCAGGCGAACTTGTCTATGTACGCGACGTTGTAGCCGCTCATGCCGGCCCTCCGGAACTTGGTGAAATCGCTGCCGAACGGTGAGCGTTCATAGACCGAAACCATCATCGAGCTGGTCACCGGCAGCACCCCATCCGCCCTGGCCTTGCGTAGCTCGGCGATCAGCGCGCCATTGCCCGAGGAGGTCTCATAGATCAGGGCCGGGCCCTTGACGCCGCGCACGTCCAGCTCGTTGATGATGCCGATCTTCTGCGCCAGCGGATGGCTGCAGAAGCCTTGCGCTCCACATCCTCCGATCTCCTCCGCATCGGCGAAGATGAAGAGCAGGTCGTTGCCTATGCGGGGCTGGTGCATGGACGCGCGCGCCGCTTCCAGCATGGCAATGCAGCCGCTGATGTCGTCCGTGGCCCCCGGTCCGTAGGGCACCGAGTCGTAATGCGCGCTGAAGGCGATGGCCCCGGTGCTGTTCGTGCCGCGGATTCGGCCGATCACCGCGCGCTGCAACATGACGTGATTGCCTTGCACCGCCGGCTTGCACATGAACTCCGTCTCGACCCCCATCTCTTTCAACGCATTAAGGTAATACTCCGCCACCTGGTCGTCATTCAGCGATCCTGCGGGATGGGTTTGCTTCGAACAGGCGAAGGCGTGCGCGATGGCGCGGTGCGCCGAGAATTGATCAGCCGGAGCGTCCTTGGGCAACGCGTGCGGAGGGTTGATCGCCCGGATGGAGCAGTAAACCAGCCCGATGATAATCAGACCCGCGAGGACAGCGCAGACCGTGGAGGAACGTTTGGCAAATATCACAGTTCATTCTACATAACGGCTGCGCCCAGGAGATAGTTACACAGCAATTCTCACTATGGACGAGATGGGGACGCCGGGTAAGGGCAGCCTGCCTATAAGTTAGGAGCACATTTGAAGCCGCTTGAGGTTTGCTCTGTCTGGTCCGATAATAGAGAGGTGTTGCATTGCGGGACGTTTTCATAAACACTCCCGCCCACACAAACCATGCGTCTGCGCTTCAATGAACGAAAGGCAACCCAGGCTGCGGCTCACCTTCTGAGGCTCCGGGGGGCTCAGATGAGCTACATGAAGCTCATCAAACTCCTCTACCTGGCAGACCGCACCGCATTACTGCGATGGGGCCGGCCCATCACCACGGACACCTACGTCTCCATGGATCGAGGGCCAGTGCTGAGCCGTGTGCTGGATCTGGCCACCGATGAGGATTTGCCGGGTCAAACCTCCGTTTGGGCAAAACACATCACTGAGCCTGAGCACTACGCTGTCCGGCTTCGCAACGACCCCGGCGAAGATGAGCTTTCCACTGCGGAAGTGCAACTGTTGGACGAAATTTTTCGACAGCACGGCACCAAGAGCCGGTGGGAGTTGGTGGATTTGACACACAAACTTCCGGAATGGAAGAATCCTCAGGGCGGTGCCATTTCCATCCAATATCGCGACATCCTGAAGGCGGGGGGGAAAACGGAAATCGAGATCGCCTCCGTTGAAGACGAACTTGAGGGCATTGCCCTCGTGGAGAATATCCTGGACGCACATTGACGCGATGTTGGCCCTGGGTAGCACGGTGCTGATACCGAAGCCGGGACAAGACAAGTCTCATCTGTGGGTGATCGTAACCGCCGTCAATCCGCAAAACGGCGAGGTCATCATCGTAAATTTCACCACCCAGCGTCCACACTCCGATAAGACCTTGGTGATACAGCCGGGCGAGCATCGCTTTGTGGGCCGCCCGACTGTCGTTTTCTACTCGGACGCCCGGTTTGTCAAACTGGCTTTCCTCGAGGCCGCCGTGAATCAAGGCATTGCCAATCAACACGATCCTTTGGACCCAGCCTTGCTGAGGCGTGTTCAGGCAGGTCTGCTGGCGTCGCCCCTGACGCCTGCCAAAATAAAGACCGCCTTTACTCAAGCCCAGCAGCAGAGCCAGTGTTAGACACGGATTTCACGAATTGGCACGGATAACTCGTGTTTGACAACCAGTTTGGCATCCTTGTTGACCTTCTCGGCGGGCACATCCGCGCCTTCGTAGAGGAAGACCTCCGGGTCGTCGCTGGTCAAGGTCAATTCCCCAGCAGTTCTCATTTTGGCTGGTCTGGGAGGTTTGGTGTCCACCCTTTAGGGTGTCCGAGGCCACATGGGATCATCCGCCATTCGTCCCATTCGTCCCATTCGTCCCATAATGAGAATTGCTGTCAATTCCCAGCCCCACCGCTGTGGTGTCGAAATGCCTGTCGCGGAAATGCCTTGCGTGAGCTTGCGGAACGTCATAAAACGCCCGGAGACTATAGTGCTATACCATTCCTCAATTCAACGCGACGTTTCTGCCCCGGCAGCCAATAGCCGATACGTGCAACCCATCGGACAGCGGTCATTCCCGAGGGAGTTTTGCCTGCGGGTGCTTTTATTTGCCTTTCTGGCGTTGGCGCTCGGCGCCCGTGCCCAGCCGGTGGATTTCGGGAGCGGGGAGTGGATTTGGTCCGCGCCGCCGGCGGGCCGACCGGCTCTGGATCAGCCAGCGGGGACAGTGTGGTTTCGGGCGAGCGTCGCCGTGTCCGAGAAGGCTCAGATTCGCTCCGCGGAACTGATCATCACCGCGGATAACCTCTACGCCGCCTACCTCAATGGCCAGTTTGTCGGCGAGAGCGCCGCGGACCCGAATGCCTGGAATCGCGCGAAGCGCTTTCAGGTCGCGCGCCTGCTTTCGGCGGGGCACAATGTGATCGCCATCGAGGCCGTCAACACCGCGCCAGGACCGGCGGGTCTGCTCGCCCGGCTCGTCGTCGAGCTGACCGACGGGCAGAAAGCGGATCTGACCACGAGTCCCTCCTGGAAATGCGCTACGCAGGAGCAGCCTAACTGGCAAGAGCCGGGGCTAAACGACCAGGCCTGGGCCGCAGCGATAAGCCTGGGTGCCTTTGGGGTGGAACCCTGGGGGAAGTTCGCGGTAGGCGCGGAACGGGAAGCGGTCGGTCGCCGCGACCGGGGGAACGAACTCGAACCGCCCGCTGATTATGCCTGGCCCGAGGCGGTGATCTTTGTGGGCGAGGATTGCAGTCTCTATCGTCCGACCGCGGGGACCGGCAACAGTTACGACAGCCTCTCGGTTACGATCTTCAATCCGCGCGATTCCCGGGCCTTTCCCGAGCACGACTTGCCCGCGCCGATGAAAGTGGGACGCAAGCTCTACGCGCTGAAACCCGCCCGACCGGGCGTGGTTCCGCATCTGATCCTCGACGCCGGGAAGGGGGCGCTGGGGTCGCCAACGGTATCCTTCGATGGACAGTGGATCTATCTTTCTATGGCCCCCGGCGGGGCGCCGTTCTTCCACATTTATAAAATCAGAGCCGATGGGGGTGAACCGCAGCAACTCACGGATGGTCCATTCCACGATATTGATCCCTGCGAGTTGCCGGACGGCAGGCTGGTGTTCACCTCGACCCGGATCGGAACGTTCGAGGAATATCACAATCCACCCTCGCGCTCGTTGTTTACGATGACCGTTGAGGGCCATAACATCACTGCGCTCACCCACACCATTGTCTTCGACAACGAGCCCGAGGTGCTGGCGGACGGACGGATTCTCTTCATCCGCTCCGACAACTTCTTTGGTCGTGGCAAAGTGGAGACGCTCCTGCACGCGATCCATCCGGACGGCACGGCGGGTTACACGGAGTATGGTCTGGAGATGGGCCCGGAATACGGCGGGCGCCTGCGGGCGTTCAACTGCGGAAGTCCGGCGCCTATGGCCGACGGGCGGGTCGCATACCTCACCGGGTCAGGCATCGCCGTGGGCCGTCCCGGATGCACGGACGCGGAGCTGCGGCACCTGGCGGTGGCCGCCGGCGACGTGGCCGCGCTGCCAGATGGGCGGTTGCTATGCACACTCCCGGGGCGGGTCGCCCTCCGTGAGCGGGTTCGCCGCACCGGCGCGGGCGCTCACGAAACCAGCTACGCCAGGATCGCGATAGCCGATCCTGCCCAGGGCGATAACAAGGTCATGATCGTGTTTGATTCCACGAACGCGCCGTTGCATTCGCCGGTGTTCCTGGGCGCGCGCCAGCGTCCGCCGATCCTGTCCGTCGCGGGGGAGGCCCGGAAAGTCGAGGAACCGCACCCGACCGGCATCCTGCTCTGCCAGGACGCGCGGATCACCCGAAATACCACCGCGGGCTGGTCCCACGTTCGGGCCATGCGGGTCCTGGCGGGCAAAGGACTCACGATGCGTTCTTCTCACTCGTATATCGTCCACGCCGGCAGTGAAGTAACCGAGCTTGGCACCGTGCCGCTGGCGGCGGATGGTTCCTTTGCGGTGGAGGTGCCCGCGGACACCCCGATCGCCTTCCAGGCGATTGATGGCGAAGGGCGGTCGGAGCTTAATGAGATGTCTTGGATCTATGTCCGGCCCGGGGAAACGCGCGGGTGTGTGGGCTGCCATCACTCCAGGCAGGCAGCCCCTCCTGTCCGGCCGACGAATCTGCAGGCCTTGCAGGTGAAGCCGCTGCGGCTGTCCGGACTGGGCAGGCCACACCAATTCCGCGGGAATAACGCCGCCGTAACCGGCATGATGGAGTTGCAGTTCGATCGTTATCGGGAGGTCGCTGGCATCAACCGGCACAGCGACACTTCCGAGGCATTGGCCACCGGGCCCCAGGAAGTCGCGGCGCTGATCGCCCTGTTGCAGGGGACCAATGCCGACCTGAGAATCAGCGCCGCCCAACGGCTGGGCATTTTCCGGCACCGGAACGCATCCCCGGCGCTGGCCCAATGCCTGCGCGATAAGCAGCGCGAGGTTCGGGTGGCTGCCGCGGTTGCCCTCGCGGCCTGTGGGGACCGGGGAGCAGTTCAGCCGCTGCTCGCGGCATTGCAGGATGCTGATCCGCTCGTCGCCCAGGCGGCGGCAATGGCCTTGGAGAATCTGACGGCCCACGCGCAGCCCTTTGACCCATTCGCCGACAAGGCGGAGCAGGGCCGCCAGGCGGAGGCGTGGCGTAAGTGGCATCAGCAGAATGACTGGGAGCGACTGGAGAAGGATTTGGCCGCACGGCTCTCCGGCAATGATCGGGATGACATTCGCTCGGCGGCGGTCGCGCTGGGACATATCGGCGGCGACGCTGGACGCCGCGGCCTGCGCGAGTATGTGCTGCGCGAAAGCAAGCTGAATCCATTCCCGAAATGGCGGAAGAACCATCGGGGCGACGAGGCGCGGTTCAACTCGCTGGCGGACGTCAATCCCCGCACGTTACAGGCAGCGGTTCGGTCGCTGGGCTGGCTGGGCGACGCCGAGTCGGTGGGGATGCTCTCCGAGATACTGCGCGCGAACGTGGACCCGGAAAAGGCCAACCTGTTTCTAGCCGAAGCGGCGGTCGAGGCCCTGGGCCGGATCGGCACGCCCGAAGCCATCACGGCCTTGATCGAGGCTTTTGCCAGGCTGCCGGATTACCCCGAGTACACCCGCTGGTATGGCGACCACGACGCACTGATCGCCTGCCACGCCTCCCCCGTGCATTATCTCATCATTGAGGCGCTCGACGCTACCGGGGCCACCAACACAGCAGCGATCCTGCCGCACCTCATACGATCCGTGCCGACCGATCCGGACCGGGCATTGCTGCCCGGCAACGATGATTGCGAAACGCTGGTGGGCCGAGTCATCCGGCGCAGTGGACAGGCAGTGATGGTCACCGAGACCTGCCTGGCGCTGCTGGGGGATCCCCGGGCGACGAAACAGCCCGGCATCGAAAAGGCGATTGCCACAACGCACGCGGCTTGGGGCGGGAAACCGGACCCGGAAAACCGGGCCGCGCAGATCCTTTCGCTCGTCTGTCGCGACCGCTCCTTTGAGCCGCGCATCAGCAAGGCCATTGAACGGTATTGGATTCAGCCGGTTGACATCCCGCGTGTATTCGACACCGGCATCCCGGTGGTGACGAAGCTGCCCGCCCGCCATTGGGTCTGTTTCTACCTCGTCCGGGCGCTGGGAAACCTGGGTGATGCGCGTTCGGTGCAGATGCTGGTGAAAGTGCTCCAGGACTCGGCTCCGGAGGCAGCCAGTGGCCGACCTGATCCCCTGGGGCCAGGCGTGCTCTTTTTGCATAACGACCTCACCCCTTGCTGGCGTGCGGAGGTGGCCTGGACATTGGGGCGACTCGGGGATTCGCGAGCTCAGCCGGTATTGCTCAAGACGGTTGCCAACCTCCAGAATGCCACGGACACGCGATACGCGGCCGCCATCGCGGCGGCCCAACTGGCCAACGCCGCCGGCCTGACTGAACTCCGCCGCCTGGCGCAGGACTACCCGGAAATCTCCGTGCGCCGGGCGCTGCTCTCACCCGCGCAGCGGCAATAAGTTGCTGATCCTGAATTCGGTAGTTGATTTAACCGCAAAGAACGCAAAGATCACAAAGAAAGATAGTTGTGCAGGGATCGCCTAAGCCTTCCATTCACCCGGCAGGTAAATCAGTCCTTTGTTTCGGAACCATCCCAAGTTCCTTTCTATGCGCTCTTTGCGTTCTTTGCGATGACCAACTCGACGGGTACTAAAAAGCCATCCCGGGCGGCCGATTCATGCCAACCTCCGCTTACCGGAAATAATGATCGAACTCACGTTCGATGCTACGTACTAAAAAGGGCATCCGGGCGGAGCACCTGCCTTGGTAGCCCCGCGCCTCAAAAGCAACTCTGTCGCGAGCAGAGGCCGGTAGCGGATGCGCCCAAAACGGCGCCAAAATTGCGGATTGACCGCGCGGACCGCCTCTGGTAGTCTAGGTTGTAACTAAGGTAACCCTAATGGTTGTGATCCTTCTATGGAGTACCGGAAACCAGTTTTCAAACCGTAACGTCCAGACGCCGCAACGCTATGAAACCAGCACCAGTTCACTTGATCGCGTGGGTCAGTTGGATCACCGCTGTTTGCCTCGCGCCAACCACTGCCGCCTTGGCCGCGCCCAAGCTCAGTGCCGGCCGGGCGATGCCCCTCAACGGCAACCTGACCACACCCTTTATATTCCAGGTGACCTACACCGACCCGAGCAACGGCCCGGCTCCGGTGATCAACCTGGTACTCGATGGAACAAACACCCAGGTCATGACCGCGACCAATGCCGGGAGTTCGACCGCGCTGGGGCAGGTGTTCCGCTGGCAGGGCACGCTGCCCAAGGCGCGTCATCAATTCCGGTTTGCGACGACGAATGCGACTGGCGACCTCACCAACCACTGGGGCCCGGTCGTTAGCGACCAGCCGCTGACCTTTCGCGATCGGTTCTTCTACTTTCCCGGAATCGCCTCGGGCGGGGACATCGTTCCGGTCGGCGATGTCAACGGCGATGGTTACCCGGATCTAATTCAGACTAGCACGCCCATCCTGTTTTTCGGCCCCCATTACAACTGGGCGGACGGGGTGGTGCTCAGCCTGCCCACCGGGGCCTCCGCCAGAACGGTGCGTGGGCTGGGGGACGTTGATGGCGACGGCTGCGCCGACTTTGTTTTTGGCAACGACACCGGTCATGTCGTGGTCTATCGAGGGCGGCCGGATGGACATCCCGTATTATGGTATCATTTCACCGGCCAAACATTGCCCAAGGATTACTCAACCGGTCACGGGTTCCGTGGGGTGGATCTGGATCGGGACGGCCACCCGGATCTGGTGACCTTTGCCTCAGCGCCCCGACATGGATACAACACAACAGTGGTGACCAGCCGTTTTGGGCCGGACTTGACGCGCGTGGGGTCCACTGATCTGGGAGTGGGACCAGAGTCAATCATAGACTTCTCCAGCTCCACCAGCATCGTCCCCACCTTCTTTACCGATCGCAACGGGGATGGCTATCCCGATCTAGTGGTAGCGGGTGCAGAAGTGGGGACTATGGTTTACACGAACATTGATACCGGCGGATGGGGCTGGTGGCTGCTGCCCGGTACGTTTTCCAGAGAGTTCTTGAGTATCAACGGTCCCATCTTCTCCACACCCACTTACATTGCCGGCGGCGGGATGGGGTGGAACGGTCTGGCCCTCTGGGGCGATTACTTTGGCAACGGGCAGGAAGTATTCTCCGGACAGTCATGGAATGACAGCCCCCGAGCGAACAAGAAATACGCAACCGCCAACACGCTGGGGGCACCAGGCATCCTGCCCGCTCCGATGGTTTGGGGGACGGTCTGTTTGGGGGCGGGGGATGTTACCGGAGATGGTCTGGCGGACATGGCGGCGGTGATCGGCACCAATCTCTATTTCTATACCAAGACCGCGGCGAATCCATTTGCGGTGGCAGGCATTGCGTCGGCAGACGGCTCCACCATTGACAGTTTTGACTGCCTTGGCGATGTGGATGGCAACGGCCTGGACGATTTAAGAAGCGGCGGAAGAATCCTCCTGTCGGCGTATCCCTACCCCATCACGACCAATGATCTCCCCGCGCACTTCACCGGTCGGGCACGCGACCTCGGTCTGGAAATCAATACGGGTTGGAAGATCGGTCTCGCCCCCAACGGCACGCTGGACCTGAAGGTCGGTCCGCCGCAAAGCGATGGCCGCGCGCCCATTATTCTGCTGGCCGACACCTTCAAGATGCCTGACACGGTCAACGGCACAACCATCATTCGCCTTGAATCGGCCGGCCGGGATGGCACTGGCTGGATCACCGTGACCGGCCCCAATGCCGGACAACTGAGCCTGGAGATGAACTTGCGGTTGTGGATGACCAACTCGACGGGTGTCTTTAGTGATACCGTTCGCGTTTTCCTGACCGCCGACCCACCCATGAACTTCAACACGGGTTACCTCCAGCTCAAAGGGTATGGGAAGATGCCTAATTTCCTCGCGAGTTATGGTATTGGCTCAACGCTGAACATTCGGCTCAATGCCTATGTGGACTATGTTCCGCCAACACCCCAGCCCGCCCTGGTCCGCCTGCCAGCCACCCTCCACTTTCCCACCCGAAACGTTGCGGCAGCGGAGAATGTCCAAACCGTCTGGCTCTGCAATCTCAGCGAGCAAGACCTGCGCGTTACCAGCATCACCACGCCCGGCCTACCCTTCCAGATAAAGAATCTGCCGGCGCTATTCCCAGTGACCATCGCGCCGCATGGCACGCTGGCGCTTGCGGTAGGCTTTGCCCCCACCGCCGTCGGCGGCTACACGGACCAGATCGCCATCCGCTCCAACGACCCGCTCCAAACCAATCAAGTGGTCGCGCTGCTTGGGTACGCCATTCCTGTGGGCGAGGTGGACTCTGACAACGACGGCCTCCCTGATTCATACGAAGCCCGTTACTTGCTGCCGACGAGCACCAACGCGTTTTGGGGCTTGAATGCGAACGAAGACGACAGCTTCATGGACTTCGACCGGGATGGGGCCAGCAACTTGAGCGAGTACTACGCCGGCACTGACCCCACGGACCCCACTTCAGGCTTCCGGGTGCAGGCGGTCACCTCCGCCCCCGGCAGTCTCCAGCTATGTTGGCCCAGCGTTTCCGGGCGTAGCTACACCCTGCTCCAATCGTCCAATCTGGCCGGAGGCTTCGTGACGCTGGCGGGACCGTTGGCGGCCACCCCGCCGACCAACACCTGCAACCTCTCGGTGCCAGGCGGCCCGGCGCGATTCTATCGGATTCTAGTAAAGCCCTGAGTTAACCCACAGTACTTTTATATCCGGGGCCTTCCCCGGGTGATGATAATGAGGGGAAAGATAATCCCGGCAACTAGCGCAAGGGAGCCTCCGGCGGCATAGAGCGAACTCTGCAGGGTGGTCTGGATGAGAGCTGACTGGACTGCTGCGGACGGATGCGCCAGATGGAAGAGACCTTTGAGCCCCATGATCGCGGCAAGCCCGGGGATCATCGGGAGACCGGCAGCAACCGCGATTACCACTTCCGTTACGTGGGTAAACCTCCCAATCACGAATGCGAGCAGGGTAGCTGCCGCCATTGCGATAAAGATACTCATGATAGGATCGAGACCGGCAAGGGTTGCACCTTCACGGATGATCCGCGCCACACCCCCGCATATCACACATCCGGGCAGCGCGGCTAGCGGCATATTCATCATGAGCGAAAAACCGAACGCCGCGATTCCGGCAGCCACGGCGCTGATGACGATGCCGGTCAGACCGAGGGAGATGATAACCGAAGCCCCCGGTTCCGGGGAGAGCGGGGAGAGCAGGGAGAGCGGGATTAACAGTACCCCGGTTATGACCAGCAGTTGCGCCATGACCGAAACGAGCCGGGCGATCCCGCAACCGGTGTGGTCCCGCACAATATCATGACCGCCGTTGATGAGAACGGTGCCGGGAACCAGGAACAGGAGGGAGGAGATAAGCGCCGTTTCCGCGGTTGCCGTATGGGAGAGCGGGAGCAATATAAGTGCAGACGCCGATGCCGCGAGGGCAGAAATCAGCACGGTGAGATACAGGTTGCCGGCCCGGGGAAAGGCATAGAGCTTGGTAGCAAAACCGATCGAAGCGGCAAGGAAGACCACCCAGAGGGACAGGATATCAGCGTTGTTCAGCCAGGCAAATGCGGCACAGGCCAGGCCCACCGCTATTATGGTTAACCATGCCGGAAAGGCCGGGGGGAGATTTTGTAACTCCTGCAGTCTGCTTTTGACGGTAACAGGAGTTGCACAACCCGGTTTGAGTGACGCAAGCATCCGGCTGACACCCTGCAGGATGGTGGCATTGACCCGCACCGGTTCACGGAATGCATGCATCCGGATCTCCGTCCGGTCACCGGTGCGCCGCCCGATTTCGATCGCTTCATTGCCCACGAAGGCATGGACATCGTCATCTCCAAGGGCATGGGCACAGTAGCGTACGGAATCGTTGATCCGCTGGACGGATGCCCCGGCATCATAGAGGATCTTCCCGAGGTCCAGGTAGAGATCAACCCGGTGGCCTTCAGGGTCCAGAGCAGGTGCTTCTGTAGCGGGGAGCTTGCCCGTAACAGGTGCCGGGGAAGATCCGGAATCATCCTGCGTGGCCGTCATAGTACATCACTTCAACCTCCGCTTACCGGAAATAATGATCGAACTCACGTTCGATGCTACGCACTAAAATCAGTTTACTCCACGCCGGACGGAAACAGGGAATAGACCAGGCTGATCTGGACGCGGAACACATCACCTGATGTGCCGTCCTGAACCTCCTTGCGGCCATAGAGCCCTTCCAGGCCAATGGTCAGGCGTTTGCGGAGCTGGTACATGACGTTGAGGCTGGTGTAGCAGGTTTCATGGTAGGCCAGCGGCCCCTGTCCGGATTCGTTGTTGATATTGTTGTATCCAAACGTGGCAGTGGACCGGAATCGGTCCGACCACTGGTGGGTATAACCGGCCATCAACCCCAGAAATGGCAGCGCGGTGAGCTGGCCGCGGTTGTTATAGGTCACGTCGTTGTTGACGAAGTTGTCGTTGATGTAGTGGAAGATTCCGTGTCCGTAGGTGGCCTGGAATTGCATGGTATCTTTGGCCCAGACGTTGAGGCTGCCAGCCAGGTTCATACCCCAGCCGAATACGGTCTGGTCGCCGGCCACGGGATCGCTCGCGCCCAAAGCCCGAAACAGCGTCCCGAACTGCACATGCCCGGCCTGCGGGTCTTCCCACCGAACATTAAAACCGCCATCCGGCGCATGGTTGACCGCCGCGGCATTTGCGTAGGTGCCAGGATCCAAATCCGTGCAGGGTTGCTGGAGGCCAAAATTCAAATGCCACTGGTCATTCAGGGGTAACTGGTATCGGATCTCGGGCTGGCGGGCAAAGACCGCCGAGTTGGGCCCTTCGTAGTCCACGGTGTCCGGCCATGCATCGGGATCCTCAAAGACACTGTAGGAGTAGCCGGCGATGAGGTTGTGAAACTGCCCGTAGAGCTGCCGGACCCGCGGGGTCATCCCTCCGGTCGCGCCGCCACCAAAGAAGTCCATCTCGTAGTAGAAGCGGGGCGCTCCCTCGATATCCGGCGCCCGGACGTCCAGGCTCAACTGGGAACCCCGGGCACTGACATCGAATTGGTTGCCGCCGCCGTAGGCCGGGGTGCCTTGGGTGGGAATCTGTGCTGGGGCAAACCGGTCTGGATCGCCGGAGTTCCGGTTGTCGTCGGTGAAGTCCACCCGTGGCTTGGCGTTGACTTTCACGATTACGGGCGTGTTGGGGATGGGGAAGAAGCCTAGGTATTTCGTGTCGAGCGTCTGGCTGCCGGGGCGGGGCGCGCCGGTTTGCTGGTCATTCATGGCGTTGCGGTAGGTCACGGGGCTTGGGGCGCCGGCGTCCTGTCCAGCGGCGACCTTGTCGAGGGTGCGGACGGGGGGCGCGGCGGCGGCCGTGGCCACCGGCGCGACTGCCGCCGGTGGGTTGGTCGCCGGTTGGCCGGCTCGGGGCTTTTCCAGCTCGGCGATGCGGGCGTTCTGGGCGTCAATGGTCTTCTGCATCTGCTCGACTATGGTCTTGAGCTGCTTGAACTCTTCCGTCGTCTGCGCGCGGGCGGGGAGCACGGCGAGGGCGACCAGGGCAGCGGCCAGCGTCAGCAGGCGGCCGGTCCGGTTTGGGGTTTGCACTTTGGTTTTCATGTTTGGTGGTGGTTTGGATGGTTTGAGCTCACTTCGCGGAGCCGAACAGGCTCAGGTCCAGTTGGTTGGCGATGTAATAGATGGCCTTTCCCCCACGAACGCTGTTGCCGGCCTCATCCAGCGGCGGCGAGAAACCGACGATGGCCATCTTGCCGGGGACAATGGCCACGATCCCGCCGCCCACGCCGGTTTTCGACGGCAGGCCGGTGTGCCAGGCCCAAAGCCCGGACTCGTCGTAGAAGCCGGCCATCATCATCACCGCCAGCAGTTTAGGGACGTACTTCGCGTCGAGGCAGCGCTCTTTGGTGACGGGATTGACGCCGCCGTTGGCCAGCGTGGCGCCCATGACGGCGAGCTGCTTGGCGGTCACGTTGACCGAGCATTGCTTGGTGTACACGTCGCAGGTTTCCAGCGGATCGGCGTAGAGACGGTCGTAGCTCTTGAGCAGCTCGGCGATGCCCTTGTTGTGGGCGTTGCTCGCGGCTTCGGACTGGAAAACCTCCTCGTTCAACCGGAGCTTCTCGCCGGCAAACTTGCTGTAACAGGCCAGCAGCTTGTCCCATTTCTCAGCCGCGCTGCCGGCCTTGACCAGGCTCACGGACGCCATCGCGCCGGCATTCACCAGGGGGTTGACCGATCGATTTTTCAGCAGCTCGACGGCGATGACTGAGTTGAACGGCATGCCGGTCGGCTCGACGCCAATCTGCTTGAGAATCACCTCGGGGCCCGATTCCTGCATCACCAGGGCGGCCGTGAACGGTTTCGAGACGGACTCAATGGCGAACCCGTAGTTCACATCCCCGGCGCTATAGGTTTTCCCGTCCACGGTGACGATCACAACGCCGAACAGGTTCGACGGCACGCTGGCGAGGTAAGGGATGTAATCGGCATTCTTGCCGGACATCTCGTTCGTGAACTTCGTGTGGGCTTCCTTTACGAGGCGTTCCAGCGTCGCAGCCGAGGGGGTTGCTGTTTGCGCGAGGGCGGCCAGGGGGAGCGTAGCCAGCAGCAGCCAGAGCATCGCCTGCGGGTGCCGGCTTGGTTTGTGGTTCGTGGTATTCATGGTGGTCCTTTGGTTTGTTGGGTTGGGTTTGTGAGCCTGCGACAATCGGATTGTGCGGGGGTCAGGGGTTCTCGACCGGCGCCTCCACGGCGCGGGTCTTCCAGTTGAAGATGATCGCCAGAACCCGGAACACGACCGTCGCCGCGGTGGCCCACAGGGCGGCCCACAGCGACGGGAAATTAAACTCCAGCCGCAAGCCTACATAGACCAGTGTCCCTAGCAATGCGGCCAGAGCGTAGAACTGCCCCGGCTTGAAGAGCAGCGGCTCGCGGCGCGTGAGCACGTCGCGCAACAGCCCGCCGCCGATGGCGTTCGCGACCCCGACCAGTACCGCGGCCAGCCAGTGCAGATTCGCGGCCAGCGCCTTCTGCGTGCCCACGACCGCAAACGCGCCCAGCCCCACAGCGTCGAGCCCGGCAATCACGCGATTGAAGGTTTCAATCCGGGCGCTGAACCGAAGCAGGCCGCAGCACGTGGCCAGCAGCACGGCAAGAATGAACCTGGGGTTGGTCAGCGCGACGACCGGGCCGGCGCTCCGCAACAGCGCATCGCGGAGCAGCCCGCCGCCCAAACCCGTGGCGAACGCCAGCACGAACACGCCGATGAAATCATAGCCCAGCCGCCGGGCCCCCAGCGCACCGGTCAAGGCGAAGAAGAACACTGCGCCCACGTTGAATGCGAGGGGCAATTGAAATTCTTCGGAGCTCATGCGCTGAATCAGGCAGACGCCCCGCTACCCAGTTGCCCGATGATGTGGGCCACAATCAGGGAGCCCGTCACACCCTGGAGACGGAAGCCTCCGAACTTCCGCCGGCCCTGGGTTTGTCCCAGGGCCAGTGCGGCGAACACCGCGATCTCCGGGGCGACCTTAAGGATGTGGTTTAAGGCGTCCATCAGGCGTGCAGTTTGCCCCCGCTGACCCTTCACGCTTCACGTTTCCCTCGTAGCATCGAACGTGAGTTCGATCATTATCTGGCTGCGCTTACGGATTCCCTTCACGCTTCACGCTTCACGCTTCACGTTAGCATTTATGGCCCCGAGACGTGTGTTTGGCGTGCAACGCGGGCGGTTTGGCGGTGCCGCCGTGCTCGTCGAGGTACTTGCACGCCTTGATGATGTCGTCGGCCAGCATGTCCACGACGTTCCGGTTCAGGTGCGGACGCACGACGATGCGCAGCGAGCGAACCTCCTGGGCGTCGGGCGGCATGGTGTAGGCCGAGAGCACCCAGCCACGTTCGCGGACCTTGAAGGATATGTCGAACTCGTTGTATTTCTTGATCTTCGGGTCGAGCGTGAGCGCCACCACGGGAATGCGCTGGGTGCGGTTCATGATCTTGAAGTAACCGCTCTTCACCAGGCGGTCGCGCAGATGCACGGCGTTGTCCAACGAATGCTGCATCACCTGCCGGTAGCCCTCGAAGCCCAGCCGGAGAAACAGGTAATACTGCACCGCGATCGGCGCGGCGTTGCGGCTGAAATTGATCGTCGCGGTTGGCATTTCGCCGCCGAGGTAATTCACATAGAACATGAGATCTTCGTTGAAGACCTTGCGCTCCCGGAACACGACCCAGCCCAGGCCCGGCGGGACCAGACCGAACTTGTGGCCCGAGGCATTGATGGATTGCACGCGCGGCAGGCGGAAATCCCACTTGTAATCGGGATACAGGAACGGATTCACGAAGCCGCCGGAGGCACCGTCAATGTGCATCGGGATGCTGATGCCGGTGCGCTTCTCGTAACGGTCCAGCCAGTCATGGATTTCCTGAATGTCATCATCCTCCCCGGTGAAGGTCTGGCCGGCAATGGCGACGACGCAGATCGTGTTTTCGTCCACCAGCTTTTCGAGGTGTTTGGTGGTGAGCCGGTAGTTGCCGACCTCCAGCGGCGCGATGCGCGGCTCGACGTCGAAGTATTTCATGAACTTCTTCCAGACGATCTGCACGTTGCCGCCGGTGACTATGTTGGGCCGGCTGGCGTCTTTGCCGGCTTTCTGGCGGGCCTCGCGCCAGTTCCACTTGTGGGCGAGCCCGCCCAGCATGCAGGCCTCGGATGAGCCCACGGTAGCGGTGCCGTAAGGCTCGACGCCCTTCGGCCCGTTCCACAAACCGTGGAGCCACTTCACCATTCGGGTCTCCATCGCGAAGACCTGCGGATACATGTCATGATCAATGTAGTTCTTGGTGAAGTTGTGGTGCATCACCTCCAATTCCTCGGGCTCGGCGAAGGTGGTGACGAACGATGACAGGTTCAACATCGGGCTGGCGTCGGTCCACTCCTCGCTGTTGACCATGGCCTGCGCGGCGCGCGCCGCCATGCCCGTTTCGGGGAAGCTCGCGGGCACCTCGAGGTTGAACTGATCGAAGGGCGTCAGTGTCTTGCCGCTGGTGTTGGGGGCCTTGGCCTTGGATTTCTTTGGCATAATAATCTTGGGTTAATGATTCGGGTTCACTCCTGTCGGCGGGCCGGGTTCTGCGGTTTTGACTTCTCCCACGCGCTGAGATACTCCTGCGCGCAATTTACCAGGAAGTCGCCGATCTTCTCGTAGGTTTCGTCGGGCAGGTTGGCCAGGGAGATGCGGAAGCTCCACTTTGGCCCGCCGAAGCCGCCGCCGTCCATCAGCACCACGCCGTGTTCCTCCGCGATGCGGAAGATGAGGTCGAGCGGTTCGTAGTTCTTGGCCAGGAACCGGCAAAAGTCCTCGCCGTGTCGCATCTTCGCCCAGAGCATCAGGTCGAACATGATGTAATAGGAGGAGTAGCTGTCGTTCTTGGGGATGGGGAGGCCCAGTCCACGGTAAAGCGCGTGGAGGCGGCGATGGACGATTTCCTGGCAGGTGGCCTTGTAGGTGTTCTGGTCGTCAAGCAGGGCAAAGAGCGAGAAGAGCGTCATCATCACCTGTTGCGGCAAAGACAAGCCGGCGGTGTGGTTCAGCGCCACACAACGGCTGTCGGCCACCAGGCGGTCAATGAACTTGAGCTTGTCCGGCTCTAGCGTGATGGAGCCGTAGCGGCGGCGCAGGGCCGCCTTGGCTGGCGTGGGGAGCCCGGCGATTTGCCGGTCGAGAATGTTCTTCTCATGGGTGGCGATGACGCCGAGCCGCCAGCCGGTGCAGCCGAAATACTTGGAGAAGGAATAGACGCAGATGGTGTTGTTCGGCAGATCCGCCATGAGCGAGCGGAAACCGCTCACGAACGTGCCGTAAACGTCGTCCGTCAGGACAATGAGGTCGGGGCGCTTCGTCTTCACCAGCTTGGTGATCTGGCGGAGGGTATTGCTCTGGATGGCAAAGGACGGCGGGTTGGACGGGTTCACCACGAAGAACGCCTTGATGCGCTTGTCCTCCAGCTTGGCGATCTCCTCGGCGGGATATTGCCCGGCTTCCGGGTCCACGTTCGGCAGGTCGTTGGCTTTGATCGGAACCACTTCCAGATCAAAATCCTCCAGGTGCGCCATCTCGATATAGGGGGTGAAAATGGGCACGCCGATGGCGATCTTGTCGCCCTTCTTGAGGAGGCGATTCGCCTTGAGCGTGTTGAAGATGTAGCACATGGCCGCCGTGCCGCCTTCGACGGCGAAGAGGTTGAGCTTCCCCCCGGGCGCCTTTCCGCCGCACAACTCCTTGACCAGGTAAGCGTGCACGGCCTGCTCGGCGTGAGCCAGCATCCGGTCGGGCGTGGGGTATTGATCGCCGATGATCGAGTCGGCAAGTTCGTGAACGAAGGCATCCGCGTTGAACCCCAGCTTCTTGACGCCGTATTCCACGGCTTCGCGCAGGAGCTTGACGCCCGGCCCGTTTGGGTTCCGCCCCACCCAGGTGTTAAAGCGCGCGGCAATGCCGTCCTTCTGCGGCATCCCGGCCAGGTCGAGCAGGTTCAGCGGGCGTTTGGCTTCCTCGATCGCGAACTGGCCGAGCGAAAAGAAGGCTTCCCGCGGGGTGGTGGCGGTCCAGTTGGGATTGCCCCGTCCGGCGTTGAGGAAGAGCGAAGGATTGCCCGCCGCCGTTTCCTTGGCGGCGGTGATGAGAAAATCCTTCAGTTCGAACGGGCTGAGTTTTGCCAGCGTGCGCATGCGCGCGCGGGTGGTGTGGTTTGTATTTGGTTTAGACATAATGTGTTATTACTTCATTAACAGTACAATGACGACGCCCCAGATGATGAGCAAGGTGTTGCCGACCGCGTAGGTGATGGTGTAGCCGAGGGCCGGGACTTTGCTCTTGGCTTCTTCCTGGATCGCGCCCAAGGCCGCCGTCGTGGTGCGCGCGCCGGCGCAGGCCCCCAGCAAAATGCCGGGATGCATCTTAAAAATGTACTTGCCGGCGTAAATGCCGACCACGAACGGGAGGAGGGTGACGAACACGCCCCAGCAGAACAGGCTGACGCCGGCCTGCTTGAGGCCCGTCACGAAGCTGGGTCCGGTGCTCAGGCCCACGACCGCGATGAAAATGGTCAGCCCCAGGTTGTTGAACGCCCACAGCGCCGGTCCGGGAATGCGCCCGAACGTCCGATGCACCGAGCGCAGCCAGCCGCAGACCAGACCCGCCAGGAGCGCGCCCCCGCTGGTGCTCAGGCTCACGGGCACGTTGCCGAACTTGATGACGATGGCCCCGATGAGCGCGCCAATCGCAATGCCCAGCCCCATGAAAACAACGTCGGTCTTCTCGGTCGGCCGGTCGGGATAGCCCAACTCCTTCGCGGCCCGCTCCACATCGCGCTTCGCGCCGGCGATTTGCAGCACATCGCCCCGGTCCACCCGCGTCCCGGCGTTGAAGGGCATTTCCTGCCCGCCCCGAATCAGCTTGCGCAGAAACACGCCGCGCCCCTTCTGGGCCACGTCATGCTGCCGGATCTCCGGCAGCGTTTTGCCGGCGATCGCCTTGCTGGTAATGACTACGTCCAGGATCTCCACCGTGAAATCAAGCAACTCGCGGTCGTCCACCTCGGCGCCGATGGCGGCTTCGTTTTGCAGCAGCGTCGCGCGCGGCGCGGCGAGCGCGAGCACATCGCCTGCGCGGATGGCGAGTTTCGCATCCGGATCTGTGATCTTGCCGTCCCGCCGCAGGTTGACCACCCAGAGCCGCGGGGTCTGTTTCTCGAACCGCGCCTCGAAGTCACCGATGGCCTGGCCGGCGAACTGCGAGTTAGGCCCCACGGTGTAGGCGCGCACCGCGACTTTGGAGTAGGCGGACAGCGTTCCGTCCTCGGCTTCGCCCGCGCCCATCTTCTCCTCATACTCCTTGCAGGCCTTGGCGAGGTCCACGCCCAGCAGCTTCGGTCCGATGGTGGCCAGAAACCAGGCCGAGCCCGCCGTGCCGAACAAATAGGTCACGGCGTAAGCCACCGGCATCGCGTTAAGCATCGCTTTCGCCTGATCCGGCGGCAGGCCCAGATTGTTGATGGAATCCGTGGCCACACCCAGCACCGCCGAGATGGTGCACGCGCCCGACAGCAGGCCCGCGGTCTGGCCGACGCTGTAACCGGCGACTTTGCCCGCAATAACCGCCGCCACCAGGCACGTCGCGCAGAGGAGGATGGCGAAAAAGACTTGCGGCAGGCCGTCGCTCTTGAGGCCGCGAAAGAACTGCGGCCCGACGCTGTAACCCACGGCGAAGAGGAACATGAGGAAGAACACCGACTTTACGTTCGGCGAAATGGCGATCTGCAACTGCCCGATGAGCACGCCGGAGAGCAACACCCCCGTCACGCTGCCGAGGCTGAACTTGCCAAATTTCAAGCTGCCCACCCAAAAGCCCACGGCCAACGTCAGAAAGATGGCGATCTCGGGATAGCTCTGCAGGGTGTCAATGAACCATTTTATCATAAGCGATTCCTGGTCTTCCTGGTGCTGATATTGCTTCGGGGCTGCTCAATACTCCAGGAAATACTGCTGCAACTGCTTCACCTCCGGCGTCTTGGTCAGGCCCAGCATCAAGAGGATGCGGGCCTTCTGCGGGTTCAATTCCATGCCGGCGAGGAAGCCGAGCTTGTCGTCGTTTACTTCGACGTTGCGATCGACCACCCCGCTGCCCACGCGCGAGGAGCGCACCACGGCCACGCCCTTCTTGACCGCCCGCTCCAGCGCGGCGAGGACCGCGTCGGTGGAGTTCCCGTCGCCCACGCCGGCGAGCACGATCCCTTTCACGCCCTGGCTGGCGAGAAAGTCAATGGTTTCGCCGCCGAGATTGACGTGGGAATAGACAATCTCCACGCGCGGCAGATCGTTCGTCGTGAAGCCGGCTACGGAGAACTCGCTCTTGGTCGTGTGCCGCGTGGTGTTTTGCGAATAGAAGAAGGCCTTGCCCGTGTTCATCATGCCGGCGATGCCGCGGTTCGGCGAATGGAACGTATCCATCCGCGTCGTATGCATCTTCTGCGACTCGCGGGCGTAGTGGATGGTGTCGTTGAGCACCACCAGCGGGCCGCGGCCCTTGGCCTCGGGATTCGCGGCGAGGGCCACGCCGTTGTAGAGATTGATCGGGCCGTCCGCGCTGATGGCTGTGGCAGGGCGCATTGACCCGACCAGCACCAGGGGCTTGTCGCTCTTCACGACCAGGCTGAGGAAGTAAGCCGTCTCCTCCATCGTGTCCGTGCCGTGCGTGACGACGATCCCCTCCACGTCGTTTTGCCCGAGCAATTCATTGCACCGGGTGGCGAGCTTGAGCCACACCTCGTGGTTCATCGTCTGGCTGCCGATGTTGGCGATCTGCTCGCCGGACAACTCGGCGAGGTCCTTGAGTTGGGGGACGGCCTTGATGAGATCCTCCACGGAGAACGACCCGGACTTGTAGCCCGCATCGGCCTGCGAGGCTTGCGCGCCGGCGATCGTGCCGCCGGTGGCGAGCACCTTTATCTTCGGCAAGGCCCAGGCGGCCGGGGTGGCGAGCAGGGCGGCGAACGTGAGGGCAACCAGCGGAGCTATGCGATTGGGCGTTTTCATGAGTTTATGGGAGTTTGAGGATCGGTTTTCTGGTCGCGAGTGGCTAAAGGGGGTTGAGAATTCAGAAGCCCCTCTGCGGCGTTTCGAATTCCGCGGAGACACCGCCCCGTATTCAAGAGATTCCAGGCGATCATCTGAGTAGATAGTTAGCAAACCCGAATCTGCGTGCCAAGTGCATTAATTGAAATATTAATTGGAAAAGCGGAGAGCCGGGGAATTATGGCGGCGTTTGTGAGGGCGCAGGGCTAACTCATGAAAGGGGCCGCTAGGAATTGAGGGTCAACATCCAACACCCAACATCCAATGATAACGTAGCTTCCGGCTCTGGATGTCACGGCAGTTAACTTTGTCAACTGCCCCGCTCTGGATGTTGGATGTTGGATGTTGGATGTTGGATGTTGGATGTTTTCCTTTTTCGGTTCAGGGGTCCAAGGCGCGCTGCGTCGTGGCGCCTACCTTGGCTTGTCAGGGCCTAGTGTCCGTTCGCCAGGTGCTGCTTTGGTGGCGTCGCCAGCCCAGATTGCCCTGATCGTTTCCTCCTGTGCGAACCCGTCCGGCGTTGCCGCGCTGGCCCTGTTGGCGCAATACCATCCCTTTCCCGTTTTGGCCCCAGCCAGGCAACGGCTGCCCGGCATCTCCAGATAGCCCGCCGGGTCGTGTTCCCGCACCCATTTCCAGGCATAGCGAAGCCATTCATTACGGTAGGCCTCCGGCTGCTGCGCAAACCAGGTGATCTCATCGTAGCCCCACACCCAGCACCCGCCTAAGCCCCCCTGGCCGGGTTTGCTGCTCACACCCCAGTTGTCCAACTCCACCAGGAATGGCAAGTGCTCGCACCGCCAGCCGCTGGGAGTAATCCCCCCTTTGCTGCGGCCATAAATGCTGTCCACAAACCCCACTTGCAGTTCGCCCTCCTGGGGGCGTTGCGCTACCTCCGCGATCCGCAGCGGGAAGGAGTGAAAATCCAAGAGGAGCCTGCCCTCCCTCGCCAGCCCGCCGCTCGGCACATGGGCATCACACAGGACCAGGTGCCGCCGCGCGTGTTTGGCGGCATATTGGCGCACCCGACCGATTACTTGCGCCCAGTTATCCAACCCCCGGTCGTTGCGGTTCATGATTTCGGCCTGCCCAAAATGGATCGCCTCGCAGCCCGCATTGATGTAGGAAGCTGCCAGGTAATAGAACCACAGTTTCGTCTCGTCACGGCTCACATCCGGCACAGAAGCTCCCGGGCCCCACTGGTCACGATCTCGCTTGTCCGGGTAAACCATCGCCTCGTAACGGAAATTGCGCTTCTCCACCGGCTGGCCCAGCGCCGCAAGCGCCCAATCCGGCACGGGTAGATTCGTCACGTTCTGAGAGACAATCTCAAACACGCAGGCTTGCAGGATTATCTCCGGGTCAGCGCCATGCACCCTGGCGGCGCTCTTCTTCGCCAGCTCCAACTTCCTGGGCAGATCGGCCTCTTGCCCCCATAGATAAATCGCCCGTCCCGCGAACTTCACCCCGCAATTCGTTAACATGCGGACATTGTCATCGAGGTCGCCATGGCCGGTCATCAGGTCCAGCACCGTCATCGAGCGCGAAAGGTAGCTGCGCAACACCTCTTCTGACATGCTCCTCTCGAAACGGTAGTCGCGAGCGAAGACGGGCAGAAAGGCGAGTAGCAATCCGCAGCCGAGACATCGAGTTCGTAAGCTCACGTGCCAGCCTATCCGTGCAGTTAAAGGAGGTCAACCCCGGACGGGCTTCCCGTGGCTCGGCAATCCAGGCACCCCAAGAGACGTTCGCTGTGACCTTTCTATCCCGCACTGCCGAGGCCACGCTTGGCGATCAGAATGGATGCTCTATAGTGAGCTCATGAGTGAGCCCATGAGCGACTTGACTCAGGCACTGATCGAGGAAATTCAGAGCGCGCCGGAACCGATGCGGCGCGAGGTGTTCGACTTCCTGGTGTTCTTGAAGGGCAGACGGGCGGCGGAAAAAGAAGGGCGCGAGGACTTGTTGCCTTTGGCGCAAAGCGCGTGGGCTCCCGACTGGAACACCCCTGAGGAGGACGAGGCATGGCGCGATTTGTGAGCGGCGAAGTCATCGTTGTCCCGTTTCCTTTACCGACCTTTCCAGCGCTAAAGTGCGTCCGGCCCTGGTGCTGGCTTCCCTGAGTCGTGGGGACGTGATTCTTTGAATGAGTTGATTTGAGGCAAATGTAATGTGCGCCGCACCTGCCGCGAGAGTGAATAACACAACTCACTCACTTACAATACTTTACGCAATCCACGTCAGGCCGCCCCCAGACCCTCGCCAGACCAGCCCCAGACCGCCCCGGGAATGCAGAATGCAGAGTGGCCGGCAAAGACGCTTCTAAGGGCTCGTGCAAAAACAACTTCCAGACCTTAGGCGTAATCCTGACATTATGGCCCGCGAGCACCCTGAGAGCGTGAAGCGTTTGAGCGTAGAGCGTGGTGACCTCGAACGCGCTGCGACGCTCCACGCTCTTACGCTCCACGCTCTTACGCTCCACGCTCTTACGCTCCACGCTCTTACGCTCCACGCTCGCCGGACGAAACCCCGAGGACCGCATTTGTTTTTGCACGAGCCCTAAGCCAAGGCGGGGCGCCGGGCCTTTAGTTTCCATTGACCCGGGCGGCGGGTGTGCGCAATATGGCCAGGTTATGATTCGCTATCACATCGCGAGATTCGCAATCGCATTTGGACTTCTAACCACTGTCTCCACCGTCCGTTCTGCCGACGACAGCGCTGCGGCGCCGCCGAAGGAGGGCGTGCAAATTACCAAGCTGGCGGACCGGCTGCGGGTGGAGATCAACGGCAAGCTCTTCACGGAATACTATTTCAAGGATGTGCCGCGGCCTTATTGTTACCCGCTCATCGGCCCCGGCGACGTGGCGATGACCCGCAATTGGCCCATGAAGGACACGCCCGGCGAGGAGCATGACCATAAACATCACCGCTCGCTGTGGTTTGCCCATGGGTCAATGAACGGGCACGATTTCTGGTCCGAGGACAAGAGCTTCGGCAAGGAAGTGCACGACGACTTCCTGGAGGTGAAATCGGGCAAGGACGCCGGCGTGATCAAGGAGCGCAATAAGTGGGTGACGGCGGAGGGAACGGTGGTCTGCACGGACGAGCGCACCTTGCGAATCTACAACCCGGGCAGCGTGAATGAGCGGGTGCTGGATTTCGAGATCACGCTCTTTGCCTCGAACGGCGACCTGACGTTCGGCGACACGAAGGAAGGCACCATGGCGGTGCGGCTGGCTGAGACGATGCGGCTCAAGGGCAAGGTGGGCAAGGGCCATATCGTCAACAGCAACGGCGTGCGCGACGGCCAGACGTGGAGCAAGAAGGCGAATTGGGTTGATTACTATGGGCCCGTGGACGACAAGATTGTCGGCATCGCCATCTTCGACCATCCGCAGAACCCGCGGCACCCGACGTGGTGGCATGTGCGTGATTACGGGCTGTTCGCCGCCAACCCCTTTGGCCAGCATGATTTCGAGCCCGGCACGGAGAAAGGTGCCGGCAACCTCACCGTTCCGGCCGGCAAGAGCATCACTTTCCGGTATCGCTTTTACCTGCACGAGGGCGACGACCAGCAGGCGAAAGTCGCCGAGAGGTACGAGCATTACGTGAAGTAATCTGCGCCCAATCTGCAACCCCGCACCCATATTCAGCATTCAGCCTTTAGCCTTTAGCCTTTCCCCTTGATATGACCAAGTTCAACCGCCGTGACTTCCTTAAGTCCTCCCTGCTCACCGCCGCCTCGTTTAGCCTGTTCCCGGCCCTGGGGGCCGAGGAAGGCGCGGCGAACAAAGCGGCGGCTCCCACAACCGCGCGCCCTATTGGGGCAAATGGCGACATCCGCTTCGCCGTCGTTGGGTTCGGTGGGCGCGGCACGAGCCACATCAGCGGCCTGGGCGAGCTCAAAGGGACGCGGTTGGTCGCGTTATGCGATGCGGACAGCAGGGTGCTCAACCCGGCAGTAAAGAAGCATCGGGAAAAGGGCGAGCAAGTCGAAGGCTACACCGACGTCCGCAAGCTGTTGGAGAACAAGGATATTGATGTGGTCACCTTCGCCACGCCGAACCACTGGCACGCGTTGGGGACCATCTGGGCCTTGCAGGCGGGTAAGGATGTTTACGTCGAAAAGCCCATCTCGCACAACGTGTGGGAGGGACGCCGGGTCGTCGAAGTGGCCCGCGAGCTGAACCGCATTGTGCAGGCCGGCACGCAGTCGCGTTCCAGCAGCGGGATTCGCGAAGGCATTGCGTGGATGCGCGCAGGTCACATTGGGAAGCTGATCCGAGCGCGCGGGCTGTGCTACAAGCGCCGCGGCAGCATCGGCAAAGTGGACGGACCGCAGCCGGTGCCTCCCGAAATTGATTACGACCTGTGGTGCGGGCCGGCGCCGAAGGACCCGCTGATGCGCAAGCGGCTGCACTACGATTGGCACTGGGTCTGGCCTACCGGCAACGGCGACCTGGGCAACCAGGGCATCCACGAGATGGACGTCGCCCGCTGGGTCCTGGGCGAGATGGAACTCTCGCCGCGGGTGGTGAGCGTCGGCGGCCGGCTTGGCTATGTCGATGACGGCACCACGCCCAACACCATCGTTGTATTCCACGACTACGCGGCTGCGCCGCTCATCTTCGAGGTGCGCGGCTTGCCGTCCGGCGCAGGTATGCAGTCGATGGATAAGCGCCAAGGCGTGGAGATTGGTATTGTGGGCGATTGCGAAGGCGGCTCGCTGATTATTCCCAGCTACTCCAGCGCGCGGGTTGTGGACAAGCAGGGGGTCGAGATCAAGAAGTTCTCGGGCAGCTCCAGTCATTTCGCCAACTTCCTTGCCGCGGTGCGCAGCCGCAAGCCGAGCGACCTGCACGCGGACATCCTGGAGGGCCATCTTTCCAGCGCGCTGTGCCACACCGGCAACATCTCCTACCGGCTGGGCAAGGCCCAGTCGCCCGAGGAGATTGGCGAGGCGGTCAAGGGCAACAAGGATCTGGCTGAAACGATTGGCCGCATGGAAGAGCACCTCAAGGCCAACAACGTGGACCTCAAGACCACGCCGGCCACACTGGGCACGGTGTTGAAGATGGACCCCAAGACCGAGCGGTTCATCGGTAATCCGGAAGCGGATAAGCTGCTCACCCGCGAATACCGGGCGCCCTTTGTGGTCCCGGCCAAGGCCTGACCATAGCCAGGTGATTGGGACCGCCTTCCCCTCACCTCGGCTCCACCGCCGTTGAGTTAAGCAAGCTAGCGAGACGCCGCGGCTTCTCCCTCTCCTCCCCCGATCCTCAGCCCTTGGAGACGACCTGAGCCCCATTCCCCCTCACCCTACCCTCTCCCCGGAGGAGAGGGTGCCAGGCCCGTCGCTGGGAATGTCGAAGCGCTACAATGGGTCGTAGCGCGGATACTTCTCCCTCTCCTCTGGGGAGAGGGTAGGGTGAGAGGGGGAATGGGTGCGCCGAGCTGGAAATGGGCTCCCTCAGATTCCATGCCGGCCCAGACGCAGGCTGCGGGTCAGGAATTCCAGGGCGTAATATGGCGAGGAACGGGCTTTGCGAATGGGGCCTCGTGCGCTAGGCTCAGGGCTGCTGTTTGAGCGGTCAGGCAACTATGAAAAGGCCATTTGTCACAATTATTCTCGCGGGCGGCAAGGGAACGCGCATGGGCACCAGCGACCGGCACAAGGTGTGTTTCGAGGTGCTGGGGGTGCCGGTCATTATTCGCGCGCTGGAAACCTACAACCTGTGCGGGTCGATGCTCAATGTGGTCGTCGCCGGAAGCATGGCAGAGAGTGTCATGGCCACCATCAGCCGGCGTTTCCCCGGCACTCCCTACGCCTTCCAGGAGCGGCCGCTGGGCACCGGCGACGCCGCGCGCAAAGGGGCGGAGTTATTCGAGCGGATGCGGTTCGACGGGAACGTGCTGGTAGTGGCCGGGGACAAGGTCATTGACCCGAAGGTGATCCGGCAACTCCTCGCGGCCCACGAGCAGGGCAGAGCGGATGTGACCTTGGCCACGGCCAAACGGCCTCCCAACTCGAGCGCAGGCATACTGCTCAAGTCGTCGCGGGGCAACATCGTGGGCATCCTGGAGGAACCGGAGCGGCGCCGCCTGGTGGCGCTGGCCAGGATCAACGAGGCTTTTGCTACCGAGGCGGCCCTTCCCCGCGAGACGATAGAGCGCATCCTCAAGGAACAGTGCGGGGAAAAGACTGCCCGGGCAGTCGCGGAAGAGATGTGGGGGGGAGAGGGTCGAAGGGGAGGAACATCCAACATCCAACATCCAACATCGAACCCCCAACGTGCCCAATTCGGTCCGTCATTGGATATTGGGTGTTCGATGTTGGATGTTGGATGTTCAGGTCCCTCGGCAGATGCCCGCGGCGAAGCGTCGGCTGCGGCCGAACCTGTCCTGTCCCGTGAGGAGTTCCAGCGGCGGTTCTCGAAAGATGAACGGCTGGGCTGTCTGAAGGTGGGAGAGGAGACGGTTCGGGCTGGCCGAATGCTCGAGCGCTTCGACCAGATGAACATGTCCACCTACCTGTTCCGCGCGCCGGTGCTTTACGACGCGCTGAGCCGGCTCAAGTCGGCGCGCGCCAGCCAGGAGGAGTATCTGACGGACGTGTTCGAGATTCTGGCCAAGCGCCCAAAGCCGGCACGGGTCATCGGCTGCGAAGTACACGATGTGCGTGACCTCATGGCGTTCAACAATCCGCAGGAGTTGCTGGCCATCGAGGAAGTCTATCAGCAGCGGCAGGGGCCGGCGGTGGTGGAAACGCTGTCACATCAGAAGGACGCTCTGGCGCTGGCCGGCGAATGGGACCGCTTGCTCCAAAACCCTGGCGCCGCGGCACGCCGGCAGTTCCGGCAATGGTATGGGGAGGAGATTCCCTGGCAGCAAATCCGCAAGGCGCTGGGTGCGTTTATCCTGCGCTATGGGGCGGATCGACAGGTGGCCATTGTGCGCTCCCCAGGACGGATCAACCTGATGGGGCGGCACATTGACCACCAGGGCGGCACGGTCAATGTGATGGCGGTTAATCGCGAGATCATCATCGTGGCTGCGCCGCGCGCGGATGACGTGGTCTCGCTGGTGAATACCGAGGGTGGCCAGTTCTCGGAGGAGACGTTCCGCATCTCGGACCTGGTGGCCAGCCTGAACTGGGACGATTGGCAGCGCGTGATTGACGGCCCGCGCCTGCAACGCCTGCTGGAGGCGGCCCGCGGTGACTGGGGGAACTATACCAAGGCGGCCATCCTGCGCCTGCAGGAGCTGTTCCG